>DVJN01000028.1 GCA_018716755.1 Candidatus Alectryocaccomicrobium excrementavium
GCGAGATTTATTATAGCATACAGCTGGAGATTTGTAAATAGGTATTTTTATATTTTACATTTTAGGCAATTTCGTGGCAATCCGTCACGCACCGCCCTCCCGGGCTTTTCCCTGTATCGCGCTCCCGCGGCATTTTCCGCACGATATATAACATGGAAATGCGCTTCCCTTCCCCGTATGGGACTTGTATTTTCTTTAAGAGGAAGGTATAATAGGAATAGTAATCTGGGAAGGAGTGGGTTCATCTGAAGCATACTCCACTGTACGAAGAGCACGTCGCCCTCGGAGGGCGCATGGTGGATTTCGGCGGCTGGGCGCTGCCAACGCAATACGACAGCATCCTTAAGGAACACGCGCATGTGCGGGAAGCCGCGGGCCTGTTCGACGTTTCCCATATGGGCGAAATCGCCGTGACCGGCGCGGGCGCGAAGGAATTCGTGCATTCCATTTTGACGAACGACGTGCTGCAGGCGCAAAACGGCCAGGCGGTGTACGGCATTTTGTGCTATGAAAACGGATGCGCGGTGGACGACCTGATCGCCTATGTGCAATCCGACAGCAAAATTCTGCTGGTGGTGAACGCTGCCAACGACGATAAGGATTTCGCTTACATTCAATCCCTGTGCCCGCCGGGCATCCAGCTGGAGCATGCTTCCGCGCGTTTGGGGCAGCTTGCCCTGCAGGGGCCGAAGGCGCAGGAGGCGCTCGCTCCCCTCACAAATGCAGACCTCGCTTCACTCAAATCCTTCCATTTCCTGGATGGCGAAGAAGTTGCTGGCATTCCCTGCTGCATTAGCCGCACGGGATACACAGGAGAAGACGGCTTCGAGCTGTATTGCGCGTGGAACGATACGCCTGCCCTATGGCGCGCCCTGTTGCAGGTGGAAGGCGTGAAGCCCATTGGATTGGGCGCGCGCGATACTCTGCGTTTTGAGGCCAAGCTGCCCCTGTACGGGCACGAGTTGCGCGAAGACGTTACGCCACTGGAAGCAGGGCTTTCCTTCTTTGTCAAGCTTGATCACGATTTTGTGGGCCGCGACGCGCTGGCTGCGCAAAAAGCCGCAGGACTTACGCGCCGGCTGTGCGAAGTGGAGCTGAAGGGGCGCGGCATTCCGCGCGCGGGCATGGTGGCCGCGGCAAACGGCGCCGGAATTGGCCACGTCACCAGCGGCGGCGTGGCGCCCACGCTGAACCGTCCCCTCGCGCTGGCCATGCTGGACGCTGCTTTCAGCGCGCCCGGTACGCAGGTGGATTTGATCATCCGCGATAAGCCCGTTCCCGCTGTGGTTGGCAAGGGCATGTTCTATAAAAGAAAAAAGGGACAGGAGTGAGCGCAATGGTACAGGCAGGATTGTTCTATTCCAAAGATCACGAGTGGGTGCGCATCGAGGAAGGACGCGCATTCGTTGGCATTTCGGACTATGCGCAAAACGCGCTGGGCGACGTGGTATATGTGGAACTGCCCGAGGTGGGCGCGCATCTGGAACCGGGCGCGCAGGCGGGCGTGCTGGAGAGCGTGAAGGCCGTAAGCGAAGTATATTCCCCTGTGGGCGGCGAAGTATGCGAAGTGAACGGCGCGCTGGAAGATGCGCCAGAGCTCGTCAACGAAGCGCCTTATGAGAATTACATCTTTGTACTGGAAGCCGCTTCGTTCGACACAGCCCATTTGATGGACGCCGCCGCTTACGAAGCCTACCTTGGCACCCTGGAGGAATAACATGCGTTACACACCGCATACCCGGCAGGACATCGGCAAAATGCTGGATGCCATTGGCGCCAGCAGGCTTGACGACCTGTTCTGCGATATCCCGGAGGAAGTACGCCTGCAAAGGCCGTTGTCCATCGGCGAGGGCATGGGCGAAATCGAGCTGCGCCGCGAAATTGCCTGCCGCGCGAAGGCAAATCTGTCCGCGGACGACGCGCCCTGTTTCCTCGGCGCGGGCTGCTACGACCATTTTGTGCCCGCCGCCGTGAGCGAATTGCTCGCCAGGGGCGAATTCGTCACAGCGTACACGCCCTATCAGCCCGAAATGAGCCAGGGCATTTTGCAATCCATATTTGAATATCAGACGCAGATCTGCCGCCTAACCGGCATGGATGCCTCCAACGCCAGCCTGTACGACGCGGGCAGCGCGCTGGGCGAGGCGCTGCGCATCGCCTGGGAGCAAACCAGGCGGCACGGCGTATACCTGCACGGCGAGATCCACCCGGGCTATTGCAACGTGGCGAAGGCCTATCGCAAGCCCGGCACGCATCTGGATGAACGCGAAATCGGTCCCGACACCGCCGCAGTCGTAATCCAGCAGCCCGACTATCTGGGCCGGATCGTGGATGCACGGCCCATCATCGAGCAGGCGCACGCCGCGGGCGCACTGGCCATCATGATCGTGAACCCCATTGCGCAGGCGCTGCTGAAAACCCCGGCCGAGCTGGGCGCGGACTATGTGGTGGGCGACGGGCAACCCCTGGGGTGCGGCATGAATTACGGCGGCCCCGCGCTGGGCTTCATTGCCACGGGCAAAAAGAACCTGCGCCGCCTGCCGGGCCGCATCGTGGGCCTTTCGGAGGACACCGAGGGCCGGCGCGCGTTCGTGCTTACGTTGCAGGCACGCGAACAGCACATCCGGCGCGACAAGGCTTCTTCTAATATCTGCTCCAACCAGGCGCTCAACGCCCTCGCGGTGAACATGTATCTTTCTTACGTGGGCGGCGAAGGATTGGTGAAAATCGCCCGCCGCTGCCACGCGCTCGCCTGCTTCGCGGAAGACGAACTGGTCAGGCGCGGGATTTGCCGCCTGCACAGCGCGCCCTATTTCAACGAATTTGCCATCGCGCTGAACCATCCGCAGGAAGTGAGTGACGCCTTGTTTGCCAACGGCGTGATCGGTGGCCTGTGCATCCCCGGCGGTATGCTGCTGGCCTTCACTGAAAAGCGCACCGAAGCGGAAATCGAGCGCCTTGCGCGCCTGATTCAGGAGGCCGACCGATGAGCAAGCTGATTTTTGAAAAGAGCCATCCCGGCGCGAACGGGTTTGCCCTCTCCCCCATGCGCGAAGATATGCGCATACCGGACGCTTTTTTGCGCGCGGAGCGCGCCAATTTGCCGGAGGTTTCCGAGGTGGAATTCACCCGGCACTTCATGGAGCTTTCCAAGCGCGCCTTCGGCGTGGACGACGGCATGTATCCGCTGGGCAGCTGCACCATGAAATACAATCCCAAGGTGAACGAGTGGGCCGCGCGCCAATTCACGGCCCTGCATCCCCTGCTGCCGGAAAAATACGCGCAGGGCGTGCTCTCGCTGCTGTACGATGCGGGCGAAATGCTCAAGGAAATCCTGGGCATGGACGCGTTTACCCTGCAACCCGCCGCGGGCGCGCAGGGCGAAATGACCGGCGTGGCCATGATCCGTGCATACCATGAGCACCGCGGCGACCACAAACGCACCAAGATGCTGGTGCCTGACAGCGCGCATGGCACCAATCCCGCCACCGCGCATGTGGTGGGCTACGACGTGGTGGAGGTCACCAGCAACGAAAACGGCCTGGTGGATCTCGATGACCTGCGCGCAAAAATGAACGGCGAAGTCGCCGGGCTGATGCTCACCAACCCGAACACGCTGGGCCTGTTTGAAAAGGACATTCTCGCCATGGCAGAGATCGTGCATGGCGCAGGCGGCCTGCTCTATTACGACGGCGCGAACCTCAACGCCATCATGGGAATGGCACGGCCGGGCGACATGGGCTTCGACGTGGTACACGTCAATCTGCACAAGACCTTCGCCACCCCGCACGGCGGCGGCGGCCCGGGCAGCGGCCCCGTGGGCGCCAAAGCGCACCTGGCGCCATTTTTGCCCGTGCCCGTGCTGCAAAAGGATGGCGGCGCCTACCGCTGGGATTTTGACCGGCCGCTTTCCATCGGCCAGATGCATGCGTTCTATGGAAACGTTGGCGTCGTGGTGAAGGCCTACGCCTACATGCTGGCCCTGGGCGCGGAAGGCATTCGCGACGCGTGCCGCCTGGCCGTTCTGGCCGCCAACTACCTGCGCGTACGCCTGGGCGAGGATTATGATATCGCCTACGACGCGCTGTGCAAGCACGAATTCGTGCTCTCCGCCGCCCGGCAGATGCACGAGAACCACGTGGGCGCGACGGATATTTGCAAGCGCCTGATCGATATGGGTTACCATCCACCGACGGTGCACTTCCCCCTGATCGTGAAGGAAGCGCTGATGATCGAACCGAACGAAACCGAGAGTCTGGAGCGGCTGGACGGCTTTGTGGACGCCATGCGTGCCATCGCGCGCGAGTGCCGCCAACATCCCGAAATCGTGCGCACCGCCCCGCATACCTGCCCGATTACCCGCGTGGACGAAGTGAAGGCCGCGCGCAACCCTGTGGTGAAATACGAAGAAACATGAGTTCCAGTTTGCTGAAAAAGCTCAGCACCATCGCCGCGCCCGCAGCCAAACCGCGCCCGAGCAGGCGCGGCCTGCTGGTGCGGCGATATGCCATACCGGCCGGGAGCGCGCTCCTCACGCTGGACGCGGCGCGGTTTCGCGCCCTGGGCTTTGATGTGCAAAGCGCCGGTGATTGCCTGTTCCTCGATACGGAAACCACCGGGCTTTCCCGGGGCGCAGGCACGGTGGCTTTCCTGGTGGGGCTTGGGTATCTGGACGGGAACGAATTCGTGGTGGAACAGTATCTGATGCGCGATTATCCCGATGAACCGGATCTGCTTGCCGCCGTTGCTGCAGCCGCCAGGCGCTTTTCCGCCGTGGTTACGTTCAATGGGGCAAATTTCGATTTGCCGCTGTTGAATTCGCGCTTCACCATGAACCGCATGCGCGGCGAATTGCCGCCGCTGGTGAGCGTAGACCTTCTTCTACCCGCGCGCAGGTTGTGGAAACTCCGCATCAAAAGCTGCCGCCTCGCCAACCTGGAAGCGCAGATTCTGGGCGCGCCCCGCGAGCACGACCTGCCGGGCAGTGAGGTGCCCGGGCGCTATTTTTCCTTCCTGAAAACAGGGGATGAATCCCTGCTCACGGATGTGCTCGACCACAACCGGGAAGACGTTGTTTCCCTGGGCAAACTGCTGGCCGTCCTTTCGGAAGCGTACTTCCAGCCGGAAATGATTTCCGATCCCATCGACCTGTTCAGCGCCGGGCGCGCGTTTGAACGGCGCGGGGAGGAGCATACCGCGCGCAGGCTCTATGTGCTGGCAAGCGCGCCGCGCCCCGTCACGAGCCTTTCCGCGCTCACGGCGCAAAAATACGCCGGGGAAGCCAACGCGCGCCTGTACGCCATGTATCGCCGCGCACAGGATTGGGAAAACGCCCTGGCCGTGCTTTCCTGCATGCTCACGCGCAAGCAAAAGCTGGCGTTCGCCCATGTGGAACTGGCCAAATATCTGGAACACCGCAAGCGCGACTATGCGGAAGCGCTGCGGCATGTCGACGCGGCGTTCGCCCTTGCGCCAGAGGCGGAACGCGCGGCGCTCATGCACCGCCGGGAGCGGTTAATTCGAAAAATGAGGTGATTCTTATGGGATTTCTGACGAATTTTAACGCCCGCAAGGCCTATATGAAGCATGTGCAGGGCAATCGCGCATTTGAGGCTGGCAAGGCCGAAGAAGGGCGCGAAATGCACAAGCAGGCCCTGGAAGGCTATGAAAAGGCTTATAAAGAGGGAATGAACGATCCCAACTACCTGATGGCGTACAGCGTGCTTTTGATGCGCGCGGGCGATTTTGAAAAATCCCGCGAAATCATGCTCAAGCTGGACAAAATGAAACTCACCGCCGACCAGCGCAAGCAGCTGCATATCAATTATTCTGTGCTCCAATGGAAAATGGGCAACCTTGACAAGGCCATTGAGCAAATGCGCGTGGTGGCCGCGGGAGGCAAAACGGCCATGGTATATACCACGCTCGGCCAGTATCTGATTGATAAGGCGATCCAGACCGGCGATTTCACCGAAGCGATCGAATTCAACAATGAAGCCTATGAATACGATGAAGAAGACGCTGGCACGCTCGATAACCTGGGGCAGTTGAAATACGCCATGGGCGAGCGCGATGCGGCCAAGGATTTCTTCCGCCGCGCGCTGGAGCAAAAGCCCAGCCAGACCATTACCCTTTATAACCTCGCCCGCCTGCTGCACGAGGACGGAGAGGATGCCGAGGCGCGCACGCTGCTCGCCCGCGCCGTGGATGGCAACTTTTCTTCCCTCTGCCCGGTCTCGCGCGAAGAAGTGCTCGCCCTGCAAAAGGAAATTGGCTGATTCCCCCCACTATCGATTGGAAAGCGCCGGTATTTTCTTAAGCGAAAGCACCGGCGCTGTGGTTTACACTATAAGAGGAGCAAATCCATGGTATTGGTGCAATATTTCCGTGAATGTCTCGATGCGCAAATGGCAGCGCAAATCCTGGCGCTTGAGGAAACCGCATGGCCTGCGGATGGAGAAAATGCGCCTTTCCCCCCAGCGCCCGAAACGTATGTCACTTCTTTTGTGCTGCTCGATGATGGCAGAGCCATTTGCCATGTGGGAATCCGAAAAAGCTCCCTTTCCCATAAAGAACAGACCTATCTTGCCTATGGTCTAAGCGAGGTCGTAACTCACCCACAGTACCAGAATCAGGGACTTGGCTCCAAAATGCTCAAGGTTGCTCGCCAGTTTATCCTCGACCATCGCCCGGATATCAGCATCTTTACCTGCGCTCCGGAAAGGGTTTCCTTTTATACGCGCGGCGGGTGGCAGGCCGTTCCAGGCGCATGCTTTGTGGGCGGCACACCGGAAAAACCGTTTCGCAGCGATGCTCTGGGACTGATTACAATGATGATGTTTTGCTCCGGCAAAGCCAAACAACACAGGTCAGAATTCGAAAACGCCGACATCGTTTTCTCTCTGGGCGAAAACCAGCTTTGGTAATCCTATCCCCTTTTTTCCATGCGGGACAGCGCTTCGCACTCGCGCTGCAAATGTGCAAGCGATTTCTGCCTTTCCGACTCGCTAAGCCCATCGGCCAGAATGCCGCGAAGAAACTCGTAGATATCCTCCATGCGGCGGCGGAGGCGGTAAAAATCCATGGCCTGTGGGTTCAGCACGAAATCCGGCCGCAAGGCAGCATAAGTCTGAAAAAATTCCTCCCGCGCGTAATCAAAAAAGAAGCCATCGCTAAAGGCAAACAAATCCGCCTCCGCTGGTGCAAACATCAGGCCTTCCCAATCGATCAGGTGCAGCGTTTCACCGTCCCACATCAGGTTCCAGCCATGCACGTCCGTATGGCATAGCGTGCATGCGGTCTGATCCAACTGCATGCCTTCCGCCCGCCGGCCGAGCATTTTTATGGCGTCTGCAAGCACGGAAACATAGGGCGAAAAAATCCGGCGCACATCTCCCGGCAAATCCCGCGCGCTAAGATAGGCCTCCATGCCAGCCAAAAAAGGAACCGCATACGTTTCCGCGATCCCCTCCACCGGCGCGCCAGGCCGAAAACCGCTGCCGTGCAAAGCCGCCAGCAATTGTGCCAGCTGCCGGATCTGCTCCGCAGCCAGCGGCGCAGATCCCAGCGTATTCCCCTCAATATATGGAAACACCAACGCCAGGAAATCCGCATTTTCCACTTTATAATCCTTGTTGCAGGTAAGCAATGGAGCAGCCATCCGCTCGCCAAGCAGCGTATTGTCCCGCAGCCACAAGACCACGGGCATGTTTTCCTGCATCCGCGCAATCCAGCCCTGCACCGTTGGCCTGTGCTTGTCATATACCTTCACAAAATACCGGCCTGCGTCCGCATCTACAACCAGCGCGTGCGCAGACCAACCGCCCGGGACTTCCCGGATGGTTCTGGCGTTCCACCCAAAGCACCGGCTCATGGCGTCCCTGATAAAAGCCTCCATGTCCTCGCGCTCCCATCTGCATTTATTGCGTAGCTTCGGTTTTGGCCCGCTTCGCTCCATGGCGAATCTGCTTCCACTTGCTTGGAACGCCCGCAAAAAACACTGAAAGGTTCGCGAACAGCCACGTAAACATAAAAATGGGGAACATCAAAATACCCTTTTCTATGCCAGGCCGTATTTTGCGCTCCAGGGCGCAAACCGCCAGCGCGAAAAGCGCCAAAGCCACATAAGAAGCCGCCGCCGCGCCCAGCAACCCCTCCACAACCGAAAGCAGGCCAATCTGGCCGCCCAACAACTGGAATAGCAGGGCAATGGCCGTTAACACGCCCGGAATCACGCCCAACAGCTGCATGGCCGTGCCCGCAAACAGCATCAGCATATCCAGGCAAAACGTATCCCGGCGCTTGAACGCCAGCGAAAAGAGCTGCCCGGCGTAGCGCAGCAGGCACTGAAACGAGCCGCCGAACCAGCGCCGCCGCTGGCGGAAGGAATCGACAAACGTAGTGGGTTGCTCGTCATACGTAATGGCGTCGTTGATCCAGGCCAGGCGGTAGCCCGCCATGGCGCACAGCGCCGTGAGTTCCAGATCCTCCGTGAGTGAATAGGTCTGCCGGTGCACGGCGCGCGCCGCCTCCGCGCTGAGCACGATGCCCGTGCCATTGAACGCAGCGGACATGCCCAGCTTATAACGCGGCCGGTTGTACATGCCGTCCATGGCCCAGAAGAAAATGGATGTGCTGCCCGCGATCCAGTTGGCATGGGGATTCTTGCTGTCGCGGTATCCCTGCGCCGCATGCACGCCGCTCAAAAGCGCGTCGTTCGCGCGCTTTAAAAACTGTTCGTCCACGATGTTGTCCGCGTCGAAGATCAAATATCCGTCGTAGTGCTCCGGCGCGTCCAGCAAGCGCTCAAAGGCGAAAAACAGCACGTCTCCCTTCGAGCGAATGGGCACATCCGGGCAGATCACGCGTGCGCCCGCGCGCTGCGCCGCGCCCGCCGTGTCATCCGTGCAGTTGTTGGGGAATACGTAAATATCGTACAGGCGGTCGGGATAGCGCTGCGCCTTCAGGCTGGCGACGCATTCGCCAATCACGCTTTCCTCATTCCGCGCAGCAATCAAAACCGCCAGCTTTTTTCGCGGCCGCGCGCTGGGCACAACCCGCCTTTTCCGCAGGCTGCCCAAAATGCCAATGGCTATATAATATACGCCATACGCAAGGGTTATTGCCGTGAGCACAGCAATCCATATGTTCATACTCTACCTCGCCGTTTCCTCCGCAGCCTTGCCAGCCACGGCGCGCGCGTTTGTGGCGGCGCGCGCTTCCGCCTGTTCGATTCGATCCAGAATTTCCACCAGCCGTGGCCGGTTATACCGCTGGATAATCGCAAAGGGCACGTTGCCCAGCGCGTGCAGCACCATAGCCACCACGCCCGCCCGCCCCGCCACGAGCACCATAATAATCGGGCTGAGCAACATGGAAAGCACGTGAATCAGTTCTGCGCAGCAGGTTTCCACAATCAGCTGATGGATATGCTCCTTGCTGCGCAACCCGCTAAGCTTTTTGCGGTACATGCGCGTTACGAACTTGCTCATATCCGGCACCCGGTCTTTCCACTTTTTGATGCCCAACTTTTCGTAAATCGCGCCGTTGCGCTCCCATTTCCAGGGCCGGTAAAACGCATTGGTATAATCAAATCGATCCCGCGGAATGGCCATGCCGATAAAAAACATGCTGGAACCAAGTACCGCAAAGATCAACAAAATCTGGAAAAGCTGCTCGACAAGCCGCGGAAGCGATTGAAAAAAGTGCGCGAGCACATCCTTCCCCCCTGTCACACTCCCCGTATAGTATCGGCGCGCCGGAGCGTCCGGCCTTTTGCGCGCCTAACGTATCATACCACATTTCCCTCTCACAATCAAGGGGAATCCTTGGAGACGCTGAAAAACCAGCTTAAATTCATGTGAAATTTCAAATCAGGGATTGCGCAAGCGGGAAGTTTGTGGTATACTAATTTGCGTTGACCGATTCGGGCTTGGGGTTCGACCGCTCCGGGTTCGCACAAAAGAATATATGTATGGAGGAGTCGCCTAGCTTGGTCGAGGGCGCGCGACTGGAAATCGCGTAACGGTCAAAAGCCGTTCGAGGGTTCGAATCCCTCCTCCTCCGCCAAAGAAGCACCGCAATCCTGATACAATATGTATCAGGATTGCGGTGCTTCTTTCGTTCACCATAACCGGCTCTGGCGCACGGATATTGCCATCATGCGCTTCTGCAAGAGCAGGCAGCTGGCGCCCAAGTTCCGCACAGAGGGTGAAATGGAGCGCAAACCGGAAAAACGGAGGAAAGCTCTCCTTTTCTGCTCTACGGAATGTATCTCATCCCCCACTGCACAATGGCATAAAACACCGGCAACAGATCTTGCCCCTTCTCTGTCAAGGAGTATTCTACCCGCAGAGGCATCTCGTTGTATTGGATGCGCTGCACCAAATCGTCACTTTCCAGCTCTTTGAGCGCATTGGCTAGCGCCGTATTCGTGATGGGCTGCAATACCTTTCTCAGTTCTCCGAACCGAATGGGAGATTTAATGCAAAGCTCATAGATAATTTGCAATTTCCATTTCCCTTGAAGCATCTGGATTACCGGCGTGACAGGACAGTTACCCTGCTCCGTCAGGATTATGCTGCCAACCTTTTGTTTGAACTCTTCGTAAGTCATGATTGATGCTCCTTTCCCTGATGGTACAGTTTCCTATACTGGGTATAAATA
>DVJN01000189.1 GCA_018716755.1 Candidatus Alectryocaccomicrobium excrementavium
ATGGTTTTGACGCCGGGCGTAGCCACCTTTTTGCGCTCGGCGGGCTCGGTGGGCGCACTGTGCGTGATGCAGGGTGCGGCCTCCATGTTGGCACGGTAATCGCAATCGTGGCAGAGCACGATGGTGTCCTCCCCCACGGGTGTAAGCAGCATGTATTCGTGCGAAATTTTGCCGCCCATCATGCCGCTGTCCGAAGCCACGGCCACGACTTCCGGCAAACCCGCGCGGGCAAAGATGCGGTTGTACGCTTCGTAGCAGATGTCGTAATACCGGGCGAGATCCTCCTGCGAGGTGTGGAAGGAATACGCATCCTTCATGGTGAATTCGCGCACGCGGATCAGGCCGCCGCGGCAGCGGGGCTCATCGCGGAATTTGGTTTGAATTTGATAGATCATAAAGGGATATTGGGTGTAGCTGTCCGCCAGGTCGCGCGCATAATGCACGGAAGCCTCTTCGTGCGTCATGCCCAGCACCATATCCGCACCGGAACGGTCTTTAAAGCGCACCAGCTCGCTGCCTACGGATTCATAGCGGCCCGATTCGCGCCACAGGGCCGCCGGCATCACCACGGGGAACAGCACTTCCTGGCCGCCGATGCGGTTCATTTCCTCGCGAATGATGGCCTCGATTTTGGCGGTGATGCGCCGGGTCACCGGGGAAAGCGTGAAGATTCCGTTGCCCACGCTCTTCATATAGCCGCCGCGCATCATCAACGCCTGGCTGGCGATCTGGCAATCCGAGGGGGTCTCCTTGTAGCGCTTGGTGACGAGGTTTCTCAGTTTCATACGGATGCTCCTTTTTCCATGGAATTGAAAAACATCCTTCGCCCCGTTGCAGGGGCGAAGGATGTGATCTTCGCGGTACCACCTTGCTTCGGCGCAAGCGCGCCCTTTTGCGCTCTGTATCGGGAGCACCCGGCAGGATTTCGCCGCCGCGCGGGCAGGCGCGTTCTCCTGCGCATTCCGGAGGCCGGAGCCGCCGCGCCCGTGGCCGCGCGCCTTACAGCCGTGGGCGCGCTCTCTGGTGACCGGTTCGCGGAGCCTTCTCCATCATCACAGTTTCATTATAGCGGATGCGCCTTTTGGGCGCAAGCAATTTTATGTTACGCTGCGAAAAAGCTGCGCGGAATCTCCATTTTGTGACAGAGGCGCGCCAATGCACTGCTACGGCGGCAAAATGCCGCAGAGCCCTGTCATGCGCGGAAAACATCTGTAAAACATGGCATTTTTCCTTGCTAAGGGGAGGATTGATCCGTATAATAGAAACGTTGGCGAGGAGGGATACCAATGAAAATGGCTTGGCGATTGATCAAAATGGCCCGGCAACACTGGGGCGTTTTGAGTGTGGCGGCGCTGGCGCTGATTGGAGCGGCGGTGATGGGACTGGTGACGCCGGGGATTGTGCAAAAGCTCACGGCTTTGCTGGAGAGCAACGCGGCCACAGGAGGCGAACTGGCTTCGCTGTGCCTGATTCTGGTGGGTGCATACGCACTGCGCATGGTGTGCCGCTTTGGCGCGATGTATTTGAGCCACCTGGGCGCGTGGAGCTTTGTGGCGGATCTTACCTTTCAAATCTATGATAAGCTGCAAACGCTTTCGCAGCGCTATTTCAGCGATAAGCAGACCGGCGAGCTGTTGAGCCGCACGGTGAACGATTCGCGCCAGATCGAGGTGCTGGTAGCGCACGCGCTGCCGGATCTGGTCAGCTCTTTGCTCATCGTGCTGGGTGTGGCGGTGATGCTGTTCATCATCAACCCCGTGCTCACGTTGCTCACGCTTTTGCCCGTGCCGCTGATTTTGTTTGTATCCACGCGGTTTTCGCGCAAGGTGGCTCCGCTGTTCCGCGTCAATCAGGTGGTGTGGGGCGAGATCAACGGTGTGTTGCAGGATAACCTTTCCGGCATGAAGGAAATCCAGGCTTTCGGCAAGGAAGGCTGGGAGCACGATAAGTTGGACGCCTACCGCCGCAAATATGCGCAGGTCAACATCCGCGCGAACAAGGCCAACGGCTTGTTCCATCCCTCAGTGGAATTTTTGACATCGCTGGGCACGGTCGTGGTCGTGGGCCTGGGCGGCTACATGGCCATGGGCGGCGCCATGGACATCAGCGAGGTCGTGGGCTTTTTGATGTACCTTTCGCTGTTTTATCAGCCGCTGACCACGCTCGCGCGCCTGGTGGAAGACGTACAGGTTTCATTTGCGGGCGCGGTGCGCGTGTTTGAGATTCTCGACGCGCAGAGCGAGATCGTGGAAAAGCCCGGCGCGATTGAATTGGGCCACACGGATGGGAGCGTGGAATTCCGCCATGTGAGCTTTTCTTACGACCCGCGCGAGCCGGTGCTTGACGATGTGAGCTTTCAGGCCCGGCCCGGCGAAATGATCGCGCTGGTCGGCCCCACTGGCGTGGGCAAGACGACCATCGTTTCGCTGATGGAGCGATTTTATGATGTGGAAAAGGGCGCGATCACCATCGGAGGATACGATGTGCGCGATGTAACGCTTTCTTCCCTGCGCAGGCAGATGTCGCTGGTGTTGCAGGATGTGTTTCTCTTCAATGGCACCATTGCGGAGAACATCGCCTATGGCGTGAATCGCGCCACGCGCGAGGAAATTGTAGCTGCGGCTAAGGCTGCTTGCGCGGATGAATTTATCATGGCCATGCCCGAGGGATATGACACCGTGGTCGGTGAGCGCGGCACGCGTCTTTCGGGGGGCCAGAAGCAGCGGCTGGCCATTGCGCGCGCCATTTTGCGCGACGCACCCATTCTGGTGCTCGATGAGGCGACTTCAGCGGTGGATAACCGCACCGAGCGGGAAATCCAGCGCGCCATAGAGGGCCTGGCTGGTACGCGCACCATGATCGTCATTGCGCACCGGCTCACCACCATCCAGCGTGCAGACCAGATTTTGGTGCTGGACAAAGGGCGCGTGGTGGAGCGCGGTACGCATGCGGAGTTGCTGGCGCAGGGAGGAATTTACCAAAAGATGGCGCAAGGGCTGGAATAGAAGAATGGGCGCATGTTTTTTTTAAAGGAAAATATTGGAAAAATCAAAAATTGCGTTGACTTTTGGCGTGAAAATCTTTATACTAAAACCACAATGGAATCACCGTTGCGGAAATATTATTCTTTCGTGTGGAAAGAATGAGACAAGCGCAAAGGGTTGGGAATACGGCACGCTACACCGCGCCCGCGGGCGCGCCGCATGGAAGAGGGATACAATGGACGATTATCAATACGTTCGCTGCCTGTTCTGCAAAACGGGCAAGGAAGAAATGGTCGTGCGCGCGGTGGAGGAAAAGAATTGGGGGCATGCGTTGTTCCCCAAACGGGCGAAGCGCGTGCGCGTGAACGGCCAATGGCAGCAGGTATTGACGCCGTTGTTGCCTGGATATGTATTTGTCTATTTTTCGGCGGATAGCGTTTTATACGAAGCGTTTTCGGATTTGCAATATGTGATTCGGGTTTTGCGCTATGATGCGGATGAAGAGGCGGATGTGCTCCTGGGGCGCGATCGGGAATTTGCCGACTGGATTTGGCGGCAGAACGGTGAAATCGGCATTATGAAAGCCGTCCAGGTGGGCGATAAGGTGGAAATTATCGATACCGCGTTTCAAAAGTTGCGCGGCACCATTACGAAGATGGATAAGCGCAGAAAAACGGTGCGCGTGGAATTGAATACGGAGGGCGCGATCAAGGGCATTTGGCTGGCGTATGACATTGTGAGTCCCGTCTAAAAAGCCGCGGGTCAAAGTCCTCCGGGCATTCGGAACATGGGCAAAACCGCATGCGCAAGGACGATGGGGCTGTTGTGCTTAGAGGCACAACAGCCCCCCTGCTTTTTGCAATGGTTTGCCTTTATCCCCAATATTTTCGATCGAGCGAGCGGTACTGCACCGCCTCAGCCAGATGTGCATCCTGAATTTCGTCTGCGCCAGCCAGGTCGGCAATGGTGCGCGCAACCTTGATCACGCGCGTGGCTGCCCGGTTGGAAAGGCCCATCGCGTTGCAGGCCTGGGCGAGCAGCGCGTCCGCTGTGCGGCTCATGTGGCAGTGGGCCGCAAGGGAGCGGGCATCCAGGCGCGCGTTGGAGCGGATGGACGTGTTTGCGTAGCGGGCGGACTGGATGGCGCGCGCAGCCACCACGCGCGCACGGATGGCGGAGGAAGGCTCTTCCAGCGCGGCGTTGGCGATGGCGTGTGCTTCCATGGAAACGACTTCCACATGCAGGTCAATGCGATCGAGCAGGGGGCCGGAGACGCGGTTGAGATAGCGGCGGATCTCCACTGGTGAGCAGCGGCATTGCTTGGTCTTGGAACCATAATTTCCGCAGGGGCAGGGGTTCATGGAGCACACCAGCATAAACGCCGAGGGATACGAGGCCGTGGCGTTGGCGCGAGTGATGGTCACATACCCGTCTTCCATGGGTTGGCGTAGGGTTTCCAGCACGGTGCGTGCGTATTCGGGCAATTCATCCAGGAACAGGACGCCATTGTGTGCCTTGGAAATCTCCCCTGGCATGGCGTTGCTTCCGCCGCCCACCAGGGAAACCTGCGAGGCCGTGTGGTGCGGGGAGCGGAAAGGGCGTTCGGTGATCAGACCGGCCTCCGGCACTGTGCCGGATACCGAGTGGATGCGCGTAACCTCCAGCGCCTCTTCAAAGCTCATATCGGGCAAAATGGAGGGGATGCAGCGGGCGAGCAGCGTTTTGCCCGATCCGGGCGGGCCGATGAGCAGCACGTTGTGCCCGCCAGCGGCCGCGATTTCCAGCGCGCGTTTGGCGGCTTTTTGCCCTTTAACGTGCATAAAATCCGCGCTGGGCGCGCGCTCTGCCAGCAACTGGCTGTAGGGCACGGGAGCCAGGGGTTCAATGGGACGTTTGCCGGCAAAGTGCTGAACGACCTGTTCCAGGCTTTCCGCGGGCAGGATGGCGATACCGTCTACGCAGCGCACTTCCATGGCGTTGGCCCGGGGCAGCACGATGGCGCTTAGTCCCAGCGCGCGGGCGGCAAGCGTCATGGGCAGCACGCCGCGCACCGGTTGCAGCGCTCCATTGAGCGAAAGCTCGCCCACGAACGCCACGTCATTGAGCGCGGCGCCGGGGATATCGCGCTTGCAGGCCAGCAGCCCCACCGCGATGGGCAGATCAAAGCTGGGGCCTTCCTTTTTGCGGTCGGCGGGCGCGAGATTGACCGTGATGCGTTCCTCAGGCATTTTGTATCCGCTGTTCAAAATGGCGGCCTTCACGCGCTCGCGCGATTCGCGCACAGTCGTGTCCGGCAGGCCCACGATTTCAAAAGCGGGCATGCCGAAGCTCACGTTCACTTCCGCGCGCACCGGGAAACTGTCGATGCCGGCAATGCCAAAACTCGTGACGATGTGGAGCACAGAACCCCATCCTTTCGTGCGTTAGAAGTTATACCAGTTGAACCAGCGCAACAATTGCGCATAGCTGCGGGCGACCGGCATGCCGGATTCCAGCGGATAGAACATCGCGAACAGCACTGCCGCCGCGCCTACCAGGGCGATGGATGCGTACCGGCACGCGCGCGCGTTGCGCGCACGGATCCGGCTTAGCACGAGGACGATTGCCAGGATCAAAAAGGGCACGCTGGCAAAATAGTGGTAGATGAACGTGCAGCGCGAGATAAGCACCCACGGCAGGTATTGCGAGGCAAAGCCCACCACGACGATGAAAATGCCGTGGTCAACCCTGCGGGAAGCCGCCAGGTGCAGCAGGCAGGCGATCATTGCCGCCAGTCCCGTCCACCATACGGCGGGATTGCCCATGCAGGAGATGGATGAAACCATGTCCGAGGGCATGAAATCCGCGCCGGAATAATACCACATTGGCCGCACGATGGTTGGCCACTCGTACCACGGCGAGGCGAAGGAATGCGTGGCGTTCAGGCCATTGTGGTAGTTGAACATGGTGATTTGCAGATCCCAGACCTTGCGCACCGTCAACCCACCGGAGGGCAGCATGTGCCAGTAGTACGAAAAGTAGTAAATGACCAGCGGAACTGCCACGAAAAAGACCACGCAACAGCCCAGCGTGACCGCCAGCTTGCGCGCGAAGCCCCGCACAGCCTCGCGGTTTTCGGCGGCGAAGTATTCCCGCGCGCGCCAGTAGACTGTGAGGAAAAAGAGGAATGCCAGCCCGGCGGAGGCGTAAATGCCCGTCCATTTGCTCGCCCAGGCAAAGCCCATGAACAGCCCGCTCAGGCCTAGAGGCACCAGCGTTTTTCCCAGTGGCTCGCGGAAAAAGCTCATTTGCACATAGCGGATCATGAACAGATACATCACCATGATGAAGAATACTACGTAGCTGTCGATCGTGGCGATGCGCGTCTGCGTGAAGTGCATGGAATCCAGCGCCAGCAGCAGCGTGGCGACGCAGGAAAGATCCGTGCGCTTGGTGAGCTGCCTGGCCAGCAGGTACATCACCGGCAACATCAAAACGCCCATCAGAGCGCCCATAAAGCGCCAGCCAAATGGCGTCATGCCGAAGAGCTTGATGCCCACCATCATCAGCACCTTGCCCAGGGGCGGGTGCGTCCACTCATAGGCCGTGGTACCGTTCAGGTGCTCGTAAGCCGTGCGCGCGTGGTAGATTTCGTCGAAATACGTGCCGTTATAATACGAGGGATAGGGCGGCACGGTATCCTGCTCATCGACGAGGCAGGTGAAATCCGTTTCGAATTCTGCGGCGGAGCCATCGCGGGAAATGCCTGCGATGGGCAAAACGGCGCCGTCTGCATCCAGGAAGGCGATTTCGTGCAGCGTGAGGCCCACACGCTCGGCGCGCAGGCGCACATAACGGGCGGTCTGCATGGGATAGCCGCTTTGCAGGGGAGTGAATTCCCCGGATTCGCTCATTTCCCCGGGCTGGTACCACAGCCAGCGGAAACACAGGCCCTGAGAGAATTGCGCCTCGCGCGGCTCCGTCCAGGTTTCGCCATCGAGGGAGAGTTCCACGGTAAAGGTGGACTGGCTCACGCCGCCGTAATACGTTAGATGGAAAGTCTGTTCTGTGCCCAGATCGATGGTTATGCTTTCGCCGGGTGCGGAGGACGTCCAGGCGGTTTGCGGCGCTTTTGTGGAGCCAAGGTTGGTAAAGGCCAGGATGGAATAGGCCAGCGTAATCCCTGCGATGAGCAGGTAGTCCAGCCGCTTGAGATTCAGCCGGTAGTTTGCGGGAGCGAGCAGACGCTCTCGGTGCGGATTGGGAAGGGACGGCGCGCAAAAGATCTGTACCCGCCCGCGCGCGGCTACGTCGAACGCCGTCCAGGAGAGGTACAGCGCGCCTGCGAGGTTCAATACCGCCGCGGTACAGGTATAAAACCGCTCTGCGCCGGTGATGATGCGAGAAACTTCATACAGCCCGTTCTGCAAAATCATGCTCACATTGATGAACATGCCCGCCGTGAAAAGGGTGAAAGCGTAGAGCACGCGCTTGTCGCGGCAGACAGCATAAGCCATCAGCATGAGGAGCAGCGCCGGGAAGGCGTAGCGCTCGTGCATCATGGGGCCAAAGGCAAACAGCAGCGCGATCAGGCTCGCGGCAATGAGGAACAGGTGCTTTGGCTCCTTCGCGCGCAGCGCAAGGAAGAACGAAAAGAGGTAGGCGGCCACCAACAGCGCGAAGGAGATGGCAGTCACGGCCGCGTTGTTGCTCAGCGGGGCCCAGTTGAGGGCGAACAGCTCGTACAGGTTCATCGCGTTGATGGTCACATAGCGGTAGCCCGAAACCGTGCCAGTGTACAGATTCCACAGCCAGGCAATGGGGTTTTGTCCGCTGGAAAACACGCAACCCGTGAGCAGGAACAAAAGGAATGCGCCGGCCAGGCCGGCCAATGCGCGCAGGTTCGCCTGGCGGTCACGGGCACGCGCGAGCGCGGCAACGACAAAGACCAGCCCCAGCGGCGCAAAAAGCAACGCCTGCGGCTTGGTAAGCACCGCCAGCGCAAACAGCGGCAGGGCAATCTGGTACCGGCCGCGCACCAGCTCGATGGCGGCGATCACCAGCATCAGGGTGAATACGCTGTCCACCTGCCCCCAGGCGGCGCTATCGAGGATTGCGATGGGCTGGAAAGCATACAGGCATGCCAACACCAGCGCGACGCGCAGGCCTGCGCGTCGCCTGGCGTAGGCATAGAGGCAGACAGCACCGGCCAGGTCGCACAGGATGGGAATCAGCTTGATCATCAGCCAGTGCGCGGAACTGTCATATGCTACGCCAAAGGCTGTGCGCAGCGCTTCCATGGGCCAGAGCAGCAGCAGGTACACCGGCGGGTAATCGCAGAAGTAGCTGGGGTCGGAATAAAATTCCAGCGGCCCGGTATGCAGCATTCGGTATGCCCAGGCCTCAAAGCAGTTGATATCCACCGAATAGCCGCGCACAGATACCGCGATCAGGCAGCGCAGAACAAACGCAGCCAGCAGCATAGTGACGAGAACCACCCGCGCATTTCGCGGCTGCAGTTCGCTGCGTGCGCGGCGGAACTGTTGGGTGTAGATTGCGCACAGGAGGAACACAAAAAGCGCGGCAGCGAGCAGGATCAGCTCGTTGTGCGTTTCATAGCCCGAGGCGGCCGCCTCGCCAAAAAAGGCATCGTTTTGCCCAACTTCATCCTCGCTCGCGGGGGCAAGGGTAGCGAAACTCATGGCCTGAACGCCAGCGGGCGCGCTATCGAGCTGCACCATTTGTGCGCTGTCAAACCACGCGCGCACGCGGCTTTCCGCTCCATAAAAGCCCACGCGCAGCAACACCGTCGCCTCGGTTTGATCCGGCCCCGCCTGGCCGGTGAGCGTGAGCGTTACCCACTCGCCATCCGTTTCGCGCACGGTGTTGGATTTGGTAAAGGTATTGTCGATGGAGATGTTTGCGCCTTCGCCTTCCAGGGCAAACGCTTCGGCTTTCACGCGGCAGGTGATCTGGTAGTACGCACCCGGCTCTACGGAAACCGTTTGGCAAAAGCGCGCGTCGTTGAAATCCAGGTTGTAGATTTGTGCCACGCCGTTTTCGCAGGAAAAATGGGTAATGCCCGGATCGGAAAAATAGGCATAGGTAGACCAGCCCACGGGCAAGCCATTTTCCACCTGGGTAAAATCGCCGTTGACGAGCAGATTTTTGCTTTCGCCTTCCGCCAGCGCGGGGAGCGAGAACAGAAACAAAGCGATCAGGCAAAGAAGAAGTTTTCTGCGCATGTTTATATCTCCATAGAATTGATCGGTTACGCCATGCCGGTGGCATCGAAGGCGGCGGGAATGTGGTTGATGTGCCCGGGCGTGAGTTCCACCACATCGAAGCGCAACCGCGCGTATAGCAGGTGGTGCATGGCGGCGTATTGCTTGGCGCACTGGATGATCCTGCGGCGCTTGGTGGGCGTGACCGCCTCAGCAGGGCGGCCCATGCGCGGTGTGCTGCGCCGCTTCACTTCCACAAATGCGATGCAGCCATCCATCTGCACGATCAGGTCGATTTCTCCCGCGCGCGTGCGGAAATTGCGCTCAAGCACCGTAGCGCCGCGCGAAACGAGATAGGCTTCCGCGGCGTTTTCCCCGGTGAGTATGCGGTAATGCTCGCTCATAGATGCCTCCGAATTAAAGCGGTACTGCGATTATAGCACACTCCGCCCGCGCCTGCAATGAACGAACCGTAAATAAACCCGTGCAAAAAGAGCCGCCCTTTGAAAAGGCGGCCCTGGAAAAGAAATTTTGCCGGAACGGTTATTCCGCGGCGCCGGTGGTCTCGTCCGTGGCACCGGCAGTTTCGTCTGCGGCCTCGGCAGTTTCATCCGCGGCGTCATCCGCCTGCCAGGCAGGGAGATATACGCCCGCGTACACGGTGTCGAACAGAGCGCGAACTTCGTCGGACTGATACACTTCCGCGATGCGCTGGTAAACCGGGTTATCAACGTCGTCGGAACGCACGGCGATGTTGTTCACGATACCGTGCATGCTCTCATCATTAAAATCGAATTCCTCCACCAGCAAAGCCTGATCGTTGGTGAGGCCTGCGTCCTTGGCATGGGTGCCATTCAGGAAGGCGATGGCGATGGCGGGATCCTTCATGGCTGTGGGGGTAAGGGCGGCCTCCATCTCCACGAACTCCAGGCCCAGCGGGTTTTCCGCGATGTCCGCCACGGTGGCCAGCTCGGTGGAATCTTCGGAAAGGGTGATCAGGCCGGTGCTGGCCAGCATGCGCAGCGCGCGCGCCTCGTTCACCACGTCATTCATGATGGCGACCTGGTCGCCCTCCTTCAGCTCGTCCAGCGAGGTGATCTTATCGGAATAGATGCACAGCGGGGCAATCAGCGTGTCGCACAGACCCGCCAGGGTGACGCCGTAGGCCGCGCTGTTCTCTTCGTTCCAGTTGTTCATGAAATCATAGTGCTGGAAGGCGTTCATATCAATTTCGCCCTGCGCCAGCGCCTGATTGGGGATGATGTAGTCGCTGAATTTCACCAATTCGATGATGATGCCTTCTTCGGCCAGCGTGGGAATGATCACCTGCTCCCACTGCTCGTTGTTTTCGCCCACGACGCCGACTTTTACGTGAATTTCTTCCGTATCTTCAGCGAACGCCGCGCCGCACAGCAGCAGGGAAAGGGCGAGAATCCAGGCGAGAACCTTTTTCATAACAATGACCTCCTTGAGTGGAATCTATTATTGCATCTTGCGCGTGAGCAGATTGCCAATGGATTGCACAATCGTGATCAGCACAAGAAGAATAATCACGGTAACGATGGTCGCATCGGTCTGGTAGCGCTGGAAGCCATAGCGGATGGCGTAGTCACCCAGCCCGCCGCCGCCCACGCAGCCCGCCATGGCGGAAAGCGCGAACAGGTTCACGATGGTGATGGCCGCGCCGCGGATCATGCCAGGCAGGCCCTCGCGCAGGTACACGCGGCAGATGATGCCCACCGGGCTGCTGCCCATGGACTTCGCCGCCTCCACCGTGCCGGGATCGATTTCGCACAGCGCGGCGTGGATCTGGCGCGAAAAGAAGGGAACCGTGCCCACCACCAGCGGGAAAATGGCGCCCTTCGTGCCGATGGACGTGCCCACGATCAGGCGCGTGAGCGGCATCAACAGCGCGATCAAAATCACAAAGGGGATGGCGCGGAACACGTTGATGATTTTATCCAGAATGCCGAAGATCCAGCGGTTTTCCAGGATATTGCCCGGCTGCGTCACCACCAGCACTACGCCGAACACGATGCCAAACGCCGCGCTGATCAGCGCGGAAACGCCTACCATGGTGATGGTTTCCAGAAAACACTCCCACAGTTCCGGCGCAGTTTTTACCACATTGGGCATGATGGTTTGCAAAAACTCATACACGGCGCAACACCTCCACCTGAACTTCGCTCTTTTCCGCCGCGAGCAGCGCCTTTTGCACCTGGTCTACCGGGCCGCGGAAGATCACAATCAGCGTGCCCAGCGGCGTGGCCTGCAAAATATCGATGTTGCCAAACACGATGCTGATATCGACGCCGTATTCGCGCGATAGTGTAGATACCAGCGCGTGCCCGGCCGAGCCCCCGTGGAATTCCATCTGCGCGATCACGTCGCCCGGCATGAGGTTCAGGGAATCCGGCGCATTGGCAAGCAATTCCTCAAAGCGGGCGAGGTTGTTCGTGGTGCGGATGAAGCGCTGGGTCAACTCTGCCTTGGGCTGGGAGAACACATCGTAAATCGCGCCTTCTTCCACCACACGGCCCGCGTCCATCACCGCCAGGCGCGTGCAGATTTCCTTCACCACGGCGATTTCGTGCGTTATGAGCACGATGGTGATGCCCAGCTTGCGGTTTACATCGCGCAACAGGCGCAAAATATCCTGCGTGGTTTGCGGATCCAGAGCACTGGTGGCCTCGTCGCACAAGAGCACCGTGGGATCGTTCGCCAGCGCGCGGGCAATGGCCACGCGCTGTTTCTGCCCGCCGGAAAGCTGTGCGGGATAGGCCAGCGCCTTTTCCTCCAGGCCCACGAGCTTGAGCAGGTTCATCACTTTATTGCGCCGTTCTTCTTTGGAAAGGGAGGAGCCGCGCAGGGGATAGGCCACGTTGGAATACACGGTGCGCGATTTCATCAGGTTGAAATGCTGAAAGATCATGCCGATTTTGCGCCGGGCCTGGCGCAGCTCTTTGGGAGCGAGCGCGGTGAGTTCCTGCCCGTTCACAAAGATTTTTCCAGAAGTGGGGCGTTCCAGCAGGTTGATCAGGCGGATTAGCGTGGATTTGCCCGCGCCGCTGTAGCCGATCACGCCGAAAATTTCCCCGTCCTGGATCGTGAGGCTCACGCCACGCACGGCGTCTACTTTTCGCGCGCCGCTTTCAAAGGTTTTATAGGCATCCTCAATGACGATCAATGCGCCGTCCCTCCCGCCGGATTTCGATAGATTTAGCCTATTGTATCATATTATGAGCGCATCTTCAATACGCATAACGGTTAAATCGTTTGCGATTCGCGAAAGGTGGGCGGAAATGGCAAACAGCCCCGGAATCCTCGAAAGAATTCCGGAGCTCAGAGCATTGACAAAGTATCGGAAGAACGAGGCTTTAATCAGAAATGACGGCGTGTACGTCATTTCTGGCATTTTTCGCGGGGCGCACGAAGGCCGCGCGCAGTGCGCGAAACAGGCCGAAGTAAGCCCAGTGAGCAACAAGAGCCACAAGCACGCTTTGCGTGCGATGTGGATCGACGATTGCGAACTGTGGGTAAAAATGCATTCCCGTCCCGGTCGCTGGCCGCAAATCTTTGATTTGCAAGCGACCGGGTAATCCTCGTTGACAAACCGAAGGTTTGTCAACGATCAGAGCCCCGGAATCCTCGAAAGAATTCCGGAGCTGTTTCTTCCTGGGAGAATGAAGGCCTATTTTTCTGCCAGCATGGTGAGCAGCTTGTTGCTGCGGTTGAGGAAATCCACCATGCGGTCGGCCACCAGCGGCTGGCGGGCCATTTCACAAAGATCCACGATCTGGCGGCAAACCATCTGCGTGATGTCGCCCTCTTCCTCGGCGGAGATGAGGTATTTCACCAGCGGATGCTTTTCGTTGAGCGTGAGCGTGCGGTGCTCGGGCATCTGGAAGCCGCCACCCCACTGGCGGGACATATCCGTGAACCGGCGGGATTGCTCGTCCACGGTGATGGTGGCGGGCAGATCGTCGGACTTGAAGCGCGTGAGCTTCACTTCCAGTTCTTTATCGTCCAGCGCCTTGCGGAATTTTTCTTCCAGCGAGGCGCGCGCAGCCTCGTCCGTTTCGCCCTCCTCGGTGAGCCCCTCGGTGCTGGCGTCCACGCGCTGGAATTTGAGGTTCTGCTCCTTGCCGGAGAACTCGAGGAAGCTGATGAAGTTGTTGTCGATCAGCGTGTCGAGCACGATTACGTCTTTATCCTGGCTGGTGTACTGCGCGATGAGGTGCGCCTGGCGTTTGGCGTCGCTGGTGTAGTACACGGTTTCGCCCTTGTCTTCCAATTCCTTGAGCGTGGTGAAGCCGCCGCTGGTCTTTTCAAAGAGGATGGCTTCTTTTACGCGATCAAAGAATTTTTCATCGCGGATGCAGCCGTACTTGACGAAGGGATGGATGTCGCGCCAGTACTTTTCGTAGTCCTCGCGGCGGGTGTTGAATTCATTCACCAGCCGGTCGGCCACCTTGCGGGTGATGTAGGCGGCCATCTTCTTCACATAGCCATCGTTCTGCAGGAAGGAACGCGACACGTTCAGCGGCAGATCGGGACAATCGATCACGCCCTTGAGCAGCATCAGGAATTCCGGAATCACTTCTTTAATATTGTCCGCCACGAACACCTGGTTGTTGTAGAGCTTGATTACGCCTTCACTGGCGGTGAATTCGTTTTCCAGCTTCGGGAAATAGAGAATGCCCTTGAGGTTAAAGGGATATTCCGCGTTCAGATGGATCCAGAAGAGGGGATCGCGGTAATCGTGGAATACCTTGTGATAGAATTCGCGGTATTCCTCGTCCGTCACCTCGCCCGGGCGGCGCATCCACAGCGGGTTGGTCTCGTTCACCTGCTCGGGCTTCTTTTCCCCGGCGGGCTTTTCTTCGCCCTTTTCTTCCTCGGATTTCTCTTCTTCCGCCTTGGGCGGCTCGATCACGCTCAGATAGATCGGCACGGGCATAAAGGCGCAATATTTTTCCAGCGTTTCGCGCAGCTGGTGCAGGTGCAAAAACTCGTGGTTTTCCTCCGACAGCTTCATGGTCACGGTGGTGCCGCGCTGTGTGCGCTGTGAGGGTTCCATCTCATATTCCATGCCATCCGCGCTCACCCAGCGCACGGCCTGTGCGCCTTCTTCCCAGCTGAGCGTGTCGATGGAAACCTCGTCGGACACCATGAACGAGGAATAGAATCCCAGGCCAAAGTGCCCGATGATGCCGCCGTTTTCGCCTTCCGATGGCTTATATTGCTTCAGAAATTCTTCCGCGCCGGAAAACGCGACCTGCGCGATGTATTTGCGCACCTCGTCTGCCGTCATGCCGATGCCGTTGTCGGAGACGGAAAGCGTGCCCTTCTCCTCGTCCGCTACGATGTTTACGGCATAGCTCTCTTCCGCCTGCGCCTGCCCGCTGGACGCGAGCATTTTGTATTTTGCGATGGCATCGCAGGCGTTGGACACGATTTCACGAAGGAAAATATCCTTGTCTGAATACAGCCACTTTTTGATGACTGGCATGATATTTTGCGCATGAATGGAAATGCTGCCTTTTTCAGCCATAATGATTGCCTCCAACAATGGGGCAAGCCCCGTTTTATGGGCGAAACCCCAGCTTTTGCTATATTGTATCCCTAAGAAGGTTGTTTGTCAAGCATAAATTAGCACTCGCGCGCGGCGAGTGCTAGTAAAAATTGTATGAAGACAAAACGAAGGACATTTTTCCCATTGGCGCTACAGCGGCGGCAGGGGCAGGGGTTCCTCCATCAGCGCACGGCTGAGGGGATATTCCTCCAGGATTTGCGGCAATGCCATCAACGCGTTGAGCGGCGCGCCCGCCAGAATGGCGGGAATGGCGCGCTGCGCCAACGCGCGGTCGAGCGCATGCTGGGGCTGCCAGGAAACATGCGGCAAAACGCGCGCGAGATAATCCCACATGCCGCTCAGGGCACGGCGGGAAAGATAAATGCCGCTCTCCGCGAGCGCTTTGCGCAGGGCGGCGAGCCGCTCGGCGATTTCCGCGGGAATTTCTCCCACCGGTGCGAATCGCTCCCGCAGCGCGCTGAGGGATATGGGCGCCTGCGCGGCGGGCGCGGACAAATCGCTGGAAAGCTGCGGCATCACGCTCAGCGGCGTGGGCTTCAGGCGCAGGGTAAAGGCGCAATCGAAGGTAAGCTCATCGATGCGCTCGCCCGCGTCCTGAATGGTGGCAAAGGTGATCAGCGACGGCTTCATGCCGCGCGCAGCCACGGCTTCGCGCAGCATGCCGCAATCGAAGGCGTTGGCGTCATCCAGCAGAAAGAAAAACGGCGAGAGGGAATCGACGGATTCCATAAAATTTCGATAATCTGCCCGGTCGCTCAAATTCCCTTTTTGCGCGCGCACGCACAGCAGGCGGTTGCCCAGGCCGAGCGCGTCCGCCAACAGGCGCACCACATCGCCCTTTCCGCTGCCGCAGGGGCCGGATACCAGGCAGAAATTGCCCGAGCATACGATGGCCAGCAGGTTGACGGCATCGTCGTTGTCCAGATCCAGCTGCATTTGCGCAAAGCGCGTGCGCACAGCGCTGATCAGTTCGCCTGCGGAGGGCGCGTTGGGCTGCGGCGACGGCTGAGCCTCGGAGGGCACATTCTCGCCCAGAGCCTGGCCGCGCGCCGTGCGAGCCTTGGCCTCATACATCGCGAGGGTGGCTTTCGCTTCGCTGCACGCCCGCTCGAGAGCGGCGAGTTCCCGGTTCTGGCTTTCGCGCAGTTCTTTTTGCGCCTCATCGAGCAGGCGGCGGTGGTTTTGCCGCAACGCGTCGATTTCCAGGGCGATTTTCAGCCGGGCGGCTTCCAGGTCGCTGGCTGCGGCGGGCCGCTCTGGCCGCGCTCCGCCGCACTGGGCGAGCACCAATGCGTCGAAGGAATCAAGCTTGAGCATGCTCTGCACCAGGCGCTCGCGCACGTCTGCGCGCTCCCAGGCCGTGCGCAAAAAGCGCATGGCGGTTTCCGCAGGGTTATCCACGGGCATGGCGGCCACATTGGCGGGAACCGGATGGCCGAGCTGGTCGTAGCGGGATTTGCGCCACTGCTCGTCAATGATCTCTTTGAGGCTGCGGCCGCGGGTGGGATTTAGGCCGGTTTGCCGGGCGTTCTGCCGCAGGCTTACCGGGCGGGACAGGCTGCGGTCGCGCGTGAGCCAGGGCGCGCTGGATGGCCCGGATACGGCGATTTCCTGGGCAATTTCAGCGGAAACATCCCGCGCGCCGTCTCCGCCGGGATGCACGGGAGCGTTTTCCGCGCGGCTGGGCGCGGAGAGGATGCTTGTTTCCATGGGGAAAAAGCCGTTCTCGTCTTCCGCCACGATGACTCGCGCGCTTTCTCCATCGATAAACGCAATCGAAGCCACCCGGCCTTGCACGCTTTCCGGCGGGAGGCAGTGGGTGCTTTCCATGCGCTGGAGTACGCGCCCCTCTTCGCTCTCCTTTACGCTCCAGGGGCCGGTGAGAGTACCATCTTCGTCTATAAAGGCACAAACCGTGCGCACCGTGCGCTCGTCCAGCGCAATGGTCTGCGCGCCTTCCTCCACGCTTAGCGGCACAATCTCCGCCAACTGGTTTTCCGGCATGGCGCAGATCACATCAGAATACACGATATACGCGTTGGTTTCCATTTTATCCGGCGCAAAGTTTTTGTTGGGCCGGATTTTGTCGTTTGCTCCGGCATGTTCCCGCAAATCGAGCAGGCAATACCGGCCCAGCTGGCGCATGCGCGCCTTAAAGTGGCTGCTCTCGTTTTTGTCGGGAACGATGCGGACAAACCCATCCTGCGGATACTGCTGTTCAGGCTCTTCAAAGGGATGGTAGCGCCCGTCTTCGTGCAGAAACAGCGGGCGAAAGCGAAAATAAGCTTTTAGAGGATTGTCCTCTTCCAAATACCCCAAGGCATAATTTCCCGGCAGCGCCATTTGCGACCCTCCTGACTTGCGCCAACTTTCGGCCCTGGCACACAAACGCGTTTGCTGGCGGCGGAATCGGCCCGCGCCGGCCGCAGTGCCGGCAATGCGCCGCTCCCGGCGAAAATGGCGGGAAAAACGCCGCGAAACTTTAAATGTCCTTCGCAAAACCTTTTTGTGCGCCAGTACCTTCTTCAATATTTTCCCATTTCCATTATACATGAAAATATTTAAAACGTCAATTTTGCTTGTTGATTTCGTGAAAAACAATCATGGATTGCGCTCAAACCATGGCAGGAGTGTGCAAGAAATGGGCCGCGCCACGAAAAATTTGCTTGTGCTTTGGGCGCAAATGGCGTATAGTAGGGCTATGGGGCCGGCCGGAAAGAGTGGCGCAGGGGGTGAGAATGTGCCGGTGGAATATGTTGTGGGGCGCTCGGAAGCCATGCTGGCGGCGCTGGCGCGCACGGCGCGCGAAGCGGTTTTTCTGGATCAGGAACTGATAATCATCGTGCCCCGCCAACTCACGCTGGAAACGGAGATCGCTTTGTTCGATGCGTTGGGCATAGAGGGTTCGTTTCGCCTGCAAATTTGCTCGACCGCGCGCTTCCTCGCGCGCCTTTTTGAGGAAACGGGCGCGCCGGAGGAAGCGCGCATAGATGAGCAGGGACGCGCCATGGCGCTGTACCGGGCGGCACGCGCCCTTTCGGGCGAACTCACCTGGTATAAGGACGCGTTTCACCAGCGCGGTTTTTCGCAGCGCGCGCTCAAGCAGCTGCAATTGTTCCGGCAGGCAGGCATGGATGGGAGCGCGCTCAGGGCGTGCGCGGACAAGCTGGATGGCAGCCCCGCGCGCCATAAGCTTGCGGATCTTTCCCGCCTGATGGAGGAATACGACCGGATCCTCGCGGGCCATTTTCAAGATGGCGAGGGCGAATTGTGGGAGGCGCTCGCCCGCCTGCAGGACGCGGCGTTTTTGCGCGATTGCGCAGCCTGCTTTTATGGATTTGATTTGATGCCGCCGCTGCTGAATGAGCTGATCGCGGCCATGGCCTGTGTTTGCCGGAAAATGACGGTTTTTTTCGCCCTGGAGGATGATGAAGAGGCACGGGATGCAGACGTGTTTTTGCCCGCGCGGAATGCGATGCGGCGGTTGGATGAGCGCGTGCGCGCACGGGGGCTGGAGCGCAGCGTGGTGAAGGCGGGGGAAACCATCCGGCGGCACGCGGAAATTGCCCACCTGGCACGGGAACTGTTCAGCCGTTCGCCGCGCGCTTATGTGGGCGCGCCCGGGCGGGTGCGGCTGATCGCTGCCGCCGACCCCAACGCGGAGGCCATGGCCGTGGCCAGCCTGTGCCGGGAACTGGCTCGTGTGAAGGGGTGGCGTTACCGGGAAATGCTGATCGTCACGCCGGATGTGGAATCCCGGCGGCTTGCGCTCGCCCGCGCGTTTGCGCTATATGGCGTGCCGCTGTCCCTGTCCGATTCCCGGGGCGCCAACCAGCATCCGTTGGGGCGCACTCTCATTGGCGTGCTGCGGTTGCTGGCGGGGAATTACCGCGCGCAGGATGTGATCGAACTGGCGCGCGCGGGGTATATGAATATAGGGGATGACGAAACCGACCGTTTCGCCAATTATATTGTGGCGCACGGCCTGCGCGGCAACCGTTTCCGGAGGCCCGTGGGGGATGAAGCGCTGGAAGCGGTGCGGCAGGCGTTTTTTGCGCCCATCGAAGCGCTGGAAGAGGCGCTGCGCCCGGCCAGGACGCTGCGCAGCCAGCTCGAGGCGCTGTTCGCGTTTTTGCGCGAGATCGATGCTTACGGCAAGTGCGCACGCGAACAGGACCGCCTGATGGCGCAAAACGAGTTTACGCGCGCGGGCGAGAGCGCGCAGGTGTGGAACCGCATTCTTTCCACCCTGGACCAACTGCTGGCCATCATGGGGGATAAGCGGCTGCCCCTCAAAGTGTTGACGGAACTGATTGAGCAATCGCTCGCGGCGGTGGAACTCAAGGGATTGCCGCAATCGGCGGATGCAGTGGCGGTGCAGCCGCTGTCGCGAACGTTTACGGCGCCTGTGAAGGCGCTGATGCTCGTGGGCATGACGGATGGTGGCTCCAGCGCGCCCAGCGGGCTTTTGACAGAACCGGAGCAGGCTCGCGTGAGCGGGCAGGCGCACGTTTGGCTGGGGCCGGATGGCGTGGAGCTGGCCCGCGTGGCGCGGATGTATCTCGTGAGCGCGATTGGCATGGCGCGCAGCGCGGTGTATTTTACCTATTCCCTCAGCGCGATAGACGGATCGCCCCTGCGGCCGGGCCTGGCAGTGGAGCGGTTGCGGCGCGTGTTTCCCGAAATGCCGCTGTCTGGCGAGCCGTCCGAACGCATCCTTTCGGGAGCGGTGGACGCCGCGGTTTACCGACTGGCCCAGGGGGGGAGCCGGGCGGCGGCACCGGCGCTTGCGCGCTTGCCGGAAGGCCGCGCGGCGCTTGCGCGCTTCACCCGTTTTTTGGGCTGGGACGCGCGCAGCGGCGCTCTGGGCGAAAAGTTGGCCGCGCGCCTGTTTGGCGAGCTCGCGCGGGTGAGCGCGTCGCGCCTGGAGCAATACGCGCAATGCCCCTTCCGCCACTTTGTAACGTATGGCCTGGCGCCGCAGATCGTGGAGCCTTTTGCGCTCAAGCCCGTGGACGAGGGCAGCTTTTTTCACGAAGCTGTGCGCGCGTTTTTATCGGCGCAGCGGCTGGAAATTCAGGATTTGCCATCAGATGTGGCCGCCACGCGCATGGAGAGCATTGCGGATGGCCTGCTGGACAGCATGATGAGCGGCCCTCTGGGAGATACGGCAGTGAGCCGGGCTGAACGCCGCCGCCTGCGCGATACTGCGCGCCGCGCTGCCTGGATGATGGCGGAGCAGATGCGCGGCAGCCAGTTCGAGCCTGTGGCGCTGGAAGTTCAGTTTGGCGACGATGAGCCGCGGCTGACCCTGCACCCCAGGGGGGGAGATAGCGCGCTCTATGGGCGCATCGACCGCGTGGATCAGTGGAAAGCCGGAGGGTATTTGCGCGTGATTGATTACAAGCGCGGCGGCCGCGCGCTTAAAATGGAAGAAGTGTATGGCGGCCTGCAATTGCAGCTGATGATCTATCTGGCTGCCGCGCTGAAGAAATATGGCGGCAAGAGCGCGGGCGCGTATTACTTTGCCGTGGCGGATCCCGTGCCGCTGAGCGACACCCGCGACCCGCAGGAAGCGGACGCGCTGCGCAAAAAGAACCTGCGGCTGGACGGCGTGTTTCCCGATGATCCGGAAATCGTGCGCGCCATGGCTACCGACCCGCAGGAGGCCATGAAGGTGCGCCTCACCAAGGACGGCGAGTTCTATAAGGGCACGCAAATCGCCTCGCCGGAGCGGTTTGAGGAAATGATGCGCACGGCGCTCGACTTCTGCGAACAATATGTTTCCGAAATTCGCGCGGGCCGCACGGATATCGCGCCCGTTTGCCGCGGCAAGCGGCGCGCCTGCGATTTTTGCGATTATAAGGCCATTTGCGCGCAGGATGGCTCCACGGACCGGACGGTGTAACATTTTCGCCGGGTTTCCGGCGGATGGGGGCAATTTCGCCCTAAAACCGCAGGCCTACGGGCGCCAGCGCCTTGCATACTCCGCCGCCGCTAAGGCAATACTCATCTCGTTGGAGGTGAGTATATGGCGATTCACAAGGTCGAAATCTGCGGCGTGGATACATCGTCGCTCCCCGTGCTCGACAACGAGCGCATGCGGGAGCTCTTTCCGAAAATCCGCGCGGGCGATACCGGCGCGCGCCATGAATTCATACAGGGGAACCTCCGGCTCGTGCTCAGCGTGATCCAGCGCTTTCACAACCGGGGCGAGAGTGTGGACGACCTCTTTCAGGTGGGCTGTATCGGCCTGATCAAGGCGATCGACAACTTTAACACGGAGCTGGGCGTGCGCTTTTCCACCTATGCGGTTCCGATGATCATCGGTGAAATTCGCCGCTATCTGCGCGATAATAACCCCATCCGTGTGAGCCGCTCACTGCGCGATCTGGCGTATAAGGCATTGCGGGCCAGGGACGCGCTCGTTTACCGCCTGAACCGCGAACCGGATATCCGGGAAATCGCGGAGGAAATGGGAGCCCAGGAAGAGGATGTCGCCATGGCGCTGGAGGCCATTCAGGATCCTGTTTCGCTTTTTGATCCCATTTATCAGGATGGCGGAGATGCCATCTATGTGCTCGACCAGGTGAAAGACGCGCGCGTGGACGAAAATGACTGGGTGCGCGACATCTCCATCAATCAGGCGCTGCAAAAATTGGGTGAGCGCGAAAGAAACATCATCCGCAGCCGCTTTTTCGAGGGGCGCACGCAGATGGAGGTGGCGGGGGAAATCGGCATTTCGCAGGCCCAGGTGTCGCGGCTGGAAAAATCTGCCCTGGCGCAGATGCGGCGGTACATTTGAAAAGGGAAGAACGCAAGTTTAACGCAGGCTTTGCTTGCCGGAAAAGGCGGCGTGTGGTATACTAATGGTTGTGTAATCGGGCGGTCCTCTGTCCGCAGGCCGGGCACGAACGTCCAGAGAGAAGGAGAGATTTCCCCATGAATGAGATCATTCGCTCCATTGAGGAGGCTCAGCTGCGCAAGGATTTGCCGAATTTCGTGGTGGGCGATACTGTGCGCGTGCATGTGAAGGTTGTCGAAGGTTCCCGCGAGCGCCTGCAGGCGTTCGAAGGCGTGGTCATTGCCCGCCGCAACGGCAGCGCGCGTGAAACGTTCACCGTGCGCCGCACGAGCTATGGCGTGGGCGTAGAGCGCACGTTCCCGCTGCATTCCCCCCGTCTGGATCACATCGAAGTGATTCGCCGTGGTAAGGTTCGCCGCGCGAAGCTCTATTACCTGCGCGAGCGCAGTGGCAAGGCCGCCAAGGTCAAGGATAAGTAAGATTCCCGCAAAATCGCTGGAGCCGCGCGCTTCAGCGATTTTTGTTATGCGCCGCTTGGCGCGAAATGAGGAGAAAATCATGCCTGAAATCAATTGGTATCCCGGCCACATGGCCAAATCGCGCCGCATGCTGGAAGAGCAGATGCGGGGGATCGACGCGGTGATCGAGCTGTGCGACGCGCGCGCGCCGCGCGCCACGCGCAACCCCATGCTCAGCGCCGTGTGCAAGGGGCGCGCCCGCGTGCTGGTGCTCAACAAGGCGGATCTGGCCAACGACGCGGCCACCAAAGCCTGGATGGATTTTTACCGCGCACAGGGCATGTTCGCCGTGCGCTTCACCGCCACGGGCGGGAAAACGCGCGAAATCCTTTCTTTTATTCAAGAGGCCACGAAGGAGGCCGTGGAGCGCATGCGCGCGCGCGGCGCAAACAAAACCGTGCGCCTGATGGTGATCGGCGTGCCCAACGTGGGCAAATCCACGCTCATCAACCGCCTGCGCGGCGGCGCGGTGGCAAAGACCGCCGACCGCCCGGGCGTGACGCGCACCCGGCAATGGGTGAAGGTGGGGCCGTATCTGGAAATGCTCGATACGCCCGGCATGCTCTGGCCCAAGCTGGACGACCAGGAAGTGGCCAAAACGCTGGCGCAGCTGGGCTCCATCCGAGACCAGATCATCGATGGCGAGGAACTGGCGGGCGATTTGCTTTCGCGCCTGATGCGGATTGCGCCGGAAGCGGCGTGCGCCCGCTTTAAGCTGCCGTTGGAAGCGGCAGGTGAGATGCAGCCCCATGAACTCCTGGAAGCGGCGGCGCGGGGGCGCGGCTACTTGCTTTCCGGCGGACGGCTGAACACGGAACGCGCGGCCGCCGTGGTGCTGGATGAGTTCCGCGCGGGCAAAGTGGGAAAAATTACCCTGGAGCGGCCATAGCCATGCGGGAAACGAAAGAAGCAAAGCTCGCGCGCCTGCTGGAACGGGAAAAGGCGCTGTTCGAGGCGGGCGCGACGGTTGCGGGCATCGATGAAGTGGGCCGCGGCCCGCTGGCCGGGCCGGTAGTAGCCGCCTGTGTAGCCATGAAGCCGGGTTGCTGGGTGCCAGGCGTGGACGACTCCAAAAAACTCACAGAAAAAAGGCGGGAAGCGCTGTACCCGCTGATTTTGCAAAACAGCCTATACGCGCGCACCGCCTGGGTGTGGCCGGGGGAGATTGACGCGCTCAACATCTTGAACGCCACGCGCCGCGCTATGGAAGAAGCGGCGCGCGGCCTGCCGGGCGCGATTTTTCTCGTCGACGCCGTGACGGGGCTCGACCTGCCGGGCGCAATCGAGTCCATCGTCCATGGCGACGCGCAGTGCTACAGCATCGCCGCGGCGTCCATCGTGGCAAAAGTCGAGCGGGACCGCTATATGGTGCAGCTGGACGCGCGCTACCCGCAGTATGGCTTTGCCAAAAACAAGGGCTATGGCACCGCGCAGCATATGGCGGCCTTGCGCGAATGCGGCCCCTGCCCTGAACACCGAAAAAGCTTCATTCGATTTTTAGCGCCTGATGCACCGCGCCGGTGAGGTTGGCAAAGTACCAGTCGAATCCTTCCATGTTCGGGTGCAGGTATTCGTCCCGGAAATATTTGGGATCGTGCGGCACGAGGGAAAGGCCATCCACCACGGTGTAGCCGTATTTTGCGCATTCGCGCCGGATGCTTTCGCCCACCGCGCCAAAGGGGCCGAGTTTGCGCATTTCCCCGCCATCGGCCCGCCAGATGGGCGTGATGGCCAGCACGGGCGCGTCGGGATACGCGCTGTGCAGGTTCTGGAAAAAGCCTGCCGCAGACGCTTCGAAATCCGCGCGATCGCGGCCGTTCCAGTCGTTGGTGCCATAGGCCACGGTGATGATGTCCGGTACAAAGCCGGGAAGCGCTTCGGGGAATTCCGCGCGGAATACATCCCCGCCCACGGCCTGGTTGAGGAGTAGGGCGTCGATTTCGCGCGCAATGCGCATGGGATAGGCGCGAGAGGAAAAAATGGCGTCGTACCCCTGCGAAATGGAATCGCCAAACGCAAGATAGCGGAAGCGGTGCGCGATGGGTTCTATGCAGGTTTCGCCCCGCAGGGCAAAGTGGGAAATTGCCATTTCGTGCAGCGCGGGCAGAAGGATTTCAATCGCCTTCACGCCGCCCGGCAGCGCGAGCCGCAGGGAAGCCTGGAGCGGCATTTCCGCGTCGGATCCCTCCGCGGCGAATGGCGCGCCATCGACAAAGACTTCTATATAGCCATAGGGGCGCGGCGCTTCCGCCTGTACGGAGAAATCCATTTCCAGTGCCTGTGCGTCGGTGCGCATTTCCAGGGCGATGCCCGCGTTGCAGCGCGAACGGATGACCATGCCGTGGTCGCCCTCGAATTGCTGCAACTGCCGCGGCGTGAGGCGGCGCAGGCATATGCCCGCGGGCGTGTCCCAGGCAGCCAGCGCGCCGGAAGCGTAGGGAAGAAGGGTTTGGGCAGAAAATTGCATAACGGCCTCCAAATATGATTTTGCCCGGCGCGTTCGCCGGGCAAAATCGGTTTTGTTTATAGCGCCTTGGTGCGGATTTCCTCCAGCAATTTTGCGAGCAGCGCGTCTGTGCTCATCACTTCCTGCGTACCCTTGCGGGAGCGCACGGCCACCATGCCGGATTCGGCCTCCTTATCGCCCAGCACCAGCATATAGGGGATCTTTTGCACCTGCGCCTCGCGGATCTTGAGGTTGATCTTTTCGTTGCGCAGGTCGGTCTCCACGCGAATGCCCGCGTCGAAGAGCTTGTCGCGCAGGGCCAGGGCAGCCTCGTCCGCGCGGTCGGTGATGGTGAGGATGCGGGCCTGCTCGGGCGCGAGCCACAGCGGGAACGCGCCGGCAAAGTGCTCGGTGAGCACGGCGATGAGGCGCTCCATGGAGCCGAACACCACGCGGTGCACCATCACCGGGCGGTGGCGTTCGCCATCCGGGCCGATGTAGCCCAGATCGAACCGCTCGGGCAGGTTCATATCCAGCTGGATGGTGCCGCACTGCCAGGTGCGGCCCAGGCAGTCTTCCAGGTGCAGGTCGATCTTCGGGCCGTAGAACGCGCCGTCGCCCTCGTTGATCACGTAGGGCACGCCCAGTTCGTCCAGCGCGCCGCGCAGGCCGTTGGTGGCGATTTCCCACATTTCATCCGAGCCGATGGAGTTCTCCGGCCGCGTGGACAGCTCGACGTGGTAGTCCAGGCCAAACGTCTTGTAGATCTGCGCCGCCATGTTGTACACGCCGATGACCTCATCCTTGATCTGATCCGGGGTCATGAAGATGTGCGCGTCATCCTGCGTGAAGCAGCGCACGCGCATCAGGCCGTGCAGCGCGCCGGAAAGCTCGTGCCGGTGCACCAGGCCCAGCTCGCCCATGCGCACGGGCAGTTCGCGGTAGCTCCACATCTTGCGCTTAAAGGCCAGGATGCCGCCCGGGCAGTTCATGGGCTTGATGGCGTAATCCTCTCCATCGATCACCGTGGTGTACATGTTCTCGCGGTAGTGATCCCAATGGCCGGACTGCTCCCACAACGCGCGGTTCAGGATGATGGGGGTTTTGATCTCCTGATAGCCCGCCTTGCGGTGCAGATCGTGCCAGTAGTCCACCAGCGTGTTGTAGATGGTCATGCCCTTGGGGAAGAAGAACGGGAAGCCGGGGCCTTCCTCCATCGTGTCGAACAGATCCAGTTCGCGGCCCAGCTTGCGGTGGTCGCGCTTTTTGGCCTCTTCCAGGCGGGTGAGGTAGGCGTCCAGCTCTTCGCGGGTTTCGAAGGCCGTGCCATAGATGCGCTGGAGCATCTTGTTCTTTTCGCTGCCGCGCCAGTACGCCCCGGCCACGCTCATCAGCTTAAAGGCCTTCACCTTGCCGGTGCTCACCACGTGCGGGCCGGCGCACAGGTCCACAAAATCGCCCTGCTTATAGAAGGAAATCGCCGCGTCCTCGGGCAGGTCGCGGATGAGCTCCACCTTGTAGGGCTCGCCCTTTTCCTCCATAAAGCGGATGGCTTCCTCGCGGGGCAGCTCGAAGCGCTCCAGCTTGAGGTTTTGCTTGACGATGTGCTTCATCTCTTTTTCGACGGCGGTGAGGAATTCCTGGGTGAAGGGCTCGTCGACGTCGAAATCATAGTAAAAGCCGTTTTCAATCGAAGGGCCGATGGCCAGCTTGGCCTCGGGGCGCAGCTTTTTCACGGCCTGGGCCATGATGTGGCTGGCCGTGTGGCGCAGCGAGGAAAGGCTGTTGTCAAAATGCGGGTGTTCCTGCATGGGGATCCTTCCTTTCTGGTTCTTGGCAAATTTGGGAAACAAAAAAGCGCCTGCATTGGGACGGGATAAAAAACCCGCGGTTCCACCCAATTTGCTTGCGCCACTTTGCAGGGGGATATCGCGCCCGGCGCTGCGGATCGGAGGCTGGTGCGCGATGCGGCCCTGCGGGGGGAGCTTGCAGCGCGGCTGATCCGCGCTCCCCCTCTCTTGCGCCGTCCCCGGCATCGCTTGGTCCCCGTCATTTCCACAGGAAATATTGGCATCATTATAGCGGCGCGGCGGGCATTTGTCAATCCTTTTGGCGGAAAAACCGTCAAAGAAAAAGATTTAACGCGAAATGTGTTGGCAGGCTTTGGATGGGTATGCTATAATTGATCGGAAAACGCACTTCCGCCGATTTGCGCGGCGTTGCCCCATGGGTGCCGGGCAAAGGCGAAGCGGAAGGTGGGAAAAACAAGGAGGAACACCAATGGCAGTCATTTCCATGAAGCAGTTGCTTGAAGCTGGCGTGCATTTTGGCCACCAGACCCGTCGCTGGAACCCGAAGATGGCACAGTACATCTTCACCGAGCGCAATTCGATCTACATCATCGATTTGCAGAAGACCGTTAAAAAGATCGATGAGGCGTATCTCTTCGTGCGCGACGTGGCTCTCGAGGGCAAGGACATCCTGTTCGTGGGCACCAAAAAGCAGGCGCAGGAATCCATCGAATCCGAAGCCAAGCGCTGCGGCATGTACTATGTGAACAACCGCTGGCTGGGCGGCACGCTCACCAACTTCCGCACCATCCGCACCCGCGTGGATCGCCTGAACGCGATCGACCGCATGGAGGCCGAGGGCCAGTTCGACGTGCTTCCCAAGAAGGAAGTGGCGGGCCTGATCGCCGAACGCGATAAGCTGCAGAAGAACCTGGGCGGCATCCGCGAGATGACCAAGCTCCCCGGCGCGCTGTTCGTGGTCGACCCCCGCAAGGAGCACATCGCCGTGGCGGAAGCCCGCATCCTGGGCATCCCGATCGTCGCCATCGTGGATACCAACTGCGATCCCGACGAGATCGATTACGTGATCCCCGGCAACGACGACGCCATTCGCGCGGTCAAGCTGATCGCGGGCAAGATGGCGGACGCCGTGCTCGAAGGCCGTCAGGGCGAGCAGACCAGCGACGAGAACCAGACCAGCGAAGAACCGGTTGCCGAAGAAGCGGCCGCGGAATAATCACACGGAGGGCGTATTCCTATGGAAATCAGTGCAAAAGTTGTTAAAGAGCTGCGCGAGCGCACGGGCGCCGGCATGATGGACTGCAAGCGCGCGCTGCAGGAAATGGACGGCGATATGGACAAGGCCATCGACTTCCTGCGCGAAAAGGGCCTGGCCTCCGCCGCCAAGAAGCAGGGCCGCATCGCCGCCGAAGGCATCGTGGACAGCTACATCCACATGGGCGGCAAGGTTGGCGTGCTGGTGGAAGTGAACTGCGAGACCGACTTCGTGGCCAAGACGGATGAATTCAAAGAGCTGGTGCACGATATCGCCCTGCAGATCGCCGCGTCCGCGCCGGAATACGTGTCCCGCGACGAAGTGCGCACCGAGCACCTCGAGCACGAGAAGGAAATCCTCGCCGCGCAGGCCCGCAACGAGGGCAAGCCGGAAAAGATCATCGAGAAGATGGTCCAAGGCCGCGTGGAGAAGTTCTACAAGGAAGTCTGCCTGCTGGAGCAGCCGTTCGTCAAGAATCCGGATGTGACCATCGAGCAGCTTATCACCGAAAAGGTCGCCAAGATCGGCGAAAAGATCAGCGTGCGCCGCTTTGTCCGCTATAAGCTGGGCGAGGGCCTGGAGAAGCGCGTGGACGATCTGGCGGCGGAAGTCGCCGCGCAGACCGCCGCGATGCAGAAGTAATTCCTTTGCGCGTGGCATGGCTTTGCGGGCTTGCCCGCAAAGCCGCGCAGTTTGTGCCAATAAGAAGGGCTTGCGCGTTCCCATTGCTGGGCGGCTGGTCTTCCTGAATTTGTTTGCTGCCCAATTTTGACCGCTTTGCCGTTCAAAATTGGGCTTTTTCTATGATTACAATCGACGGGGATGGCGCGGCGGGCACGCCGCTCACCGGCCAAAATGGAGGGGAAACCATGGCAAAATACCGCAGAATAGTGCTAAAGCTCAGCGGCGAATCGCTGGCGGCGGAGCGGGGCGCTTTTGACGAAGCGCGCATTTTGGAAGTTGCCAGGAACATCGCCGCGCTATCGCAAATGGGCGTGGAAACCGCGGTGGTGATGGGCGGCGGTAACATCTGGCGCGGCCGCTTTTCCGAGCAGATGGATCCGGTGAGCGCTGACCAGATGGGCATGCTCGCTACGGTGATCAACGCCCTGGCCGTGCAGGAGGCGCTGCGCCGCGTGGGGCAAAGCGCCAGCGTGTTCACCGCGCAGGAGATGAACCGCTTTGCCGCGCTCTACACGCGCGACGCGGCGGACGCGGCTTTGCGCGCGGGCGAAGTGGCGCTGCTGGCGGGCGGCACGGGCAATCCGTTTTTCACCACGGACACGGGCGCCGCGCTGCGCGCGGCCGAGCTCAGGGCGGATGCGGTGTTTAAGGGCACGACTGTGGACGGCGTGTACGACGCGGATCCGCATAAAAATCCCGACGCGCGCCTGATCCGGGAAATTTCCTATCGCGAAGCGATTGAGCGCGGCCTCAAGGTGATGGATATCAGTGCGTTCACGCTGTGCATGGAGCGGCATGTGCCGGAAATCCGCGTGTTTTCCATGAATCCGCTTGCCAACATCCTGCGCGTGGCGGAAGGGGAAGCGCTGGGCACCGTGGTGCACGAATAAGGCGCGGCTGGCAACAACTCCGCAGTGCGGCGTAGTCGCAATCGTGAGGGGTAAATTGCGGTACAGGGGGCACTCCTCAGTTTTTGGGAAGGGGTATACCAGGCGAACATACGCCTTTCAAAGGCCTCATTGCTTTTGACGCGCCGCCCGATAGCTTCAGCGAAGAACGCTTCGCCAGCGCCCAGAATTTCGGCAAAATTGGGGCTTGCCTTTTGGCGGAAAAACCGTTACAATATAGCATAGAGTAATCATCGATCGGAGGGCATTTGTATGTACGAGACTCATATCGACGTCGCGAAGGAAAAAATGCAAAAAACGATTGCCGTGGTCAAAAAGGATCTCGCCACCATGCGCGCTGGCCGCGCGAATCCGCAGATTCTGGATCGCATTCTCGTGGACTATTATGGCACGCCGACCCCGATCAACCAAATGGGCAACATTTCTTCGCCGGAGCCGCGCATGCTGGTCATCTCCCTGTGGGAAAGCAAGATGATCCCCAACGTGGAAAAGGCGATTCAAAAGAGCGATATCGGCATCAATCCCACCAACGACGGCAAGGTCATTCGCCTGGTGGTGCCGGAACTTACCGAGGAGCGCCGCAAGGATCTGGTCAAGCAGGTGAAAAAACAGGTGGAAGAGGGCAAAGTCGCGCTGCGCGCCATTCGCCGCGACGCGCTGGACGCCATCCGCAAGATGGAGAAAAAATCCGAGATCACTGAGGACGATCTGAAGGACGCGGAAACCCAGCTGCAGAAGCTCACGGATCAACAGGTGAAGGATTTGGACGCCATTGGCGCGGAAAAAGAAAAAGAGATCATGAGCGTATGACGCCTTTTTTGCCGTCGCGATCCCGCAAGGGCGATGGCGCGTCCACACAGGTTGCGGGGGCGGGTGAGCAGCTTCCGTCCCGCCTGCCGCGCCATGTGGCCATCATCATGGATGGAAACGGGCGCTGGGCCAGGCAGCGCGGCCTGCCGCGCACGGTGGGGCATAGCGCTGGCACTGAGGCGCTGCGCGGCATCATCCGCGCCAGCGACGATTGGGGCATAGAAGCGCTGACGATTTACGCCTTCTCCACGGAGAATTGGGCCCGCCCACAGGATGAAGTGGGCGCGCTGATGCGCTTGCTGTTGCAATATTTCGCCTCGGAGATCGACGAGCTGAATGAAAAGAATGTGCGCATCCGCATCCTGGGCAACGTGGAGGGGCTGCCCGCTCCGCAGCGGCAGGCGGTTACGCGCGCGATGGAGATCACGCGCGGCAACACCGGCCTGAAGCTCAATATCGCGCTCAATTATGGGGGGCGGGATGAACTTGTGCGCGCTGCGCGGGAATTGGCCGCGCGCGCGGTGCGGGGCGAAATCGCGCCGGAGGAGATTGCCGAAGCCGATGTGGCAAACGCGCTGTATACGCGGGGCCTGCCCGATGTGGATCTGGTGATCCGCACCAGCGGGGAAGAACGGCTTTCCAACTTTTTGCTCTGGCAATGCGCCTATGCAGAGATGATTTTTAACCCGGTTTTGTGGCCAGACTACAACCGGGCGGAATATTTGAAGGATTTGTGGGAATACGCCCGCCGGGACCGCCGCTTTGGCGGGGTGCGCGAAAAAGAAGAGAGCCCGAAAGGATAATGATGTGATAAAACGCAGGATTACCGGCATCATGCTGGCGGTGCTTTGGCTGTTTTTATGGTTTTATCAGGGATGGCCGCTGCGCATTTGCATGATGCTCGTGATGGCGCTGGGAATGATAGAGGTCAGCCAGGCGTTTGGCAAGGAAAAAGTGTGGCCCTGCAGCGTGGCGTGCATAGCTTTTGCGTTGTTTGCGCTGCCGGCTTATCTGTTTGCGCGCCAGGAACTGGATCCCTTTGCGGCCCTGTCGCAGGTGTTGCTGATCGCCATGCTGTGCATGATTGTGGGCATGTCCCTGCTCGTGCTCAGGGGCAGGGTGGATGGCCGGTCGCTGTTGGCGGCGGTGTTTCCCCTTCTGTATCCGGGGCTTTTGTTCACCATGCTGTTTCCGCTGGTGGATCTGGGCGGGCGGCCGTTGGTGGCGCTCGTGCTGGGGCACGCGCTGGTCATCGCGCTGGCCAATGATCTAGCCGCTTACGAAGTGGGCACCCTTTTTGGAAAACGCAAGCTTTCGCCTGTAATTAGCCCCAAAAAGACGGTGGAGGGAAGCCTGGCAGGGTTTGCCGCCGGTGTGCTGGCCGCGTGTGTGTTGCCGTTTTTGATGCGGCTGATCTGGCCGCAATTGCAGCTGTTGCCGGTGTGGATGTACGCGCTGCTCGGCGCGTTTGCCAGCGTCGCGGCCCAGCTGGGCGATCTTTCCGCCTCCTATGTAAAGCGCGTGTGCGAAATCAAGGATTTTGGATCCATCCTGCCAGGGCATGGAGGCATTATGGACCGGCTGGATGCGGTGCTCTTCTGCGGCACGGTTTGCACGGCGTTTTATCACTGGTTTGGCATTTGAAGGAGCGAATATGAGGGAGATAGCGATTCTGGGGGCGACGGGCTCCATTGGCACACAGGCGCTGGACGTGATTGCCAGGCACGCGGGCGATTTTCGCGTTACCGCGTTAACAGCTCATTCGAACGCGAATGAGCTTTTTGCTTTTGTGCGCAGGTTCCGCCCGCGGTTTGCGGGCCTGGTGCGGGAGGCACCCATACCAGAAGATTTGCGCTTTTGCGAGTGGTTTTTTGGCGAGGACGCGAATGAGCATGTGCTTCGCGCCGCAAAGCCGCACGACGCGCTGTGCGCGGTGGTAGGCATTGCGGGCCTGCCGGCGGTGATGGCGGCATTGGAAGTTTGCGGGCGCGTGCTGCTCGCCAACAAGGAGGCGCTTGTCACTGGCGGCGCGCTGGTGATGGAGGAGGCCGCGCGCCGGGGCGTGCCCATTTTGCCGGTGGATAGCGAGCATTCGGCGATTTTCCAGTGCCTGCAGGGGGGGCAGGAGCCCAGGCGCCTGATTCTTACGGCATCGGGCGGAGCACTGCGCACCTGGAGCCGCGAGGCCATCCAGCGCGCTACCGTGCAGGATGTGCTCAGGCACCCCACTTGGCGCATGGGCGGGAAGATTACGGTCGATTGCGCCACGATGATGAACAAGGGCCTGGAAGTGATCGAGGCGCACTATCTGTTCGGCATGCCGGAAGAGGCCATTTCCGTGTTGGTGCACCCGCAAAGCGTGGTGCATTCACTGGTAGAATTTGTGGATGGCAGCCTGTTGGCGCAATTGGGTGTTGCGGATATGCGCGTGCCGATTTCCTACGCGCTGGGCTATCCGCGGCGTATGGAATCCGGCGCGGCGCCGCTGGATCTGCTTTCCTGCGGGCCGCTCACTTTTGAAGCGCCGGATGAAGAACGCTTTCCCTGCCTGCGGTTGGCGCGGGAGGCGCTGCGCGCGGGCCCATACGCCATGATCGCCATGAATGGAGCCAACGAAGCCGCCGTGGCCGCGTTTCTGGAAAATCGCATATCTTTTGGCGCAATCGCGAACATTGTGGAACAAATTCTGGATTCCACGCCACCAGAGCGGATTTCATGCGTCGAAGATGTGTATCGTATGGATAAAGGTGCACGCTCGCGCGCAAACGTGAAAATTGGGAGGATGGAATGAGTTTTTTGTATCTCTTGCTGGCGGTGGTGCTGCTGGGCATCATCATCACGGCGCATGAATTTGGCCACTATATCGTTGCCCGGCTCACGCATGTGAAGGTGGAAGAATTCGCGGTGGGCATGGGCCCGAAGATCGTGGGCTGGCGCAAAAACGGCATCGATTATTCGCTGCGCGCCATCCCGCTGGGCGGCTTTTGCCGCTTCACAGGGGAGGACGAAAAGAGCGATTCGCCGGACGCGTTTTCTGCGCAAAAGCGCTGGAAACGGTTTTTGATCCTGTTTTCCGGGGCGGGCATGAATTTCGTGCTTGCTTATGTGGCGATCGTGCTGTTTTTGGCCATTTATGGCGTGACGCTGGCGCAGGTGCCGCAGATTTATGGCCTGGTGGAAGGCGCGCCCGCGCAGGAGGCGGGAATCGAGGCAGGCGACGTGGTGGTTGCTGTCAATGGGCAGGCCATCAGCTTCGACGAGGCGGGGCTGGACGCGATGACCCGCGCGATCGACCAGTCTGAGGGCGCGGTGGAAATCGCGGTGGAGCGAGACGGCGAGGCCATGACGTTTACCGTGGAACCGGAGACTGCCTCGGTGGACGGGCAGGAACAGCGGCAGATCGGCGTGTATCTGGGCCGGGAAGAACGGGCCAGCTTTGGGGAAGCGCTGCGCGCTTCGGGCGAACGGTTTGCGTATTACGCCACGTTCATGCTCGATACGCTGCGCGACATGCTCTTTAAGGGCGAAAATCTGGATCAGGTCATGGGCCCGGTGGGCACCATCACCAGCATGGGCGATCAGGCGCAGGCTTATGGCATGCAGGCCATTCTTTCGATGGTTGCGCTGATTTCGTTGAACCTGGGTATTGTGAACCTTCTGCCGCTGCCCGCGCTGGATGGCGGCCGGCTGGTGTTTTTGCTGGCGGACGCGATTGTGGTGAAACTGCGCGGCAAGCCCATTCCGCCGGAGCGGGAAGGCATGGTGCATGCCGTGGGTCTGTTGCTGTTCATCGGCGTGTTCATCGCCGTTACGTATCAGGACATTATGCGGCTGATAGCGGGGTAGCAAAATGAAAACGGTTACAGTGGGAAATGTTCGCATGGGCGGCGGCGCGCCGGTATCCGTGCAATCGATGACCAATACGGACACGCGGGACGTGCAGGCCACGCTGGCGCAGATCCGCGCATTGGCCAGCGCGGGGGCGGATCTGGTGCGCGTTTCGGTGTACGACGGGGAGTGCGCCCGCGCGGTGCGCGCGCTGGTGGACGGCAGCCCCGTGCCCTTGGTGGCGGATATACACTTTGATCACCGGCTGGCCATACAGGCGGTGGAAAATGGTATCGCCAAGGTGCGAATCAACCCGGGCAATATCGGCGGCGAGGCGCGCGTGCGCGAACTGGCGGATTGCCTGAAAATGCACCATGTGCCGGTGCGCATCGGCGTGAACACCGGTTCGCTGGAAAAGTGGGTGCTGGAGCAACACGGCCGCACGCCCCGCGGCATGGTGGAAAGCGCGCTGGGGCATGCGCGGCTGCTGGAAGATTGCGGGTTCGATGACATTGTGATTTCCGTGAAAGCCAGCAGCGTGCGCGAGACGGTGGAGGCCAACCGGTTGTTGCGCAAGGCGTGTGCGTATCCGCTGCACATCGGCGTGACTGAGGCGGGCGAGCCGGGCGCGGGCAACATCAAATCCGCCATTGGCATCGGCAGTCTGCTGCTGGATGGCATTGGAGACACCATCCGCGTGTCGCTTACCGGCGATCCCGTGCCAGAGGTGGAAGCGGGACTGAGCATTTTGCGCGCGGTTGGCTTGCGGCGCGATGCGGTGGATATCGTTTCCTGCCCCACCTGCGGCCGCACCTGCATCGACGTGGCGGGCATCGTGGCGCGCGTGCGCGCGGAGACGGCGCATCTGCGCACGCCGCTGAAAATCGCCGTGATGGGTTGCGTGGTGAACGGGCCGGGCGAAGCGCTGGATGCGGATATCGGCATCGCCGGCGGCAAGAGCGGCGGCGCGCTGTTCCGCCATGGGCAGCTGCTGCGCACGGTGCGTGGCGATTTGGCGCAGGCGCTGCTGGAGGAAATTCGGAGGATGAGCGAAAATGGCTGAGCGGTGGGAAAAGGCGCTGGCCAATCCGCAATTGTCCTCCTGCCTGGCGCTGCGGCGCGTGTGCGTGAATCGCGCGAGTGGCAACATGCGCATCGATTTTGCCGCTTCCCGGCTGCTCACGCAGCGTGAGCGGCAAACGGTGCGCGAAAGCTTTGCCCGGGAATTTCCCCGCGCGCGGGTGGACGTGTCTTTTGCCTATCCGGGCGGTTTTGCATTCGATGAAAAGGGCGTGGCGTATTTGCTGGAGCGCCTGTTTGAGAGCGAGGCGGGCGCGCGGGCCTTTTTGCGTGGCGACAATTGGCAGTTTGCAGACGGTACGCTCAGCTTTTCCGTAAGCGCGGGCGTTGGGCGCGCGTTTCTGGCGCGCAGGAATGTGGACGCGCAATTGGCCGCGATTTTGCGAACGGAATTCGGCCGCGAGGTGAAGGTGCGCTTCGTGGAGCCGGAGAACATGAACGAAATTTTGGATAAGATCCGTGAGGACCGCTCGCGCGAGGAGGAGCGGTCCGCCGCGCTGCAGCAGGATAAAGTGCGGCACGAGGAAAAGAAGGCCCAGGCGCGCGCGGAGGGCGCGGCCTTTGGCAAGTCCATCAGCGACAATCCCATCCCCATGGACGAGCTGACCGAGGCCACGGGCCGCTGCGTGCTCACGGGCGAAGTCCTTTCCGTCAATGTGGTGGATTCCAAGAAGGGAAATACCAAAATTGTCACCTTTGCTTTTTCCGATTATTCCGATTCCGTGGCAGGCAAGCTGTTTTTGACCGAGCGCGGCGAGGGGACGGTTGAGGAAAAGGCCGGGCGGCTGCTGGCAGTTTTGAAGGAAGGCGCGTGGATTCTGGCGCGCGGCGAATACCGGTACGACGATTTCAGCCACGAAATGGTGCTCATGACCACGGATGTGATGGGTGCGCCTGCGCCCGAGCGAGAGGACAACGCGCCGGAAAAACGCGTGGAATTGCACCTGCACACGCAGATGAGCAGCATGGACGCCTGCATTCCCCCTGCCGAGGCGATCGCGCGCGCGGCCAAATGGGGGCATAAGGCCGTGGCCATCACGGATCACGGTGTGCTGCAATCGTTTCCGGACGCCTTTGGCGCGGCGAAAAAGCACAATATCAAGTTCATTCCCGGTTGCGAAGGCTATTTGATCGAGGACAGCGCGCAGCTCGTCGACCGCGCGGACGACAGGGACTTTCACGGCGCTACCTTTGTGGTGGTGGACGTGGAAACCACCGGCCTTTCCCCGGCGAAGGACGCGATCATCGAAATCGGCGCGGTGCGCGTGGAAAACGGCGAACTGGCGGGGGAATATTCGCAGCTGGTGAACCCCAACCGTCCCCTGCCGGAACGCATCACGGAACTGACGGGCATCACTGGCGCCATGCTGGCGGATAAGCCCGCATTTGGCGAAATCTGCGAGGAATTCCGCCGGTTCATCGATGGCGCAGTGCTGGTGGCGCACAACGCTTCGTTCGATGGCGCGTTTTTCCGCAACGCGCTGGCGCGCGAGGGCTACGCTTTCGAAAACCCGTTGCTGGATACGCTGGCGCTGGTGCGCAACGTGTATCCCGGCTGGAAAAACCACAAGCTGGAAACCGTGTGCAAGATGCTGGGCGTGAACAACAAGCATGCGCACCGAGCGGTGGACGACGCGCGCGCCACCGCGCAGGCTATGCTCGTGGCTTTCCAGGAGATGGAAAAGGAACATCCGGTGAAACTCCTCAGCGATTTGAACCGGATCTATGGCTCGGATGCTTCGGACCAGAGCTGGCACATCATTCTTCTGGCCGCCTCGCAGACGGGCATGACGAACCTCAACCGCCTGGTGAGCGAAGCGCACCTGCACCATTACCGCCGCCGTCCGCGCATTCCGCGCGGCCTGATTGAAAAATACCGGGAAGGGCTGATTGTGGGCAGCGCGTGCGAGGCCGGGGAACTGTTCCGCGCGGTGGTGCGTGGCGCGGGCGACGGGGAGCTTATGCGCATCGCGCGCTTTTACGATTATCTGGAAATTCAGCCCATTGGGAACAATGCTTTCATGCTGGAGGAAGGCACGGCGAAGGACGAGGAGGCGCTGCGCGATTTCAACCGAAAAATCGTGTGGCTGGGCGAGCAGCTGAATAAGCCCGTGGTCGCTACCGGCGACGTACATTTTATGGAGCCGCGGGATAGCGCGTATCGCGCCATTTTGATGGCGACCAAAGGCTTTGAGGACGCGGACAACCAGGGGCCGCTCTATTTCCGCACCACCAATGAAATGCTGGAGGAATTCCGCTATCTGGGCGATAAAAAGGCGCGCGAGGTGGTCATCGAAAATCCCAACGCCATTGCCAGCCGCGTGGGCAAGGTGCGGTTGTTCATTGAACACCCGGAGGGCAAGGAGACCTTTCAGCCCTATTGGCCCGAGGCGGCGGACGAGTTGCGCAGCATCACGGAAAACCGGGCGAAGGAGATCTATGGCGACCCGTTGCCGGAAATCGTGCGCGCGCGCATCGATAAGGAACTGGGCGCGATTATCGGCTATGGCTTCGCCACGCTGTATATGATCGCCGTCAAGCTGGTGCGCAAGTCGCTGGCGGATGGATACATCGTGGGCTCGCGCGGTTCGGTGGGCTCTTCCGCCGTGGCCTATTTCGCGGGCATCACGGAAGTGGATTCCCTGCCGCCGCACTACGTTTGCCCCAAGTGCAAGCACAGCGAATTCGATGTGCCGGCCGGCTTTGCCTGCGGGTATGACTTGCCGCTGAAAAACTGCCCCGTGTGCGGGGAGAACATGGACCGGGACGGCTTCAACATTCCCTTCGAAGTGTTTTTGGGCTTTAAGGGCGATAAGGTGCCGGATATTGATTTGAACTTTTCCGGCGTGTATCAGCCCGTGGCGCACAATTATGTGAAGGAACTGTTTGGCGCGCAGAACGTGTTTCGCGCGGGCACCATCGGCACCGTCGCGGATAAAACCGCTTATGGCTATGTGCTCAAATATCTGGAGGAGCGTGGGATCAGCAAGAGCCAGGCGGAAAAAGAGCGCCTGGCGCGCGGCCTGATCGGCGTGAAGCGCACCACGGGCCAGCATCCCGCGGGCATGGTGGTGCTGCCGCAGGGCTATGAAATCTATCAGTTCACGGCCATCCAGCACCCGGCGGACGACGTGAACAGCGACACCGTGACCACGCACTTTGATTTCAGCTCCATGCACGATGTGCTCGTGAAGCTGGATATTCTGGGCCACGATGATCCCACCATGCTGCGCGATTTGCAGGATATGACCGGCATCGCGCCCGCGCAGGTGCCGCTGAAGGATCCCGCGGTGTTCGCGCAAATCCTTTCGCTGTTTTCCGGCACGCAGGCGCTGGGCGTCACGCCCGAGGAAATCGGCGTGGCCACCGGCACGCTGGGCATCCCGGAATTTGGCACTTCGTTTGTGCGCGGCATGCTCACGGAAACGCTGCCCAGCACCATGGAAGAACTGGTGCGCATTTCCGGCCTTTCACACGGCACGGGCGTGTGGCTGGACAACGCGCAGGAAATCATCCGCAAGGGCATCGCGCCGCTGCGCGGCTGCGTGTGTACGCGCGATGACATTATGAACCAGCTCATGGAACTGGGCGTGGAGGCCAAAACCGCGTTTGACACCATGGAATCCGTGCGCAAGGGCAAGGGCCTCAAGCCCTTTATGGAAGAGGCCATGGCCGCGGTGGGCACGCCGGACTGGCTGGTGGATAGCCTGAAGCGCATCAATTACATGTTCCCCAAATCGCACGCGGTGGCTTACGTGATGATGGGGCTGCGCATCGCGTATTTCAAGATTTTTTATCCCCGGGAATACTATTGCTGCTATTTCAAGCGCAATCTGGAAGCGTTCGATGCCTCGGTCATGGTGGGGAATCTGGATCACCTGCGCGCCGCCAAGGCGGAATTGCTCGCCCTGCCCAAGGAAGAGCGCGACCGCAAGGCGGATGCGTTGAGCCTATTGGATATTCTCGTCGAAATGAGCGCGCGCGGCATCCAGATCGTGCTGCCGGAT
>DVJN01000190.1 GCA_018716755.1 Candidatus Alectryocaccomicrobium excrementavium
CGGATCTGCAGGGGCAAATCGAAGGGCTCAACGAGCAGATCGCAACGCTGACGGAGCAGGCGAGCGCGGCGCAAGGCGCGCAGGAGCAGCTTGCGGGCTATGAGCAGCAGGTGGCGGATCTGCAGGGGCAAATCGAAGGGCTCAACGAGCAGATCGCAACGCTGACGGAGCAGGCGAGCGCGGCGCAGGGCGCGCAGGAGCAGCTTGCGGGCTACGAGCAGCAGGTGTCCTCGCTGCAAGGCGAAGTGAACGCGCTGAAGGAGCAGGTTGCGGCGTTTGAAGCCTTTAAGACCTGGTATGCGGCGCTGTACAACAATTTGAACGCGCTGCGGCAGGCACAAGAAATCCCCGGCATCTCGGTATATCAAGATGCGAACACCGGCGAAACGGTGGATCCGCTGCTGCCGGAAGATGCGGCGGGCACACCCATACCAGGCATTTTGCCCAACTGACGCAAGAATAACGAAGGTTTACGCCTATGGCTTTCACCCGCTGGCGCATCAAAGTGCCGGCGGGTGAAAGCGTTTTTTCGGAACGAGAAGGCGGGCGCACGGCCGCTGAAGGCGAAGGCGGCCCAATTTTTTGCGCCTGGGAGGCCAGGGGGATGCGCATTTTTCCATGTGCCTTTCACGTTCTTGCCATAATGTTTTGTTATAATGATGCGGAAAATAAGGAGAGTTTGGGGGTGCGGCATTTGCTGGATCGTCTGAGCAGCTGGGTTGTCCGCGCGCGGCGCGGCATTCTGGCGGTGTTTCTCATTTTGGGCGTTCTTTCAGCATTTTTGATGGCTGCGGTGCAGGTGAACTATGATCTTACGGCGTATTTGCCGCAGGATATGCCGACGACGAAGGCCCTGACGCTGATGGAGGATACGTTCGGCTATACCGGCATGGCGCAGGTGATGCTCGAAGATATGAGCATTGACGAAGTTTTGGCCATGAAGGCGAAAATTGCCGGGGTTGAAGGCGTGAGCATGGTCATGTGGCTGGACGACGTGGCCGATGTGCGCGCGCCGCTGTCCACGCTGGACGAGAGCCTCGTAAAATCGTACTATAACGACGGGGCCGCGCTTTTGACCGTGCAGTTCGATGACAGCGATTATTCCGAGCGCACGCGCACGGCCGTGCAGGAAATCAGCGCGCTCGTGGGCGACAGCGCGATGACGGGCTCGGCGGTGACGGCGGGGCTTCTGATCCAGTCTTCGGCGGAGGAAGTGCTGCTGGTCGTGCTGTGGGCCATTCCCGTGGTGCTGATCATTTTGCTGTTCGCCACTTCTTCCATTGCCGAGGCGCTGATCTTCCTGTTTGTGCTGGGCGTTTCGGTGCTCATCAACATGGGGACCAATGCGTTTTTGCCCAGCATTTCCTTCTTTTCCCAGCTGTCGGTGGCGGTTTTGCAGATGGCCATCGCCATGGACTATTCCATTTTCCTGCTCAGCCGTTTCCGCGAAGAGCGCGCCAACGGCGCGGAGCCGGTCGCGGCCATGACCGCGGCGGTGAAAAAATCATTCCTTTCCATTTCCGCCAGCTCCACCACGACGATCGCGGGCTTTGTGGCCCTGATGTTCATGCGCTACACCATCGGCTGGGATATGGGCCTGGTGCTGGCCAAGGGCATTGTGTTCAGCCTGTTGAGCGTGCTGCTGGTGATGCCCGGCCTTGCCCTGATCCTGATGAAGGCCATCGACCGCACGAGCCACCGCCTGCTTTTGCCCAGGCTGGGCGGCTATGCGCGCGGGGTGGACAAATGCCGCATAGTGGTGCTGGTCGTGTGCGTGCTGGTGGTTGTGCCCTGCTTCATCGCGCAGGGGCAGAACCACTTTGTGTATGGCGAGAGCGCGATCATGGCCAGCGAGGGCTCTGTGCTGGCCGCGGATAAGGCGCGCATTGAGGAAAAATTCGATGTGTACGAGCCGCTGGCCATCGTCGCCCCCACGCAGGATATCGCCACGGAGCGCGAAATCGCGGCGCGATTGGGCGAAATCGATGGCGTGGCTTCGGTGCAGACGCTCGCCACCGTGCTGCCCAAGGGCATGCCGGAGAGCCTGTTGCCCGAGATGGCCACTTCGCAGTTCCGCGCGGACGGCTACACGCGCTATGTACTCAGCCTGTCCGTCGAGCAGGAAACCGAGGCCTGCGAGCAGGCCGTGGCCGGTATTCGCGCCGTTGTGAACGACGCGTTCGGCGAGGAAGCGGGCGTGGCCGGTGGCGCGAGCAGCGTTTCGGACATCCGCGAGGTGGTGGAAAGCGACTACACGGTGGTCAACGCCATTTCCATCGCGCTGGTGCTGCTCATCCTGATCATCTCGTTCCGCACGCTGGTGCTGCCGTTGATCCTGGTGCTGGTGATCGAGTCCTCCATCTGGATCAACATGGCCATCCCCTATTTCCAGGGCACGGATTTGAGCTTTATCGGTTACATGATCGTTTCTTCCATTCAGCTGGGCGCCACGGTGGACTACGCGATTTTGCTGGCCGACCGCTATCGCGGGCAGCGCGCGCTGGGCGAGTCCCCGCGCGAGGCGGCCATCAGCGCCACCAGGCTGGCGGGGGAATCCGTGCTCACTTCGGCGGGCATCCTCACGGCCGGCGGGCTGACGGTCTACTTTGTTTCCAGCATCAGCGGCATTGCGCAGTTGGGATTGCTCATCGGGCGCGGCGCGGCGCTGAGCGGCCTTATGGTGCTCACCGTGCTGCCCATCCTGCTCACGCTGTTTGACCGCCTGATCACCAAAAGGAGGAAGGTACAATGAAAAAGGTTCTCTCTATCGCCGTGGCGCTTTTGTTGGCCGCGGTTCCGGCGCTGGCACAGCGCGATGAGACGATTTACGCGACCCTTTCGCCCACGGGCGACGTGCTTTCGGTGGAGGCCGGCGTGCGCGTGACGGGCGAAGCGGGCGAATATACGGAAACGGGCGATTATACCTCTCTGGAGGCGCTTTCCGGCCAGGCGAGCTACGCGGACGGCGTGGTCACCTGCCAGCTGGAAGAGGGGCAGGCCGTGTATTTCGCGGGCACGATGGACGCCCCCACGCTGCCGTGGACGGTGAGCATAACGACCAGCGCGGAAACCGGCGCCAGCGGCCCGGTGGATATCGATATCCGCGTCGCTCCCAACCCGGATTGCGCGGATGCTTACTATGCGGAAAACCTCGCCCTGCAAATGACGCTTTCCGTGGATCTGGATAGCGCCAGTATCGTCGATTGCGCGGGCGCTACCCCGACCGTGACCGGTTCCACGGCCACGCTCGCCTGGATCGGCCTGCCGGGCGGCGAGCTCAACGCGCACCTTTCGCTGGAAACCGAGAGCTTTGCGCTGGGCGATATTCAGATCGCCGCCATGCCCATGAGCCTGGGCGCCATGCTGGGCGATTTCGATATCAGCCAGCTGACGGACGGCGGCACGCAGCTCACGGAGGGCATGCAGGCGCTGGCGGACGGCCTGAACAGCTTTGAAATCACGCCGCAGCAGCAGGCGATGATCGAAAACTTTGCCACGATGGAAACCGAAGATCCCGACGCGCAGCTCATGCAGGCGCTGCTCAATCAGTTCCTGCCCATGCTGGATTCGCTGGGAACGCTCAAGGATGGCGTTGCCCAGCTGAACGAGGGATTGAGCCAGTACGTCGGCGGCATCAACGGGGCCATGGAAACGCTCCTGCGCGACCCGGAAGCGCCGCGCTCCTTCGCGGGCGCCGAATCCACGGACAGCATCCAGTTCGTGCTGCGCGTGCCCGCGCAGGCCTTGCCCGTGGCGGAGGAAGCGCCGGTGGAAGAGGAAGAAGACGAGGGCGTGTGGGATCGCATCCTGCACCTGTTCGGAGGCTGATATGGATAAGGGAAACTGCGGCAGTGCGCCAACAACCCTGCTCCTGGATTGCGGCGGCGTGCTCGCGTACCCGACGCACGGGGATTGGACGTTTCCGCCGGATATGATGGAAACGCTGTCCGCGTATCCGGCGCGCGATATCGTTATTGCCCGCGCCCGCGCCGCGCTCGAATGGCTGGACGAGAGCCAGAAAATGGATTCCCTGGAAGAGGAGGACAGCCTGCGCCTGGGGTATCTGCGCGCTGCGACCAACGATTTGGGCCTGTATGTGGAAAACGAGGTCCTTGCGCAGGGCGCGCATTGGATCACCTACACGCCCGAGTGCTATTCCCTCTACGACGATGTGTCCGCCAGCCTGGCGGCCTGGCATGGGAAATACCGCCTGGGCATGCTCTCCAACGCCATGCCCTCGATGAAAAAAGCCATGGAAGCGCTCGGCGTGCTCAGGTGGTTTGATGTGGCCATCGCCTCCTGTGAAATTGGCGCGATCAAGCCTGCGCACCAGATGTATGAGGCGGCGCTGAAAGCGCTCGGCGCTGCGCCCGGCGAAGTCGTGTTTGTGGACGATCTGCCCGCGAACCTGGAGGCGGCCCGTGCGCTGGGCATGCGCGCGGTGCGCATGGAGCGGCCCTTCTATCTGAAGTGGATGCCGCCGCAGGAAGGATCGTGGGATGGCGAGCGCGTATCTTCTCTTGCGGAGTTGAGTGCGATTTTATGAATTTGCCGGAAAGCTATGTAAATCATATGCGCGCGCTGCTGGGAGCGCAGTTTGAAGCCTTCATGGAAAGCATGCAGGCGCCGCCCCAGCGCGCGCTGCGGGAAAACGCGCGCCGCCCGGGCGGCGCGCGTTCGTTCGCGCTTGCGGGCGTGCCCTGGTGCCCATCGGGCTATTATATTTCCGCGCAGTCGCGGCCGGGCGCGAGCCTGAAACATTTTGCGGGCGCATTCTATTTGCAGGAACCCAGCGCCATGGCGCCCGCCGAAGTGCTCTGCGCGCAGCCCTGCGAGCGGGTGCTCGATCTGTGCGCCGCGCCGGGCGGCAAGGCCACCCGCCTGGCCGAATGCGCGGGCGCGCTGGTGGCCAACGAAATCGAGCCGCGGCGCGCGCGGGTGTTGCTTTCCAATCTGGAGCGCATGGGCGCGTGGAACGCCGCAGTAACCAACGAAACGCCCGCGCGGCTGGCCCAGGCGCTGCCGGAAGCGTTCGACGCGGTGCTCGTGGACGCGCCCTGCTCGGGTGAGGGCATGTTCCGGCGCGATCCCGCCGCCATCGCTGAATGGACGGAGGCCAGCAATGCGGGTTGCCAGAAGCGCCAGCGGGAAATCCTCGCCTGCGCCGCGCGCCTGGTGCGGCCGGGCGGGCGGCTGGTATATTCCACCTGCACGTTCAGCCCCTTGGAAAACGAGGAAAACGTGGAGTGGTTCCTGCGCGAATTTTCGGATTTTTCCGCGCGCGATTTTGCCCTGCCCGGGCTGGGCGCTTCGCAAAACGGTTGCCTGCGCGTGTATCCGCACCTGGCGGCGGGGGAAGGGCACTTTATTGCCCTGCTTGCGCGCGCGGGGGAAAGCGTTCCTTTGAGGGACGGCGCATCCACGCCGCCCGCGCTGCCCGGGGGCGCAGCGGGGTTTTGGGAAGCGCTGCCGCCGGGAAGCCTTACGGAGCGCGGGGAAACCGTTTGCCTGCAAAATGCGCTGCTGCCGCCGCTTCGCGGCCTCCGCGCCCTGCGGGAGGGGCTGCCGCTGTTTTCCTGCAAAAAGGGCGTGTACCGCCCGGAACATGCGGCGGGCATGGCGCTCAGGGCCAATGTGGGCATCGAGCTTACGGCGGAAGAAGCCAACGCGTATCTCGGCGGCGCGCCGCTGCCGCTGGGGGAGCGGGCGGCAGAGGGCTGGGCGCTCATGCGCTATCAGGGCATGCCGCTGGGTTGGGCCAAGGGGAGCGGCGGCGTATGCAAAAACCATTTGCCCAAGGGCCTGCGGCAAAATGCGCCGCTTCTGCCCTGAGGTTTCGTTTGCCGCCGCCAGCGCGTTAAAAGTCGTTTGCGGCGGTTTACTTTTTAACGCGCATCTATTATAATAAGGGCATATCATATGCCGCGATGAGGAAATCCGCGCATGGCCAAAAGCGCCTGCAGCGAGCCGGGGAGGGTGCGAGCCCGGCGGGTGCGGGCTGTGCGCGCATCGGTTCCGAGCGCCGCGCCGAACGGAGTAGGCGTGCGCGGGTGCGCCCGATACAGCGCGCGGGGCCATAGGGCCCCTGTGAGCGGGCGCATTGCGCCAATTTGGGTGGTACCGCGAGAGAGCCTCGTCCCAATGTGGGGCGCGGTTTTTTTGTGCGGAAAGGGCATGGGCGACAGGGAGGATATACGCCATGATCAAAAAGGTTTCAACGGATCTCGATTTTCTGTCCCGCGAGAAGGCGGTGATCGAGCTGTGGAAGGAGCGCGACGTTTTCCGCCGCTCCATCGACCAGCGCGAAGGAGCGGATGTGTTTACGTTTTACGATGGGCCGCCCACGGCCAACGGCAAGCCGCATTTCGGCCACATCCTGACCCGCGCGATGAAGGACCTGATCCCCCGCTACCAGACCATGAAAGGCAAGAAAGTGCTGCGCAAGGCCGGTTGGGATACGCACGGCCTTCCCGTGGAGCTGGAAGTGGAAAAGCTGCTCGGCCTGGATGGCAAGGAGCAGATTGAGCAATACGGCGTGGAGCCGTTCATCGCCGAGTGCAAAAAGAGCGTGTGGAAATACAAGGGCGAATGGGAGCGCATGAGCGAGCGCGTGGGCTTCTGGGCCGATATGGACGACCCCTACATCACCTACGACAACCGCTATATTGAATCCGTGTGGTGGTCGCTCAAGCAGATCTTCGACCGCGGCCTGCTCTATAAGGGCCACAAGGTCGTGCCCTATTGCCCGCGCTGCGGCACCGCGCTCTCCAGCCACGAGGTGACGCAGGGCTATAAGGAAGTTACGGAAGATTCCGTGTTCGTGCGCTTCAGGATCAGGGGCGAGGAGAACGCCTATTTCTATGCCTGGACCACTACGCCCTGGACGTTGCCCAGCAACGTGGCCCTGTGCGTGGGCCCGGATTTTGAATATTGCCGTTTCCGCGCGAAGGATGGCAGCGAGGGCATCATGGCCCGCGCGCTGCTGGAAAGCGTGATGGGCGAGGGAATGGAAATCCTCGCCACCATGAAGGGCAGCGAGCTGGCCGGCATGGAGTATGAGCCGCTGTATCGCTTTATCGAGCCGGAAAAGCCCGCCTGGCGCGTGATCACTGGCGATTATGTCACGCTGACGGACGGCACGGGCATCGTGCACATCGCGCCCGCCTTTGGCGAGGACGATGCGCGCGTGGGCCGCGAAAACGACCTGCCCTTCGTGCAGCTGGTGGACACCAAGGGCTGCATGGCCAGGGAAACCGCCTGGCCGGGCGTGTTCGTGAAAAAGGCCGATCCCATGATCATCGCCGATCTGGAAAGCCGCGGCCTTTTGGTGAAAAAGCAGCCCTACACGCACAATTACCCCTTCTGCTGGCGCTGCGACACGCCGCTGATCTATTACGCGCGCTCCACCTGGTTCATCCGCATGACCGAGCTGCGCGACCGCCTGCTGGCCAACAACCAGACCATCCACTGGATGCCCGAGAACATCAGGGACGGCCGCATGGGCAATTTCCTGGAGAATGTGATCGACTGGGGCCTCTCCCGCGAGCGCTATTGGGGCACGCCGCTGCCCATCTGGATCTGCAAGGATTGCGGGCACATGCACGCCATCGGCTCCATCGCCGAGCTGCGCGAAATGGGCGAAAATGTGCCCGAGGATATCGAGCTGCACAAGCCGTTCATCGATCGCGTGCGCGTGAAGTGCCCCAAGTGCCATGGCGACATGGCGCGCACCAGCGAAGTGATCGACTGCTGGTACGATTCCGGCTCCATGCCGTTCGCCCAGTGGCACTATCCCTTTGAGAACCAGGAGATCTTCCAGGAGAACTTCCCGGCGGATTTCATCTCCGAAGCCATCGACCAGACGCGCGGCTGGTTCTACACGCTGCTGGCCATCGGCACGCTGATCTTCGATCGCGCGCCGTTTGAAAACTGCCTGGTGCTGGGCCTCGTGCAGGATAAGGACGGCCAGAAGATGAGCAAGCACAAGGGCAACGTGGTGGACCCGTGGGATGTGCTGGATAAGCAGGGCGCGGACGCCGTGCGCTGGTATTTCTATTCCGTGGGCGCGCCGTGGCTGCCCAGCCGCTTCTCGGGCGATATGGTCAGCGAATCGCAGCGCAAATTCATGGGCACGCTGTGGAACGTCTACGCCTTCTTCTGCCTGTACGCCTCCATCGACGGCTACGACCCACAGAAGGAAAAGGCCACGGAATTCACCCGCATGGACGAATGGCTGCTCTCCAGGCTGAATACCCTGGTGAAGACCGTGGACGAGGGCCTGGCGGTTTACAACGTCACCGAATCCGCGCGCGCCATCGCCGCCTTTGTGGATGAGCTCTCCAACTGGTATGTGCGCCGCTCGCGCGAGCGCTTCTGGGGCAAGGGCATGCAGGGCGGCAAGCTGGCCGCGTTCGAAACGCTCTATACCGTGCTCAAGACGCTGTGCGGCCTGCTCGCGCCGTTTACGCCGTTCATGGCCGAAACCATGTATCAGAACCTGCGCCAGGAGGGCGAGCCGGATAGCGTGCATCTGACGGATTTCCCGGCCTGCGACGCGACCAAGATCAACCCCGCGCTGGAAGCGGACATGGAAACCGTGATCGAAATCGTGCAATTGGGTCGCGGCTGCCGCTCGGAGGCGAACTTGAAGGTGCGCCAGCCGCTCGCCGCCGCTTACGTGAAGGGCGCGCAGTTGAGCGCGGAAATGGCCGCGCTCATCGCCGAAGAACTCAACGTGAAGGACGTGCGCTTTGTAGACGACGCCCGCGCCTTCACTACCTACCAGCTCAAGCCGCAGATGCGCACGCTGGGGCCCAAATACGGCAAGCGCCTGCGCGCCATCGGCGAGCACCTCGCCAATATGGATGGCAACGACGTGGTGGACGCCTTTGCCCGCGGCGAAACCGTTTCGTTCGAAATCGAGGGCGAAACCATTGTGCTGGAAAAGGACGATGTGCTCACTGCGCCTGCGCACAAGCCGGGCTTCGTGGCCGCCACCGAGCGCGAATTGACCGTGGTGCTGGATACCAACCTCACCCCGGCGCTGGTGGAAGAAGGTTTCGTGCGCGAAGTGATCTCCAAAATTCAGACCATGCGCAAAGACGCGGACTTCGACGTGACCGACCGCATCGCCGTCATCGTCGAAGCGGGTGAAACGCTCACGGGCATTCTCGAGGCCAACCAGGAAGCGCTCAGCGCGGCGGTGCTCGCCAGCAGCGTGGCCTTCGGCCCCGCGGGCGAAAGCGCCACCGAATGGAACATCAATGGCGAAAAGGCGCGCAT
>DVJN01000191.1 GCA_018716755.1 Candidatus Alectryocaccomicrobium excrementavium
CCGGGCCGGGGATCTCTCCTCTGGCAAAGACAAAGCGCGCGATGGCGGCGAAACCGTTGCCCTCATCGCATCGGCAGAAAAAGCGACAGTCAACGCCGATACCCGGGTGTATCAACATCCCAGCGAGGACAGCGAAAGCATGCGGATTTCTGCGGGCGCCGCCGTGGCGGTCGTGGAATATGGTTCCGGCCCGTATTCCGGCTGGGCGCGCATTCAAAATCCCCAAAATGGGATGATTGCGTATATCCGGGCCGAATCCCTTTCCTCCGGCGATGCCGAAACGCGCGATGGCGGCGAAAGCTTCACCGCCTACGTGGTCATCGATTCGCTTCCCTTGTACGCGTCCGCTTCCACCGCGTCCGATATCAAGCGCTCCCTCCGCCATGGGCGCTCTGTCACGGTGCTGGAAACCCGCGCCGGTTGGGCAAAGGTTTCCTATGGATCGACCACGGGTTTTGCGCAAATCGAAGGCATGTCCAAAACCCCGCCCGCCGACCCCATCGACGCATATGTCCTAGAGGAAGCCTATGTGTACGAAAGCGATTCCTCTCAATCCGGCCGCTACGCCACCGCGCCAGCCGGTGCGGAGGTTACGGTTTATGCCATCCATGGGGATTGGTGCAAGGTGGCGCACAATGGCACGGTTGGCTACATGCAAAAGGCGCAGCTCACGCCCGATAAGGACGCGGTCCACGCCGGCGGTAGCGTCGCACTGGCGGACTGGTTTGCCAGCGACATTCAGTCGGCCTTCTCCACCGGGTCGCAGGCCGTGATCACCGATGTGGACTCTGGCATTTCCTGGCGGGTGAAACGCCGGGGCGGCAGCAACCACGCGGATGTGGAACCGCTGACCGCCGCCGATACCGCCGCCATGTGGAAAGCATGCGCGGATTCCGACGGGGACTGGACGTATATCCGCCATGCCGTATGGGTGACCATCGATGGCCAGCGCTATGCCGCTTCGATCTATTCCGAGCCGCACGGCGAGAGCGCGATCGACGGCAACGGCTATCCCGGCCATTTGTGCGTCCATTTCCTGAACTCGCGCACCCATGGCACCGACCGGGTGGATGAGGATCACCAGAAGATGATTCTCAAAGCCTATCAGGCGGGTTAAGCCATGCGCAGTTTAACTTGAAGAAAGGCAGTTGCTCGAAAATGAAGAAACGACTCTCCCTGCTCCTCATCCTGTGCCTGCTCGCCATGGGCGCGCCAGCGCTGGCCGCGCCGGGCGACGCCATTTTACTGCAAAGCGGCGAGGGCGGCTTTTTGTCGGCAAGCTCCTTTGCGCTCATCGGCGATACGCTCTATGCGCTCTCCAGCGCGTCGCTGTTTACGGTTCCGGCCGCAGGGGGCGATTCGATGGAATATGCCATCGACACCGCAGCGCTCACGACGCAGGAAAATGGCCGCTTCATCCCTGCCAGCATCTTCGCCGCGGGCGATGCGCCGCTGGTGTACGGCTATGAATGCGTGGGCGACGAGGAGGACTATTGCAACTTTGCGCTGTATCGCGTGGAACTGGCGGACGGCGCCGCGCGCCTCACGCTGCAGATTGCCCTTTCCGCCGAGAATATGGTGGAATACATGGGGATTTTTGCCAGGCCGCGCCAGTTGTACGCGCCGTTCGTGCTGGATGGCAAAATAATCGCGCGCAGCTACGATGCCGGCTCCAGCATCGCCATCGTCGACCTTGCCAGCGGCGAACTGACGCTGATCGAGGGATTGCTCCCGCTCTTCCAGTGGCTGATCCCCTACCGGGACGGCGCGGCACTGGCCATTGCATACGACGATTTGGCGGGCACGGCCGCCATCCACAAGGTGGATCTGCGCCAGGCGGCCGCCGAGCCATTGTGCGAATTTGCGGTTGCGAGCGAGCCGGGCCATTTCTGCTATGACGAAAGCACCGGCGCGCTCTTCTTCGCCATGGACGGCGAGCTTTACCGAATGGAAGGTATGCAGCCGGAATCTCTGCTGCCCGTCGCCGCGCTGCCGCTGACGGGGGAAATGAATGCGCTGCCCGTCCTCACGCAGGATGGATTCCTGATCGCCGGGGACAGCATGACGATCCTGCGCCGCAACACCGATCCCAGCCAGCGCGCGGACGCGCCGCTGAACATCCAGCAGAATTACCATGCTGCGGTAGAAAGCGCTTTCAAGTCCTTTGCCGAATCGCACCCGGAAATCGAGCTCAACCTGGTGGAGAGCCATGAGGACATCATTCAGGCCATGCTCACCCAATCGAGCACCATGGACGTGTTCGCGCTTTGCACAGCGGACGCGGTTTACAGCGCGCTGTTTGAGCGCGGCTACATGGCGGAACTGACGGACAGCGCGGCCATTGCGCAGATGGTGCAGGCCATGTACCCGGCGATTCAAAATGCGGTTTGCAAAGAGGGCGAAGTGTATGCTCTGCCGGTGGAAATGCACACGGGTCGAGGGCTGATTTCGTATAACGCGGAACTGTGGGCAAGCCTTGGGTATGCGCCGGAGGAATTTCCGCAAACCTGGCCCGCTTTCCTCCGCCTGCTCGCCCAGCTCGGCAGCGCGGTGGAGGCCGGAAAAATGGACGCGCTCGCGCCGTACTATTCCATCGATGAATTTCGCGAGGAGCTGTTCCGCGCCATGCTGGACGCTTACATGCTGTACATCAGCCAGCCCGGGCGGGAATTCCAGCTGGATACCCCGCTGTTCCGCGAAATGGCGGAAGCCTTCGAGGCCATCGACTTCGCCGCGCTCGGATTCCCGGAAACGGTAGACTTGGAAAGCGCCGCCGCGCCCGAGAACGTGCTGATCGAACTGTTCACCAATTTCACCGCCGGCATAAATTCGTCCAGCGCATATCGAATTGCACCACTGGCCATGCAGGAGGGCGAAACGCCGCTCATTGCCGTGCAGCTCTACGCGGTTTTTGTGAATCCGTATAGCGCAAACCGCGATCTGGCCATCTCGTTCCTGGAAGAGGTGGCGGCGCAGCAGGATCCCCTGTTCCTGGCGCACACCACGCCCACCAAAAATGACCCCGTGCCAAATGAAAGCTATTCGGATGTTCTCGCCGTTTACGACGCGGAAATCGCATCGCTCGAGGAACGCCTGGACAGCGCTGAAGACGAGACGCAAAAGGCCGCGCTCCAGGCGGAAATCGAGCTCAGCGAACAATACCGCGCCGAATTCGAAGCGAACAACCGCTATCTGGCGGACGAAGCGAGCATCGCCGCTTACCGCGAACTGGCGGAATTCCTCGCCGTAACGCCTTTCTGGGGGCTGGACGAAGAGACTTCCATCGAATACGACACCGCCATCCGGGAATATTTGAGCGGCCTGACCGGCATCGATGAGTTCATTGCCCGCATCGATCAAAAGCTTAAAATGATTGTACTGGAAGGGCAATAGGCAAATTTTATCGGAGCAAAGTGGGCGGAGGAGCCATTCCTCCGCCCATTTTGGCGCAATTAGCGCTGCACGCGGCCGCTGGCGTTGCCGCCAGCCAGGGCGAGCACTTCGTCCACGCTCACGTGGTTGAAATCCAGCTCGATGGACTGCTTCAGGCACGAAGCGGCCACGGCGAATTCGATGCACTCCTGCGGGCCGAAATCCTTCAGGCTCGCATAGATCAAGCCGCCGCCAAAGCTATCGCCCCCGCCCACGCGATCGACGATGTGAATGCGGTACTGCCGGGAGAAATACGCCTGCCCGTTTTCATACAGCATGCCCGCCCAATCGTTCTCGCTGGCGGAAATGCTGCCGCGCAGCGTGATTGCCACGCGCTTTGCGCCAAACCGCTCCGCAAGCTGGCGCGCAACGGAAACGTATCCTTCGCGGTGGATTACGCCCGCGTTCACATCCGTGCCTTCCGCGCGGATGCCGAACACGTCCGCTGCGTCCTCCTCGTTTGCAATGATCACATCCACATAGGGCATGAGCTGCGCCATAACCTCGCCCGCGCGCTCGCGCGACCAAAGCTTTTTGCGGTAATTGAGATCGCAACTCACCCGGATGCCGCGCGCGCGGGCCATCTTGAGCGCGTCCAGGCAAATTTCTGGCAGCTCGCCGCCCAGCGCGGGCGTGATGCCCGTGAAATGGAACCAGTCCGCGCCCTGCAAAATCCGGCTCCAATCAAAATCTTCCCGCCTGGCCAGGGCAATGGACGAACCAGCCCGGTCGTAAATCACCTTGGAGCCGCGCTGCGAAGCGCCCTTTTCGCAAAAGTAAATGCCCATGCGCGGTCCGCCGCGCACAATATCCCCGGTGTCCACGCCAAACCGGCGCAGCTCGTTCACCGCGCACTGGCCAATCTCGTGCGCGGGCACTTTGGTGACATAGCTGGCGGGGATCCCATAATTGGCCAGCGATACCGCCACATTCGCCTCGCCGCCTGCGTAGCTGGCCTCGAAAGCGCTGGCTTGCACAAACCGCTTATACCCTTCCGGATTGAGCCGCATCATAATTTCCCCAAAACACACCACTTTACCCATACAAATTCCCTCCTTTTTTTGGCCTACCCTCTTGCCGGGCGCGCAAAAATCTTCTATAATAATAGCACAGGGAGAAAACTTTTTCAATATGGAAGGAACGGGATTTACGATGATGAATTTGCCGGAAATCAAGCTGGGCATTGTCGCCGTGAGCCGCGACTGCTTCCCCATCGAGCTGAGCCAGCGCCGCCGCCGGGCAGTGGTTGCCGCGTATCGCGCGCTGGGCCAGGAAATCACCGAAATCGAAACGACCATTGAGAACGAAAATGATACCATGAAGGCGCTCGCTGAACTGCACAGCGCAAATGTGAACGCGCTCGTCGTGTTCCTGGGGAATTTTGGCCCGGAAGGCCCGGAAACCCTGCTGGCGGAAAAATTTGGCGGCCCCGTGATGTTCGTCGCGGCTGCGGAGGAAAACATCCCTGTGCTTTCCAGCGACCGGGGCGACGCCTACTGCGGCATGCTCAACGCAAGCTATAACCTCAAACTGCGCGGCGTGAACGCCTACATTCCCGAATACCCGGTGGGGGACGCGCAGGCCGTGGCCAAGATGGTTGCGGAATTCGTGCCCATCGCGCGGGCGTATATTGGCGTGAAGAACCTCAAAATCATCACCTTCGGCCCGCGGCCTTATGATTTTCTGGCCTGCAACGCGCCCATCGCGCCGCTGTTTACCCTGGGCGTGAACGTACAGGAAAATTCCGAGCTGGATCTGCTCGCCGCCTACAAGGCGCACGCGAACGATCCGCGCATCCCCGGCGTGATCGCCAACATGGAAAAAGAACTGGGCGATGGCAACAAGATGCCCGGCATCCTGCCGCGCCTGGCGCAATACGAAATCACTCTGCTGGATTGGATCGAGGCCAACCGCGGCGCAGCGAAATACGTGGCCATGGCAAACAAGTGCTGGCCCGCTTTCCAAACGGAATTCGGCTTTGTGCCCTGCTATGTGAACAGCCGCCTCACCGCGCGCGGCATCCCGGTGGCCTGCGAAGTGGATATCTACGGCGCGCTCAGCGAATACATTGGCACCTGCATAACCGGTGAGAGCGTCACCCTGCTCGACATCAACAACACGGTTCCCGCAGATATGTATGCGGCGAGCATCGCGGGCAAATTCCCCTACCGGCACGATGAAACCTTCATGGGATTCCACTGCGGCAACACCCCCATCTGCCGCCTGACGAAGGGCACCATGAAATACCAGCTGATCATGAACCGCGGCCTGGAAAATGGTGGCGAGCCGGACATCACCCGCGGCACGCTGGAGGGCGACATTGTGCCCGGCGGCATCACCTTCTTCCGCCTGCAGGGCAACAAGGACAGCGTGCTCACCTCCTATGTGGCGCAGGGCGAAGTGCTGCCCGTGGATACACAGTCCTTTGGCGGCATTGGCGTGTTCGCCATCCCGGAAATGAACCGCTTCTATCGCCACGTGCTCATCGCGGGCGGCTATCCGCACCACGGCGCAGTGGCCTTTGGACATGTGGGCAAGGCCATCTTCTCCACGCTCAAGCTGCTGGGCGTAAACACCGTCAGCTTCAATCAGCCCAAGGGAATGCTCTATCCCACGGAAAACCCGTTCGCGTAAGCGTGTATTTTCATCCGATCATGTCCCGGCGCGCCTTTTGCCAGGAAAGGCGCGCCGGGCGGATAAATTTTGGCCTTTGCAGCCGCCGCTGTTGGGCTGTTCCCTTTCCAGAATTGCCTATACGCCATCGAAACTCCGAAACAGACGTATCCACATCCTATTTGTAATATAGAATTCCAGCGCAACACAATATCTCATCCAAGCTTTGCCGCTTTTGCGCAAAAATCAAGGGCCTTAACCCACCCGCGCCACAATTTGGGCGCGGATTGCACGCCCCCACGGCCTATTAATCCCCTTCCGGGCAGCGCCAGTCGAAGGCGGGCGCAGGCGCATCGAAGGGCACATTCATGAATTTGCCGCTCAGCGGCGTGCCCTGGATGCGGTTTAGCATCAAGTTTTGCAGCATGCTGAAATCCTCCATGGTCTGCGCATGATAGCCATCGCGCCAATACCAAAGAAGGTTCTCTTCCGCGCCCAGGAAGCGATAGACCTCGCGCGCGGCGATGTTGCTCTGATATGCGCCCAGCGGATTGGCCCAAATGTCGCTCTTGGCCTCGGAATCGAAGAGCACGCGCGGCGCGACCAGCGCCTTCAGTTCGTGCTCATCGAACGGCAACTGCGCTACGCGGCCGGCATAAGCGGGCAAATCCGGCCCCATCCAATCCGGAAACGCGCGCACAATATCGTCCAACTCCTCGCTGCGCGCCTCGTCCCCATCCTCAGTGATCGCGCGCATGGCGATGCGGTAGCAGCTGCCGCCAGCGCACGGCGCCTCGGGATTGACGATGGTGGCGCGCTCATCCAGCGCGCCCGCGACCAACGCGGTTTTGCCCCCGCGCGAAAGGCCTGTGAAGGCAATGCACTTTTCATCCATCAGGCCCAGCTGCAATAGCGCGTCCACACAGCGGCTATAGCCCCAGGCCCACGCGCCGATGGCGCGGAACGTATGCGCCGGATAGGCGCGATATATCCGGCTGTTGCGCGGCAGGCCACGCATATCCGGCACGATTTCGCAGCGATTGAACTTGGCGACGAGAATCCCCTGCTGCGTGAACAGGTTGCTAACCGCCAAATCGTTCATGATGGGATAGCACTGGTCGCCATCCACCAGCGCGGGGCATGGCTGATCCGTATTGGGACGATGCACCGTCATCGTGAAGCTAAAGGGACAGGCACGCGTGCCCGTGTGGATGCGGAAGGTTTCGATATGGCCGGGGCCGGAACGATTGAGCGGCTCCACTTCCAAAAATTCCGGCTGCGGGGGCATGGTGCCATATTGCAGTTCCACCGCCGTGGCGATCAATTCCTGCCTGCGGCGCCGCCAGTCCTCGTGCGTGCGCACCGGCGTGCCATCCCGGAACACAAATGGATTGGGTAGCTTTCCCAGTTCGCGATATTCCGTCACTTGCAATTTTGTGAGCTCCGCCACTTCATTTCCTCCTCTCGACGCTAAAGATACCGTGCTTTTATGCCGTGGTACGCATCCTTGCAAAAAAACTCATACACGCTGCAGGCTTTGTCTGCCAGCATCACGAGCCAGCCTTCCCGATAGCGGGGCGGCACTGGTGTGAGCGGAAACATATGCTTGCGGATGATGTCGCGCTCCACCTCCGAAAGATCGAACACCCGCCGCGCATTTTCCAGCGCTACGCCGGGATGGAAAAACGCGTGCTTTTTGCGCAATGGATCGCGCACATGCCAATCATATAGAAAATAATCGTGCAACAGCGCGCCGCGCGAGAGCGCCTCTTCCCGCACACACAGATGCAAGGCCCGCGCCATCGCAAAGCTCACATGCGCCACCGCCACGCAGTGCAGCAGGCATGATGTGTTGCCATGCTGCACAAACTGCTCCATGCGCCGCACCTCTGGCCGGGCGGCAAACGAACGAATATAGGCTTCCTGTCGTGCGCGCTCCATATGGTTCCTCCATTTCCTGTTAAAACGCCTACAGTATACCACATTCTTCTCCTTGCGGCAAGCAAAATGCGCCGTTTTGCGATTGACAATTTTCCAGCATTTTGGTATAGTATTGCCCGGCGGCTGAAGCCGCCACGCCAGACATTTGCCACGAAGGCTCCCGCGCATGAAGCGCGGACACTGGGCATCTTTTTGTCTGGAGGGATTTTTATGCATCGCAATTCCATCCGCCGCCTCACGCTTACCGCCATGTTCATCGCCCTGGGCTATCTGCTGCCATTCTTGACGGGCCAGATTCCCCAGGTTGGCTCCATGCTCAGTCCCATGCACATTCCCGCGCTGCTGTGTGGCTTTGTGTGCGGATGGCAATACGGGCTGGTGGCCGGAGCGATTATGCCGCTTTTGCGCAGTGTCACGCTGGGTATGCCGCCCATGTTCCCGACCGCCGTGGCCATGGCCTTCGAACTGGCGGCTTATGGCTGTGCAGCGGGGCTTTTGTACCGCGCGTTTCCCAGGCGCATTGCCTTTGTGTATATTGCGCTGGTGCTATCCATGCTGGTCGGGCGCGCCGTATGGGGCCTGGTAACCGCCGTTTTGATGATGGCCACGGGCTCCTCCTTCACCACGCAGGCCTTTCTGGCGGGCGCTTTCGTCAATGCCTGGCCGGGTATTCTCCTGCACATTCTGGTCATCCCGCCCATTGTCGTGGGATTGCGCCGCGCAAAGCTGATGGACTGATAAAAGCAATGGAGCAACGATTCGCATGAACACACTCAACGCCTTACGCATCCACATGCGGCGCTATCCGCAGAGTGAGCCGCAGGACTGGATCAAACTCCTGTACCAGGGCGAATTTGGCCCCGGCCATTTTGCGGAAACGGGCGCGGTTCTTGCGCGCCTGAAAGGTGAAATGGCCGCGCTCTCCCCGCGGGAAGACCAGCCCCTGTTTGAACCCATTGGCAATGGCTACGCCCGGCTGCACCTTGCGGCGGCCAAAAAAGCGGGGCTGCACCCGGAAACCATCTGCGGCCTGTTTTGCTATGCGGCCAACCATGCGCATGGCAGCATGGAAGCGTTCCACCACTGCCTGGATGCGCTGCCCGCTCTGGCCAAAACGGATAGAGCAGATGAACTGCGCGCCCGAATTGCCGCCTATAAAGCCCAGGGCTGCCCATCCACGCACCACAGCGCCCGCTACGCGGCCGCCTACCAGCCGGCGTACCGGCTGGTTCCGCAAGCCGCCGCGCAATTCGCGGAAGTGTTCCTGCGCATCGACGCATTGCGCGCCAGCCAGCCCCATGTGATTGTATCGGTCGATGGCAACTGCGCTTCCGGCAAGAGCACGCTTTCCGCCCTGCTGGCGGAAGTATACGCCGCACGCCTGATCCGCGTTGACGACTTCTTTGTGCCGCCCGAGCAAAAAACGCCCGAGCGCATGGCAACGCCGGGCGGCAATGTCGATTATGAGCGGTTCTGGACGGCGATTGGCGCGCATCTGCACGACGAGGCTCCCTTCGCCTATCGCCCGTACAACTGCTTTACCGGCGCGCTCGATGCGCCCGTTACCGTGCTGCCCAACCGCCTGACCATTGTGGACGGCGTCTATGGCCAGCATCCCACCCTGCGGCATTTGTACGATCTGAAGATCGTGCTTTCCATTGATCCCGCGCGCCAGAGCGCGCGCCTGCTCAAGCGCAATGGCGAGGCGCTGCACAAGCGCTTCATCGCGGAGTGGATCCCGCTGGAAGAATTGTACCTCACCGGCACGCACGCGCGCGAGCGCGCTGACCTGGTTTATAGCGTATAACCTTTTTCACCTCGGCGCGCTTGACAGCGCGCCGGTTTCGTGGTATTGTAAAACCTGCAATCCATTACAGGCAGAGTAGGATTCCGCGCGTTGCGCGCCTTGCGCGCTGGAGTGCTTTCCGGACGGGGAGTTGCCGGGGAGACGAAGAGCTTTTCGCTCGCGGTGCGGAGTTCGCATCCCGCTGCCGCATGAAGAGGCTTTTGAAGGACACTTCAGGCTCCTGCTATGCGGCCGCGCCGCAGGGCAGGCGCTTTTTTGTGTGCCGTTCCTGTGGCAAATCGCGTTATCGCAGAAAGGACGGCCCAACCCTATGACCCAATCTTCCCTATCCATTCGCCGCATCGCGGTGAGCGCGCTGCTGATGAGCGTAGCGCTGGTGCTCAACACATTTTTTACCATCTATCTGCCCCTGTTCGGCGAAAACGGCGTGAGCGTGGGCATATCCGGCATTTTCTCCATGCTGCCCAGCGTGCTGTTCGGCCCGGGATACGGGGCGGCGGTCTCCGGCCTGAACGATTTGCTGGGCTATTTCATCAAGCCCATGGGCGCGTTCATGCCGCTCATCACGCTCACCGCCGCGCTGGGCGGCGCGCTGCGCGGATGGCTCTATTTCGCCTTTCGCAAGGCCCGGCCCGCCCGGGTGCGCGCGGCCATCATCGCGCTTTCCGCGCTGCTGCTCCTCGCCGGGCTATACGCCCTGTATTGTTTCCGCGCGGACGGCCTCGCGAACCTGTTCGCTGGAGAGGAAACCGTGGATCCCGCGCAAATGCACGCGCTCAGCCGCGTCTTGGCCGAGCGCGCCGCCGGGACCAAGGACCCTGCCGGCAACCTGGCGACCTATCGCACGCTCATCACCGGCGGCCTGTTCCTGTGCGCCGCGCTGGGGCTGTGCCTGCTGACGGCGGACGCCATCGCCAGCAAGCGCGCGGCGGACGCGCAAGCGCAAACTGGTACGCTTGCGCTCACGCTCGCGGTGCTGCTCTCCGGCGTGATCGTCACCACACTCAACACGGTAATCCTGCGCGAAACGGTTTACGCTTCCTGGAAAGTGTTTCCCTTCATCGCCATTTGGCTGCCGCGCCTGTTGGAAGAAATCCTGGTGGGCACAGTGAAGGCTTGCCTGATGCTTCCCCTGCTGGCCGCTTTCCACCGCCAGAGCGCGCTGCGCCGCATCGCGCGATAGCAAACCGGGCAAATTCTCGGCCGGCATTGCCGCGTTACACGAAAATGCGCTAAAAAAAGTCCTCCCTTTCGCAAAATGGAGCGAAAAAGGAGGCGTACCCTGTAATCAGGATGGAGAAGCGCCGCACACAGGCCGCTCAGGCTCCCCATGCGCGGCTTTTCTTATGCCTTTTTGCGGAAAGAATGCTTGCATTGCCCGCAATTCACCGTCACTTCGCCCACACCGCGTGGCAGGCGCAGCCGGGCGTGGCAATTGGGGCAGCGGAAATAGCGGTACTTTTTGCGGTTCTTCAGCCGGGTGCGCGCCTGGTTCACGCTGGTGCGCAGCTTTCGCGTCGCGGCCATATAGCGCGCATTTTCCTGCGAACGTTTTTCGCCATTGCGCGAATACATGCGAAAAATGGCCCAAATGTAAAGTGCCATGGCCAAAATGGAAAACAGGCCGAAGCGGGTGAACGCAGCGAGCAAAAACAAAACCAAGCCTGCAATGATGATCGCCTGCGAAAGCGAATCCGCGCCATACCGCCCGGCCATAAACCGCCGGAAACCCTCTTTGAATTTCTGCCAGAAGGACATGCTAACCACCTCATCCAATAGAATACCCCATAAATGTCAACCCAGTATGAAGCAAACAGCGGTTTCCTGTGACAAATTCGCGAATTCGCGCACACAAAAACCCCGGCTGGAAAGCCATCCAGCCAGGGTACAGATATCCGCTTTTTATTCGTCGTCCCTGCGCTTGAGGAAGCTGGGCACATCCGGCGTAAAGCCACGGCGCGGCTGCGCGCGATCCTCGCCATACCCATCGTCCTGATACACGCGTTCATTCCGGCGCGGAGGCTGATAATTATCGCGGTCGTCGTAGCGGAAACGACCCGGCTGCGGCTCGCGGGAATAGCCGCCATCGCGATAGGAAGGCTGCTCATCGCGATAGCCATAGCCATCGGCAGGCCTGCGGTTAAAGATCGGCGGAACCTGCACGCCACCCTGCGGCTGCGAATCGTAATAGCGATCCCTGCTATCGCGCACGGATTCACGCGGGCGTTCTTCCGGCACGCTCTGCTGCGCCTTGGGCGGCTCGGGCGCCGGTTCTGCCGCAACTGGCTCGGGCGCTTCCACCGTGGGGAACGGATCTTTTTCGAAGCCCGTCGCAATCACGGTGATGCGGACTTCGTCTTCCAGCGTTTCATCCGTGCCCACGCCAAAGATGATGTTCGCCTCCGGATCGGCGGAATCGGTGATCCGCTGGGTAGCCTCGTTGATCTCCATGAGGGACAGGTCGCTGGCGCCGGTGATGTTGATCAGCACGGCGCGCGCACCATCGATGGATGTTTCCAGCATGGGGCTGGAAATTGCCTGGTTAGCAGCGTCGAGCATGCGGTTTTCACCCTTACCGATGCCAATACCCATGTGCGCCAGCCCGCGGGACTGCATTACGGCGCGCACATCGGCAAAGTCCAGGTTGATCGTCGCTGGCAGCGCGATGAGGTCGGATATGCCCTGAATGCCCTGGCGAAGCGTATCGTCGGCAATGCGGAATGCCTCCGTCATGCTCGTGGCCTTGGTCACAACCTGCAACAAGCGGTCGTTGGGCACAACGACGAGCGTGTCCACATTGATTTTGAGCTGCTCAATGCCCGTTTCGGCATTCTGCATGCGCTTTTTGCCTTCGAACAGGAAGGGCTTGGAAACGACACCGATCGTGAGGATGCCCATATTGCGGGCGATTTCCGCAATGACGGGCGCTGCGCCAGTGCCCGTGCCGCCGCCCATGCCGCAGGTGACGAACACAAGATCGGATCCCTTGATCGCCTGGGCAACTTCCTCTCGGCTTTCCTCCGCCGCCTGGCGGCCAATCTCCGGATTCGCACCCGCGCCCAGCCCCTTGGTCAGCTTTTCGCCGATCTGGATTTTGGTAGGCGCTTTGGACAGCTGCAACGCCTGCTTGTCCGTATTCACCGCGATGAAATCCACGCCTTTCAGGCCCGCTTCCATCATGCGATTGACCGCGTTCGTCCCCGCGCCGCCCACGCCAACAACCTTTATCGACGCGAAATTACTCATTTCCACTTCAAACTCGAGCACAGGTCATCCTCCTCGTCTATGAATCGTCTCGTTGGTAATTATTTTTTCGCGAACATGCCCTTCAGTCCGCTCTTGAGCCTGCCAGGCAGGCTCTCATCCTGCGGGGTACGCTGCTCGATCGAATCAAACACCAGATCGACCAGCCCGAGAATGCTCGTGTAATTGGGGGAATTCAGCTTGCCAGCCTTTGCTTCCGGCGCGCGCACAGGCCGGCCCAGCTTATTGGACAGGTATTCGCGCCCGCCATTCATCATGGCGATACCGCCGCCGGTGAGATAGATCAGCGAACGCGGACCCGTATATTCGGACGCCTCGCGCAGCGTCCGCTCAATGAGCGAGCATTGCTCATTCAGGGATCGCTCAATTGCGTTCCGCGCGGCGTTGTGGGGAATCTGTATGCGGCTGCCATATTCGTCCGTCAGCACGATCGGCGCGTTCGACGCGCCCTGTGCATCGGGGATCAACCGGAAATTGCGCTTGACCTGTTCCGCATCGCGCATGTCCAGCTGCAAATCGTAGGCGATATCCGCCGTGATATTGCCGCCGCCAAAGGGAAGCACCGCGTGATATACCGCCGCATCGCCCTCCACAACGGTAATTTCCGTGTTCAGATAGCCAGCGTCGATCAGCACGCACGTGCGGTCGCGCTCCTGCATCGGCAGCATGAGCAGCGTCTGCCCCAGCATGGGGGCCATGAACCCCAGCACCGTAATGCCCAGCATGTTCAAAAGCCTGCACACATCTTCCATAAAATCCGGATCCGCCAGGATAAAGGAAACCGAAGCGCGCAGGCGCTTGCCGCGAACATTGTGGATGGCCATGGTGTGCTTGCCGCCATCCACCGAAAACCAGGCTGGGGAGCGATGAATGACCGTCGCCTGCGTATCGGCCAGGCGGAGCTTGTCCGCCGCCGCGTCCTGCACGGCGTCGCACTGCTCATCGCCCACGCATTCGTTTGCGGAATTGATCGCCACCTCCGCTTCCGCCACGCGGATCTGGATATATTCGCACGGCACGCCCACATACACCGAGTGGATGCGCGTTTTCGCCTCCAGCTCCGCAGCGCTTATGGAATTGCGCACGGCTTCCGCCAGCAAGTCTGGCCGGTTCCAGACGCCGTTCTTATAGCCGTCGTAATACACCGAACCCGCCCCGATGATTTCGCACCGGGAAAAGCCGCCGCTCTCCGCGAAAACGGTGACGATCTTGGAAGTGCCGAATTCTATGGCTGCAGCTTGTGTTTTCATGTGCCTCCATCGCCTGCCTTATCATGAGCGCGCGGCCCAAGCACAGCCACGTACCCATAGTATCTTATATTATACACAATTTCCCGCCTTTTGCAAAGGGGGTACAGTGTACGTATGACGAAGTTTTTTATAAGTTTTCCAACTTTTTTCGTCCTCGCCGCTAAAATGAAGAACGAACCACGGCAGCAAGTGGCCGCCGTTAGGCGCGAAAATCCGCCTGCGTGCCGCTGCGCACATCCAGCCTGCCCTGCGTGATCCCGCGCGCCTGCAAGTCGTTCATGGCAGCGCCCGCCAGGAGCAGCTTGCCCGCCAGGTTTTCGCTGTCCCCCAGCATAACGACCATGCCGCTGCGCGCAACCAAATACATGTTGTCCGGATTTTCAACGTTTAATTCGGAAACCGCAGAGACCGCGTTTGCCTGGCGAATGGCCGCCAACGCAGCGCTCATTGCCTCCACCTGCCCCCGAACATCCGTTGCGATCGTGCTGCCCACGGAATACCGCGTGGGCTTAACGCCCGTTACGTACACGAGCGTGTCGCCCGGTAGAGCATTGACCCGTTCCATCATCACGCCCTCGTCATCCAGCACCAGGATCACGCCATAGCAGTCCACATACGCTCCGGGCGTGCGCTCCTCCACCGTAAGAACCACGGTATCTGGCAACTGCGTGGTGACGGAAAGCGGCTTGATCTTTCCATACGACGATAAGCTGTGCATGGCGTCCTGTGCGTTTACGCGGAAAATGCTGCCGCCAATCGATAACCCGCTCATGCGGATTATGTCTGCGTCAGAGAGATCCTGGTTGCCCTCCACTTCGATTTCCCGCACGACAAATACATTGCCCGCCAAAATGTAGAGCGCCAGCACGGCAACCAACGCCGCCACCAGCAAAAATCCCTTTGTTTCCCGCCGCCTGGATGCCATGCCAAACCTGCCTCCTGTTCTCATTGAATCCTGCGTATATCCGCGCCCAGCGCGTTGAGCGCCTCGTCCAGCGCCTCATATCCCCGGTCGATGAGCGGAACGCCTTCCACCTCAGTCACGCCTTCCGCGCACAGCCCCGCGAGCGTGAGCGCTGCGCCGCCGCGCAAATCCCGCGCGGCCACGCGCGCACCCGTAAGCCTGCCGCCGCGCACCACGGCCATGCGGTCGAAAAGGCGGATATCCGCGCCCATACAGCGCAGCTGCGGCGCGTGGCCAAAGCGGTTTTCAAACACATTTTCCACAATCACGCTGGTACCGCTGGCCACGCAGCACAACGCCATCATCTGCGCCTGCATATCGGTGGGAAAACCCGGATACGGCTGCGTGCTCACCTCTATGGCGCTGAGCTTTTCCGGCGCGCGCAGGAAAATCCCCGTCTCCTGCGCTTCCACTTCGCACCCTGCACAGCGCAGCTTATCCAGCACTGCCGCCAGATCCGCGCCCCGCGCTCCAGATACTTCAATCTCCCCGCCCGTGATCGCGGCGGCAACGAGATATGTGCCCGCCACAATGCGGTCGGGCACCGGCTCATAGCAGGCGCCATGCAGCCGTTCCACGCCCTCAATCACAATCCGGTCCGTTCCGGCGCCTTCGATCTTTGCGCCCATGGCGTTCATAAAGCGCTGCAAATCGACAATCTCCGGTTCGCGCGCCGCGTTGAGAATGGCAGACCGGCCGGGCGCAAGCGCCGCCGCCATCATCACGTTTTCCGTCGCGCCCACGGATGGAAAATCCAGGTGCACTTCTCCTCCATGCAGGCGCGCGCCATCGCAATAGATCATGCCGTGCGCTTCCCGGAGGGAAACCCCCAGCGCGCGCAGTCCTTTCAGATGCAAATCGATGGGCCGCTGGCCAATTTCACAGCCGCCCGGGTATGTAACGGTCGCGCGGCGAAACCGTCCGAGAATCGAACCCATCATAAAGATGGACGAGCGCAGAGATTTGGAAAGATGCCGCGGCATTTCCCAACCGGTCGCACCCGACGCGCCGATGGACACTTGCGCGCCTTCGCGTGAACACTGGCAGCCGAGGGTTTCCAAAATCGCCAGCATATTGTCCACATCCGCGATGCGTGGGCAATTTTGCACGATTACAGTTTCGTCCGTCAATAGCGCTGCCGCCAGAATGGGCAACACCGCGTTTTTCGCGGCGCGCACGCGCGCCGTGCCGCCAATGCGCCGTCCCCCGGCTATGCGATATACGTCCACATATCACACCCCCCATGATTCGCAGCCACACAATCAGGGTATGACCGGGACAGAAAACGCGTGCATGTGCGCCAGGGCGGATGTGCCGCCTTGCCGTCTATAAAAATATCAACGCACGCCATCCAGCGCTATGCCCCGCTCCGGCGCGACACGTTGAGCAGCACCGCCACCGCACACATCAGGATGGAAATGCTCGTGCCACCCGCCGAAAAAAAGGGCAACGGCAATCCCGTGGTGGGAATCAGGCCGATCACGACCGCTACGTTGAGCACGCATTGCACGCCGATCATGCAGGCAATGCCGCCCGCCAGCAGCGCGCCAAACCGGTCCGGGCAACGCAATGCAATGCGAAACGCGAAAAATTCAAACGCCACAAACAGGCCCAGAATCAGCAGGCAACCGGCCAGGCCCATATCCTCGCCCACCACGGCGAAAATAAAATCCGATTCCGGATATGGGAGGAACGCGTATTTCTGCCGTCCGCGCCCAAGGCCCATGCCAAACCATCCGCCAGAGCCAAAGGCGAGCAGGGATTGCGCGAGCTGATACCCCTCATCGGAAAGATATTTCCAGGGATCGCGGAAGGACATCAGCCGCTCGCGGCGGTATTCTTCGCTGAGCGCGTAAAATGCGCCAACCGCCGCGCCGCACACGCCAATGAATGAAAGATGGCTCCATTTGGCTCCCGCCAGCATGACCATCAGCGCAGCCACAATCACGATAGAACCCGCGGTCGAAAGGTTGGGCTGCTGCAAGATCAGCAAAAACATTGCGCCCGGCACGAGAAAGAGCGGCAGCAAACCGCGAAACAGCCGCCGCAAATCGCGGCGCCTGGCCGCCAGCGCGCGCGCCATATAGGCCACCATGGAATACTTCGCCAGTTCCGAGGGTTGAAATCCCACAAAGCCCAGGTTGAGCCAGCGCCGGGAACCGTTGATCGAACGCCCCACGCCAGGGATCGCCACGAGCACGAGCAGAAGAAGGCTCAAAGCGACCAGCCCCAGGCACACCGCACTGTTTTGCAAAACGCGGTAATCCACGCGCAACACCAGCACCATGCCCACGGCGCCCACGCCCACCCCCAGGAGCTGCGAAAGCACATCCGACAAAGGATTGCCCTTGTCCTGCGCATTGTAATAGCTGGCCGCATACAGGACGACCAGGCCCATCACGAGCAACGCAATGAAGCTGATGAGCAGGCCCTTCTCGTCCACCGACAACCGCTTCTTCGCCGGGGAAATCCCCAGCGCTTTTGCCCCGAATTCAGGGCGGAGGGTCAATCGTCCAGCGCGCTGGCGATGCGCTTGAATGCCTCGCCACGGTGCTCGAAATCGTTGAACATATCAAAACTCGCGCACGCCGGCGACAGGAGAACGTTACCGCCCGGTTGCGCCAGTGAAGCCGCCAAATGGACAACCGCAGAAAAATCGTGATCGTTTTCCGGCCGGTGTACGTTTGCGTATCCGGCGCGGGCCAGTGCCTGCGCGATGGCCTCGCCTGTGTCGCCATAAACGACCACATTGCTTATCCAGCCGGACGCACGGATCACCTCGCACATTGCGCTGTAATCCGAATGCTTTTCACTGCCCCCCAAAAGGAGTACCGTAGGGCGGTTCATGGTTTCCACAGCCTTCACCGTTGAATCCGGGTTCGTGGCCTTGGAATCGTTGATATAGGTCACACCGCGGCGCGTGCACACCGTTTCAATCCGGTGCTCCACGCCCTTAAACGTGCGCAACGTATGGCGGATTACGGCGATTGGAATGCCCGCCTGCACAGCGCACGCGGCGGCAGCGAGCGCGTTTTCCAGGTTATGCGGCCCGGGAATGTTCACCTCATCCACGCTGCAAATGGGCCGCGCGCTATCCGGCGCGCCGAAATATAGAGTTCCTTCCCGCACAAACGCGCCAAAGGGAGGAACCTGGGTGCGGGAAAACCACACCACGCGGCACATGGCCCGGGACGCGAGCGCGCGCAGAACCGGGTCGTCATAATTGAGCACCACGCTGTCGCCATCCTTCTGGTTTTCAAACACGCGCGCCTTCAGTTCGATGTAGCGCTCCATGGTCTTGTGCCGGTTCATATGGTCCTCAGTGATGTTGAGAATAGCGGAAACCATGGGATGGAACTTGGCGATGGACTCCAGCTGGAAGGAAGAAAGCTCGCAGACAATCACGTCGTCCGGCCGCGTCTGGGCTGCGATCGCCGCATATGGCGCGCCGATATTGCCTACCACGAACGTATGCTTGCCCGCGTTCTGGCAAATTTCGCCCAGCAGCGTGGTAGTTGTCGTCTTGCCGTTGGTGCCGGTGATGGCCAGAACTTTGCCCATGCTCAGCCGGTACGCCAGTTCCACTTCGCCAATCACTTCTATGCCCATCTCGCGGGCCTTGGCAACCGCCGGGTGTTCAATTGGCACGCCCGGGCTGATGACCACCAGATCCACGCCCGGCAACAGCGATTGCGCGTCCTCGCCCAGGCGAAATTCCACATTTTCCTGCCGCAGTTCATCGAGCGCGTTGCCGAATTCCGCTTCGTTCTTGCGGTCGCTAAGAACCACAACGTCGCCTTTTTCATGCAAAAGCCGCGCCGCGGCAATCCCGCTGCGCGCCATACCAATGACCAAAACCCTTTTCATCCTTCTCCCCCCATTCTTTCCCGTCTCCTTACCGTGCCGCCTCGCGCTACGCCGTAAATCCCAACAGCGCCACCAGGCACAGAGCCATTGTGGTCAAATCGTACATGGTCACAATTTTGGTCTCCGGCATGCCGGAGAGCTCAAAATGGTGGTGCAGGGGCGCCATTTTGAAGATGCGCTTGCCATGCGTCTTTTTGAAATACGCCACCTGAATGATATCCGACAAGCTGGATATGAGCATGGTAAACGCGATCAGAGGCAGGAGCAACGACAGGCGCGTAACCAGCGCAATACCCGCCAGCGCGCCGCCAATGGCAAATGAGCCGACGTCCCCCATAAATACGTTTGCCGGATGCGTATTGTAGCGCAAAAATCCGATCACCGCGCCGGTCATCGCACCGGAAAACACCGCCGTGGCGAGGTATTCGCTCTCCATGTCCGGATGGGCCGCAGCCAGCAGCGCGCAAATGAGGCTCATGCTGGCAAAATCGATCGCGCCCGTACCCGCCAGCAACCCGTCCAGCCCATCGAGCAAGTTGGCGGAATTCACCGTGCCCACCAGCACAAAGGCGATCACAGGGATAAAGGCCCAGCCCAGGTTCCACTCCACGCCGAAAAACGGCACCACCAGGCTGGAGCCGATCAGAGGATGCAGATACGCCCACACGCCAATGCCAATGGAAAGCAAAATCTGCGGCACGAGCTTCTGCCTGGGCGTAAGACCCAGGGAGCGCTTTTTCTTGACCTTGATAAAATCATCGACAAATCCAATCAGGCCAAAGCCGGCCATGCACACGAACGGCATCGCCACAATCTGCCAATCGGCCTGGGCCGGTGCGAAAATGACGCCCGCTACCAGCGCGGGCAGGGCAAAAATCATGCCACCCATTGTGGGAATGCCCTGCTTGACTTTGTGCGATTGCGGCCCCAGTTCGTTGATGGTTTGCCCGAATTTCATCCGCTTGAGCCAGGGAATCAAAATCGGCCCCAGCGCCAGCGCCATAACAAAGGCTGCCAATATCGTGTAAAGAATTCTCTGCATACTTACTCTCCCCGTATCTGTGCGAGCAGCTCCGCCACGACGATGCGCTCATCGAACGGATGCTTCACCCCGCAAATCTCCTGGTACGTTTCATGCCCCTTGCCTGCGAGCACGATCACATCGTTTTCCCGCGCGATGGTAAGCGCTTCGCGAATGGCTTCCCGCCGGTTTTCAATCACCACATAGGGGCAATCCGTGCGCTTGATCCCTTCTTCCACGCTGGCAAGAATTTCATAGGGATCCTCGCTGCGGGGATTATCGCTGGTGAGAATGACGAAATCCGCCAGCCGGCCGCCGATTTCTCCCATCATCGGGCGTTTTTCCCGGTCGCGATCCCCGCCGCAGCCAAACAGCGCAATCACGCGGGCGCGGGCAGTCTGCCGCACTGCCTTGAGCACGTTTTCCAGGGCGTCCGGTGAGTGCGCGTAATCGAGGATTACGTGATACGGCGTGCCCGTGTTCAGAAGTTCGATGCGGCCCGGTATCGCGCGCGTAGCCTCTAGTCCGCGCCGGATCGCATCCTGATCCACTCCCACGGCATTGCAAAGCGCCGCTGCCACGAGGCTGTTGTACACATTGAAAATTCCCGGCACCCGCAGTTGCACTGGAATGCGAAAGCGCTTGTGAAAGCACAGCAGAAAATTGCAACCGCGCTCGTCGATCTCGATGTTTTTGGCGTAAATGTCCGCGCGTTCGCGAATGCCCACCGTCTTCACCGGGCAAGCAAAGCGCCCGGATTGCAGCGCCTGGGACAGATGGTCATCATCCACGTTCACGATCATCTTCTTCGCCTGGCGCGCAAGCAGCAGCTTGGCATCCAGATACCGCTCCATGGTGCCAAAGTAGTCCAGATGATCCTGGGAAAAATTGGTAAAAGCCGCCACTTCATACGTCAGCCCGTCCACGCGGTGCTGCGCAAGCGCGTGCGCCGTAACCTCCATAACCACAATTTTAACGTTCGCATCGGCCATGCGGCGCAAAATGGAATGAAACTCAATCGGGTCGGGCGTGGACAGGCGGCTGGGGAACTGCTCGTCTCCAATGTAGGTGGAAACCGTGCCAATCAGGCCGGTCTTGATGCCGGCCGCGTCCAAAATGGACTTCACCAGGTAGCTCACCGTGGTTTTGCCCTTGGTGCCGGTGATGCCGATCAGGCGCATGCCGCGGGCGGGATTGCCATAAAATGCCGCGGCAATATAGGCCAACGCTTCGCGCGCGCTTTCCACCAGCAGCTGCGGAACATTGAGCGGGAGCACCCTTTCGACCACCAGCGCCGCGGCGCCGCGCTCTACAGCGCCCGGCGCGAAATCGTGCCCATCCATTTGGGAACCGGGAATGCAAAAGAACAGCGCCCCCGGTCCCACCTGGCGGGAATCGATTTCCACGCTCGAAATTTCCACATCCGCGCCCACCAGACGCGTTTCACCGGGCACATGTCCCGCAAGTTCCATCAGTTTCATGTCTTTCCCTCCAACGCCCGCCGCGTTCCTCTATTCCGGCACTTCAAACACCACGCGTACCTTCGTTCCCTTTTTCGCCTGTTCCTCCGCCGCTGGCGATTGCGAAACCGCCACGCCGCTTCCGTTGATCACCATGGAAAAGCCATGGGACAGCAGCAGGCGGTTTGCCTCCGAAACGGACAGGCCCGCAACGTCTGGCACTGCGGCGAGCGCGTTGTCTTCCGCTTGTTCTTCGCCGGTTACATATAGCATGACCAGCGAATGTTCCGCCATTCCCGCACCGCCTACAGGCAATTGCTCGACGACGTGCGTCCCCGTGCCATCCAGCAAAAAGGCAAAGCCTGCATCGCGCAAAGTCTGCGTGGCCTCCGCAACCGTCATGCCGGTTACATCCGGCACGGTCACGATGGTTTCCTGTTCTTCCGGCGGCACGTCCGGCGCATATCCCAGGTATTTCAGCGATTGGAGAAGCGCATCTTTCGCGTAAGGCGCGGCGGTTGTGGAACCGTAGTCCGGCCGTTGCGTCGCCTCGTCCACGATAAAAAGCAGGGCGATCTGCGGATCGTCCATGGGCGCAAACCCGATGAACGATCCAATGTGCATGTCGCTGGAAATCGCGCCATCCACATAAATCTGCGCCGTGCCGGTCTTGCCGCCTATCCGGTACCCCTCTACATACGCGTTGCGCCCGCCGCCATTGGTCACGACGTTTTCCAGCAAACTGCGCATGGTCGCGCTGGTTTCCGCACGGATCGGCTGGGAAACGACCAGCGGCTGCGTTTCTTCCAGCAAATTCCCCTGCGCGTCATACACTTCTTTGACGACGTAAGGGCGCATCAGGTTGCCTCCATTCACCGCCGCGCACGCAGCTGTGAGCAATTGCAGCGGCGTGACCGCCACGGACTGCCCAAACCCGATGCGCGCGATGTCCACCCGTTTCACGGTTTCGCGGGAAATCAGGATGCCGCCCGCTTCGCCCGGGATATCCACGCCCGTGGGCGCGCCCAGGCCAAAAGCCTCCAAATAATCATAAAAAGTATCCACGCCCAGCCGCAATCCCAGCTCCACAAACACCGGGTTGCAGGAATTGCACAATGCCTCCGCCATGGTTTCCGCCCCGTGCGGATTGCCCCAGCAACGGATGGTGCCACCATCGACCTTAATCGATCCGGAGCAGTAGAAGGCCTCGTTCACATTCGTCAGCCCCGCGTCGAGCGCCGCGGCGCTGGTGAGGATCTTAAACGTGGAACCCGGCTCATACGCGTCCGTAATCAGCCGGTTGCGCATCCTCTCCGTCAGGAGGGAAACGTCATCGCGCGGGGGATCGTTCAAATCATAGCCTGGCAAATTCACCATGGCCAAAATTTCCCCCGTTTGCGGCTGCATGGCGAGCACCCGCACGGCCTTGGCGCCCGTTATGTTCATACACTCGCGCGCAGCCTTTTCCGCAAAGCCCTGGATGACCGAATCGATCGTGAGCACGACATTCCCGCCATCCACCGCGGGAATGTATTCGCTGGCGCCATAGCTCAATTCCCGGCCCCTGCCGTCGATCTCCGTCAGCGATACGCCCGCCTTGCCGGAAAGGTACTTGTCCAGCGCCATTTCCAGGCCCGCCTGGCCCACGCCGTCGACCGTCGTTATCCCAATGAGCTGGCACGCCATCTCGCCCAGCGGATAGTAACGCTTGCTGTCCTCCTCCAGATACAGCCCCGTGAGCGCGTCCTGCTGCGCCATCATGGAGCGCAGCTGCTGCGCGATTTCGCGCGAGAGCTGGCGCTTGAGCGTTACGCCGCCCTTGGAGGTATCGGAAGCGCGCTCATAAATCGTCTCTTCCTCCATATTGAGGATGGGAGCGAGGATCTGCGCAAACCGGCGCGCGTCTTTCACCTGGCGCGGGCTGACGGAAGCGATATACGCCGTAGCGCTCATGGCCAGCGTTTTTCCATTGCGGTCGTATATCGTGCCGCGCGCGGGCGCGATCGTGCTCTCGCTCGTCCACTGCGCCTGTGCGCGTTGCTGCAATTCCTCCGCCTGCAGCACCTGCAAATCGAACAGGCGCGCAGCCAGCACCAGGTATAGCACAAAGAACGCGATCATAGCCATCGCGATCCGCCTTCGTATCAGCGGCCCTGTCGCGATCAACCAGCCTGCCCTCCTTGCTTGCGCTCCCCACTGCCTTACGGCTGAGCGTCGGCCATTTGCGTCCCCTCGGCAGGAAGCAGAACCGACAACGCGCGCAACTGGCCTTCCTGCGGGAATACCATGCCCAGTTTCTGCGCTTCCTGTTCGATCCGGCCATCCGCGGAAAGGTTGCTAATGGTTTCCTTCTTCACGTCTTTGTTGCGCTGCAATGTCTGTATCTGCGCATACAGCTCGCTTTGCCGCTTGGATTGCGCATTCAGCGCCACGCTCATGGTAATCTGCGCAACCATGCCCGTAACCAGTATCCCGCAAGCGGCCACGCACAATGCGCGGCTCAGTCTGCGCGCACGGCGCGTAACGGCAGTGCGCCTGCGCTGCACCGCCGCCTGCGAATAGGGGTTTTCAATCACCTGCCACTGGCGCGTTTCCTCACGCGCCAAAGCGGCAGAGCCGCCCCGATTGCTGTCGTATTGTATGTAGGACCGCCTTTGCATAGAACCCCATCCCCCTAAGCCTGAGAATACTTTTCGTTGACGTACGACAGCAAATCGGCAATCGAAGAAAGCGCCTTCTCCTGCTCGCTCGTGTACCGCGCCTCATCCCAAATTTCCAGATATTGCCCCATTCCCACAAAGCGGATCGCCTTGTCCAGGCCGGCCAGCGTGCGCAGCGTGGTGGGAATTAGCACTCGGCCCTGCGCGTCAGTTTCGCCACTGAACATGTTGGCCTTGATCAGGCGCGCGTAGTTCATCGCGCGCGCGTCCGCCGAGGGAAACGCGTCCAGCCACTGGCGCATGGAATCCCATTTTTCGCTCGTATACAGGGCAACGGCCGAAAAAGCGGTGTTCATGCCGATGTAAAACGAAGGCCCTAGCGCTTCCCGGTAGGCCGCCGGAATGGTCGCGCGGCCTTTTGCATCCATTGTATGAGCCATATTGCCAAGGAATTCGCTTTGCACCGGTATTCACCCCCTTTGCCATAGGATCCGCCTTTTCTCCCCACATTATACCACAAATCCCCACACTTCGCCACCGATATCGGAATATTTCAAATATTTTTTAAATATGTCTTGGGAAATTATGAACCAAAAACACGGGCATACAACATCATGTGCCGCCATATCATCAGCCATACCACATATGGTGCACAAAATGCGTTCCGGGATATACATGGGAAAATGTTCCAATTGTAACATTCGCAAAGAATCAAAAAGGCATATACCGCACAATCCAGCGGCACATGCCTTCTAAAATTAACAATATGTTCGTTGTATAATTCTCATGCTTGCCTGGGACGCACCAGAATGCGCCCTTGCCCTCGCCTTATGCGCCTGGCTCTTCCCCAATCTGCCGCAGCGAAAATCCCAAAGCGTCGCACGACACCAAATGGTATTCCACCGCGCGCCATTCCCCCTCGAACGCATAGCGAATCGCGGAGCCATGCAAATGCCCATAGGCCACGCACTTCGCCCCGTAGCGCGAGAGCATGGCCGTTACATCATTGTCTTTATCATCTGGCGCGAGGGGCGGATAGTGTGTCATCACATATAACGGCGCATCCTCACCCAATGCGCGCGCCGCCTTGAGCGACATTTCCAACCGCAGCTTTTCGCGCTGGCGAATTTTCTCATCCGCCGCCTCGCCGGACAGGCTTGTCCAGCCGCGCGAGCCGGCAAATACCGCGCCGCCCAGGCGGATCGCGTCGTTTTGAATGGCGAACATGCCCGGGGCGAGCGCGTCCCGCACGCGGCTGATGGAACTCCACCAGAAATCGTGGTTGCCACGCAGCAACAGCTTTCTCCCTGGCAACGCGCCAATCGCGGCCAGATCCTCCGCCGCTTCCGCCAGCGTCATTGCCCAGCTCAAATCGCCCGGCAGCATCACAACGTCTCCGGGCGAAACGCGCTCGCGCCAGTCTTGCGAAATCCGCTCAAAATGGCGCTCCCAATGCGGGCCAAATACATCCATCGGCTTCTTTTGCGCCGGCAGATGCAAATCGGCTATGGCAAAGATTTTCAATCTTCGCCACCGTCTTCATCATCTTCTTCGTCTTCTTCCGCGACTTCTTCCTTATCCTCTTCGTCCAGGAAATCCGGCAGCTCGTCGCCCAGATCATCGCCCAAATCCAGCTCGATTTCATCCATCGTCGCGACAGAATCCATCTGCAGGGACGGCTCAATCTCATCCTCCGACATCGCCACAACGGGCGTGCGGCGCGCCAGTTCCTTGCGGCAGTAGGCGCACAGCTCGCTACCGGGCATGGCCGGATGCTCTCCACATTCCGAGCACAGTTCGACGATCTCTTCCGGTTCTTCTTCCATATGGACGCTCTTGCGGCATACGGAGCAAATCTTCTCGCCATCCATCAGATAGTTGATTTCACAGCGGGGACATTTCTTCGGCAGCATGTTTCATTCCTCCATCCATGTTCGATCGCGGCAGGGATTCCCATGGCAATTCCATGCCAATTTTATTGCATTTTTACTTCATTTCCATTACAATCCTACTTGTGACGCGCCACTTCCGCATTTTACTACGAAAGGAGCCAAGGTTATGAAACCCATTCACCGGTTTCTTTGCCTCGCAACAGCACTCCTGGTGGTATTCCCCATACACTGCCAGGCAATGACAAATTATAGCGCAGCTATGCTCAATGCGCAAGAGGCCGAAATGATTAATTTCGTGCGAGAAGACAGGACCAGATATGGACTATCCCTCCCAACAATTGATGCGCAACTCTGTGAGATCGCGCGCATCAAGGCTAACGACATGTTAATAAACGGATATTTTTCTCACAACTCTCCTACATATGGAGATATTCGCTCCATGCTCAGCCACTTCGGCGTGGCCTATAAAGGCGCCAGTGAGAACATCGCCCGCAGCCGAACGGTCGAACACGCGGAGGCTGCGTTTCTCTCTTCCGCCAGCCATCGCATCACGCTGATGGGCAGCCAGTGGACGCACATGGGCGTGGGCGTCGCTACCACGCCAGAAGGCTTTGTTTATGTAGTGCAGGTTTTTGTAAGGCGGTAAAACGCGAATTCCGCCACCCGTTTGCCACCCGCGCGCTCGGCCAGAAGAGCCGACGCGCGGTTTTCCACATCGATCACGCCTGCTTCCGCCACGCGGCCCAGGCGCGGCGCCACTGCGCACACGAGCGCGGCAATCGCGCCGCGCCGCTGGTAGCTGGGCAATACGCGCGCCTCCGCCAGGCGAAAAAGCCGCCCATTGGGCAATACGATCATGTATCCCGCCAGCGCGCCGCGCACGCGCGCAATGGCGATTTGCGGCCGCGGCAGCGCAGCGAGGGTACGCGCCATTTGCGCCTCCGGCAGGCCCGCAACGCGCGCCACCTGCGCGCAAAGCGCGCGGCTAAGCCCACTCAAAGAAGCCTCCGCGCCAAACCGCTCCGCCATTCGCGTCCAATCGCGCATATCCACGGGCACGGAAATTTCATATAAACGGTCGCGCCGCACCACCTGCGCCCCACACGCTTCCAAAATGCGCGCGTAGTGCGGCCCCTGCGCAGGCGAAAGACGGTCAGCGCGATCAAACCCAAAAATGCGCACGCCCTCGCCCAGCCGCGTAGGTGTGCGCGAAACCGGCCCGACGCATGCGCTCTCTCCCAGGCCAACCTGATATGCGAGGATGCGCGCAAACAATTCTCGCGCCGCCCCGATATCGTCCCGCAAATACAGGCGCGCAAAACAGCCGCGCGCCACTTCCGCGCGCGCAGCCACCCGCCCGCGCGACCGCACTTCGATCCCCGTCATATAAAATCGCTCAGCGCGGCCAGATCCCGCGCATAAATCTCTTTCAGCCGTGGGTTATACAGTACCGAAGCCGGATGGTACAGGGGGAAAATCCGCATGCCTTCCACCGAAAGCAGCTGCCCGTGCACCACCCCAATGGTGCGCTCCCGACCCGCCAGCGCCTTGAGCGCCACATTGCCCAGCGTAACCACCAGCGGCGCTTTCACCACCGCGAGTTCGCGCCTCAGCCAGGGCAAAAACAACTCGATTTCCTCCCGTGTGGGCGGACGGTTAACAATGCGCCCCGCATCGCTCACGCGCGTCGGGCGGATTTTGACCACATTGGTAATGTACAGCTGCGCGCGATCCAGCCCCGTGGCCCGCAAAAATTCATCCAGATTCCGGCCCGCCTTGCCCACAAAGGGCTTTCCCTTGAGCGCTTCCTGCTCGCCGGGCGCTTCGCCCACAAGCGCCACGCGGGCACTTTCCTGCCCTTCTCCCAACACGAGCGGCTTGCTCTCCCCTTCGTATAAATCGGCAAAAAACGCGCGCATTTCCTGGTTCAGCCTGGAAAGCTTCAATGCTTCCTCTCCTCCCGGCGCTATTCTTCGGGCGAAACAATGGCGGTGTTAATCGCATATTCCACAGGCGCGAGCGTAACCGGAATGTCCGACCGCACCCAGGACACGAGCGATGCAATGAGCATTGTGCACACAAGGATTACCGCGCAACTGCCAACCACGCCCAAAAAATCCATTGTGCCCGCCATCGCCATAAACCGCTTGCGGCGGGAACGCATTTCGCGCTTTGTGTATACCTTCGCCATGGAACGCCCCCTTTATTTATTCGTGAAACCCGTCCGCTTTATCCCCGCTGAACCCGCTTCTCTCTTTAGACGAAAACAGCCTCTCAACGGTTCCGCGATTTACACATAATCGCGCCATTCAGGCAGGGCATAATCGCTCTCGTCTGCGAGGCCAGGAAAATCCAGCTGCCGGAGCGCCTCATAGGCCACAATGGCGACGGAATTCGACAAATTCAGGCTGCGCGCCTCGCGCCGCATAGGAATGCGAATGCACGCCTCCAGATTCGCAGCCAGAAGCGGCTCCGGCAACCCCCGCGTTTCCCGGCCAAAGACCAGGAAATCGCCATCATGGTATTGCGCCTGCGCATAGCTCCGCTTTGCCTTGGTGGTGGCAAAGAACATGCGCGCGCCCGGATAGGCCGCGCAAAAATCCGCCCAGGATTCGTGGACGTGGATTTCCGTCAAAAACCAGTAGTCCAGCCCCGCCCGCTTCATGTATTTGTCGTCCAGCGAAAAGCCCAGCGGCTTCACCAGGTGCAAAGCGCTCCCTGTCGCCGCGCAGGTGCGGGCGATATTGCCAGTGTTCTGCGGGATTTCCGGCTCCACAAGCACAATGTTCAGCATAATAAACGCTCCTCAATCGTCCGCGCCACGCCATCTTCTGCATTGGAAGGCGCGATATACCGGGCGTGTGTGCGCACCTGTGGATCCGCGTTTTCCATGGCGAAAGATTCACCCGCCCACTCAAGCATTTCCACATCGTTCCAATAATCGCCAAAAGCCATTACCTGCTCGCGGGCAATGCCATAATGCGCGGCAAGGCGCGCCAGCCCTGTGCCTTTATTCACGCCAGGCTGAATGATCTCCAGATTGTTCCAGCCGGAAGCGGCAATATCCACCGGGAAAGGGCTCAGCGCGGCGCGAATGCGCGCCAGCTTTTCCTTGTCCCGCGACATGACGATCAGCTTGTATGCGTGCGGCGCGCCCTCCATATCGGTGCGGTCTGGCCGCTCCACCACGATCTCGTGGCGCATGCCGTCTTCCTCGACGACCTGGGGTACATCGTGAAAGCGGAAATCCGCATCCAAAAATTCATCGTATATGTCATAGCGTGTGAACAGGTCAAAGTGCACCTTTTCCGCGCGCAAAATGGGCAAAATCGCGCGCGTCACGCTTTCGGGCAAAAACGAATCGAAAAGCAGCGGCCCCATGCACGACGCATCGCCCCGCACACCGTTCACCGACAGCATGGGACTTTTCAGCCCCAGCTGCTTATAAAAGGCGCGAATGTTGAAAAAGCTGCGCCCGCTGGCCAGGATCACCTTGATGCCGCGTTCTTCGCAGCCGGTGAGCGCGCGTGCCGCTCGCGGGGAAATCGTGCCATTTGGCAAAAGCAGGGTGCCATCCATATCCATGGCCACCATGCGAATATCCTTCTTATCCTTCATTCCGCAAAAAACCTTCCCTTCGGCGCGGACCGCACATCCACGCTTTCGTATCGCAATCGCTCGCACCACAGTTGCGGCACAAAAACGCCCAACCTATGGTTGGCCGCGCGATCGCCATATTTGTCGTCCTCAAGCAGGGGCAATCCGGCGTGCGCCAGATGCGCACGGATCTGGTGCGTGCGGCCAGTGAGCAGTTCCACGCTGAGCTGCGTCAGCCACACGCCGCTTTCCTGCGCGCATCGCAGGGCGCGGTAGCGCGTCAATATGCGCCGCGCGCCCGGAAACGGTTCGCGGCGAACGGATACGCGCGCCTGGCGCGCGTCCTTTTCCAAATAACCCTCCAGCAGCTGCTCCCCCACGCCCTGGCCCACCGCAACCGCGCGATATTCCTTGCGCACACCGCCGCTGGCAAATGCCTGCATAAGCCGCTCCAACGCCTGCGGCGTCTTGCCCGCCAACAGCGCGCCGCCCGTGCCCGCATCCAGCCGGTGCGCAATGCGCGCGCCAGGCCGCAGCCGTTCCAGCCTTCGCGCCACGGTATCCTCGCCAATTCCATCCGCATCCACATCCACGGGCAACCCGCTGGGCTTTTCCAGCGCCAGAATTCCCCCGTCTTCATACAAAATGGAGAGCGGCTGAGCAAAAAGCAGATCCTCCGGCAAATATACGCGCACCACGTCGCCCCCGCGCACCGCCTGCGCGCCCTTGTCCCCATTCACGCGCACATCGCGCCTTTTCCACGCGTCGCGCAGGGCCCAGCCGGGCGCCATCGGGTACGCCCGCGCCAAATACGCCCGCAGCGGCATTTCCCGCACGCCCTCCGGCACGCGATGTTCCACCATCCTTCATCACCCATTTCAGCTTATCATATTTTTTGCCCACGCACAAGCCCCATTTGATGATATCTGCGATAAAACGCTCTTTCCACAAAAAAATGCGGCGTTTCCGCCGCAAATCTCAATTGCACCCACGCAGTGTTTCATTCCGCCGGCGTTTCGGATTCCGGCGGCCCATCATTCTCCCCGTTTTGCTTTTCCGGCGCGCTTTGCGCCGCGCCAGATTGCGGCCAATGGATCATGGCCTCGTGCGTTTCAAGCGCCGCGCCGCACTGCACGCAAAAGCGGTGCTCCTTGCGCTGCACCGCGCCACAGCGCGGGCAGCGCCGTTCATCGCGCAAAGCGTCCAGCTCGCACAGGAGCGACTCCACGCGCGCCTTCATGCCATCAATCCGGTTAACCAGTTCCGCCGCGCGCAGAGTATCCTTCGCGTAATACGCTTCGCCCAACGCGCGAAACGCCTGCGCCAGCGCGCCCCGGGCCTCGCCCAATTCAGCATTGCGCCGGGCCGTTTCTGCCAACGCGCGGGCGCGGGCGCTCACGCCTTTCCACTTTTCCATGTCTCGCCCCCCTCTCCTTCCCAATGTATACGGCAGAGAAGCGATTCATGCGCGGACAGGCACTTACCACTCGGTCACACAGCCATCCGCATCGCGCCAGATGGGATTGTGCCAGTCATGCCCTTCCCGCGCCATTTTGCGCACATAGTCCTCGTCCACCTCTACGCCGAGGCCGGGCGCGCGCAAAAGAGACACATGCCCCTTCTCATAGTGAAAAATTTCCGGATTTTTGATATAGCGCAGCAGGTCATACCCGGCGTTGTAATGAATATTCAGGCTCTGTTCCTGAATGAACGCGTTGGGCGAGCAGAAATCCACCTGTAGGCAAGCCGCCAACGCGATCGGGCCCAGCGGGCAATGCGGGGCAATCGCTACATCGAACGCCTCCGCCATGGCAGCAATTTTGCGGGTTTCCCAAATGCCGCCCGCGTGGCTCACGTCCGGCTGCAAAATATCCACTCCGCCGCGCAGAAGCATATTTTTAAAGCCCCAGCGCGTGTAATTGCGTTCACCCGTGGCGATGGGAATGTGGCTGGTGCGGGCGAGTTCCGCGAATACCTCTTCGTTTTCGCACAGCACCGGTTCTTCCACAAACATCAGCCGGAACGGTTCCAACTCGTGCATCAGCTGCTTCGCCATGGTTTTGTGTACCCGGCCATGGAAATCCACGGCAACGCGCAATTCCTTGCCCACAGCTTCGCGGATTGCCGCCACGCGTTCCACTGCCGCATCCAGCTTATCATACGTATCAATCCACTTCAGCTCGTCGGTACCATTCATCTTCACCGCGCGATAGCCCTGCGCCAGGGCCTCTCGCGCCTGCGCCGCCACATCGCGGGGATGGTCGCCGCCAATCCAGCGGTATACTTCAATGCGCTCGCGCACCTTGCCGCCCAGAAAAGCGTACACGGGCAGGCCGTGGCGCTTGCCCTTGATGTCCCATAGCGCCTGCTCAATGCCTGAAATGGCGCTGGTCAGCACCGGGCCGCCGCGATAAAAGCCACCCCGGTAGAGCATTTGAAACGCGTCTTCAATGTCCTCCGCGTCGTGCCCAATGAGCGCCTTCCCCATTTCCGAAACGCACGCGGCGACCGTAGCCGCCTTGCCTTCCACCACCGGCTCGCCCCAGCCTACCAGGCCCGACTGCGTGGTGATTTTCACAAACAGCCAGCGCGGTGGCACCTGAAACCATTCTACGCTGCGAATTTTCATGCGCAAGCCCTCCCGATTTTATTGCTCCGCCGCTATGGCAATGGCAACGCCGTTGACTTCCACGCCCTCGTCCGCCCGGATCAGCAGGTATTTCACGCCGCCGATCACACGGGTTTCCACCAGGTCGCTGCGTTCGGGGTTGACGTGCACCACCACGTCCGGCGTTCGTACCTCAAAGCGCTTGGCGTCCACAAGGTTCTGCGCGCTCAGTCCCACGCCCAGACCAAATTCCTCGTTGTATTTTTCCTCAAACGCCTTAACGCTTTCGTCGGAAACGCCGCAATTTTCCAGCACACGCCGCACCTCCGCGCGCGAAATTTCTGCCGGTCCGGCCTCCTTGTCCGCAGCGGTTTCTTCGATGCGGTTAACAATTTCCTCGCGCACAGCCTGCGCCACGTCAAGACTCAGCTCGTCGCCCAGCGCGTCCTCCAGCACCGCCTGAAAGGTTTCTTTCTGTTCCATGGCAGGCATGGGCGCGCCCACTTCGCCCATCGCGGCGGCGATCAGCTCATCGTGCCGGTTGGCCGCGTCGCGCGTGTAGTATAGCGCGCCGGAAATATTGGGCGCGCGGTCGTCAAAGCGCGGGAACAAAAAGCCGATTTCCGGCGACGACACGACCCAGTCCATATCGCGGCTGTGGAATGCGTTGTCCTGGTCGAAATAGCTCAGCGCGGGCTTGGCCAGCTTGACCGGGCAGATGGCGCAAAGGACATAGGAAAACACCTCGTCGCCCGCGTCCTCGCCCGGCGCCTCGTCGCGCTCGCGCACGCGCATGGGCACATCATAAGTATCATGCAAGAGCAAAATCAGATAGTTGCCCTCCATCTCCAGCGCGTCTATCACCGATTGATAAAATGCCTCCACCGCTTCCTCATCGCGCAGGGCGCTATCTTTCAGTTCCATCAACCGCGCATGCTGCGGACCATCCATCACCTGGCTGGCGTTGAAATCCAGCTCCAGCAGGTTCCTGGCGGGCACGCCAGAGAGTGTGCGTTTAAAGAGAGAAAGGTATTTTTCCGTTTCCTCCAGCGGCAGCGTCAGCAGCGAATGGGTAAATGTGGACACAATCTCGCGCTTTTCATTCACATAGCAGCCGCGCACGCAGGAAATGGCGTTTTTCTCCGGATTGAGGCGGCGGCGGATTTCCGCAATTTCTTTTCGATTCATCGTTTTCTCCTTGCATTCCTTCTATACCGGCTGCGCCGGTCCGAGTTCATTATAGCACAAACCGCCCGCTTTTTCCAGCGGGCGGCGAAGGTGTTGACAAAATCAACACCCTTCGAAAAATGAAAAATCATTTTTTCGAGCATCCCCTATCGAAATAAACAGGTTTGTCAATGCTCTACGGCCTGTCGAACGGCTGCTTGGCATAGCGGCGCGCATATTCGCTGGGATTCATGCCAAACATCGCCTTAAACTCGCGCGAAAAATGGCTGATATGGGAAAATCCCACCTGCCGGCTCACCTCGCCCACCGCCACCTGCCCTCGCAACAGTTCTATGGCGCGCGCGAAGCGAAAGCGCCGCAGGTATTCCGACGGCGTGATGCCCAGGATGCGGTTGAACTGACGCGTTAAATGGTCGGCGCTCACGCCCACCTGGCGGGCAATATCCGCAATGGAAAGCTCCTGCGCGTAATCCGCCTCGATCAGTTCCATGGCGCGGCTCACATACCCGGTATACGCGCTGTCCCCGGTGCGCGAGGCAGAAAAGCGCGCGCTGAAAACGCGGGCAAGGAGCACCATGAATTCTACCAGCAATGCGCGGCTGCGCACCACCCAGCCGGTCTTCTGTGTGCCGCGCTCCTCCTGCATGGCGCGAAACAATTCCAACACGCGCTCCCGATCTTCCAGTTCCAGGTGCGCATGCAGCTTCCAGCCGCTGGAGGGGCCTTCGGCAAAGAAATCCGCCATGCCGGGCAGCGTGCAAACCTCCTGGAGCGCGCCGCCCAGCGCCTCGGGCAAAAACAGAAAATTGATGATGCTCGCCGTGCGCCGTCCATGATAAAAATGCTCGTCGCCCGGACGCACGGCGATGATGTCGCCCGCCAGGAGCAGGGCGCTTTCCCCGCCCAGCGCGTGCAACACAAAGCCATCCACCACGTACACAATTTCAAAGAACTCGTGGCTGTGCGTGGCGCTTGCCGATTGCAATACTTCCGTAATCTTCGTGGGAAACTCGCGGTCATCGCTCACCGAGTCCCAGCGCATCCTGTATTCGCAGGCCATTTTAATCCCCGATTCTGCCGCCTTACTGCCCCTGCTGTTCGCGGTCGTAGGCTTCCCACAGCGGGCGATACCGCTCCACGTTCGCATTGTGCTCCTCGAGCGTTTTGGCAAAGGCCAACGCGTCAGAGTCCGGTTCCGTGGCGCAGAAATAATAATACCCTTCCGCCATAAACGTCTCATCCGGGTGCAACGCGGCTTCCAGCGCCGCCTGCGAAGGATTGCAGATCGGCCCGGCGGGCAGTCCTGCAATCTGGTACGTGTTATAGGCCGATTGGGTCGCCAGCTGCTCGTTGGTGAGCGTAAAAGTATCCACACCCAGCGTGTATTTCACCGTCGGGTCGCTTTCCAGGCGCATGCCCGCATTCAGCCGGTTGTGGAACACCGCTGAAACCCGCGCGAAATCCTCCTGACTCCCGGCCTCCTTTTCGATCATCGAAGCGAGGATCAACGTCTGATCCATGGTAAGCGGCGAAACATACCCTTCCTGAATGAGGTTGCCCTCTTCGTCATACTGCACACTATCCTCGGCATAGAACACGCGGTCGTACACCGTGTTGGTCTGCAAAACTAGGGTGCGGGCAATGCTTTCCGCACTGGCATTGGCGAACACGCGGTACGTATCCGGCGCGAGATACCCCTCCAGCTTGTATAACCGGTTGGAAAATCCCGCGGATTCATACGCGTATTGCAGCGCGTAACTATCTGTGAGAAACAGTTCCGGCTGATTGCACACGGCGAGGAATTCGTCCCGGTTGGTGAGCGCGCCCACGGATACCAGATAATCCGCGATATCCTCGCACGTCCAGCCCGGGATGATGGTAATCGTGCGCTCGGTCGTCTCGCTGCCGCTGGCCAGCACGCCGATGATCTCCATCACATCCATGGAAGGGGACAACTGATAGCTGCCATAATGGATGTCGTTCGTGATGCCCTGGAACGAAATGATGTACTTAAACAGGCCCTTGTTGCGCAAAAGGCCCTGCTCGTACAAATGCTCCGATATGGTCGAAATCGATTCACCGGAGGCGATGGTGAAGGTCACGGTTTCCTCGTTGTCCGGCTCCATGGGCATCAGGAAATTCTCATACACCTGGTTCCAGAGCGTAGCAACTATTCCCGCGACCAGCACAAACGCGCACAGGAAAATCATCACCGGCCGCAGAAAGCGCCACAACCAGTCATACCAGAAAAAGCCGTATTCGCGATCCTCGCGCAGCGTTTTTTCCGTATATCTTTCCTGCTTTGGGCGCTTATGCGCCGCTTTTTTGCCCTGTTGGCCCCTGCGCGCGGGCCGGTTGGCAGGATACCGTTTCGGCATGGTGTTTCTCCTACTATCGCTATTTCCCCGCGAGCGCGTCCAAATCGATGCCGGCCGCTTCCCCCAGAATCTGGAACACCTCTGAAAGCATGCGCTGGAAGCGGAATTCCGCCAGCATATACGCGCTCACATCGGGGTTGAATTGCAAAATGGACGCAAGGCGCTGCATCTTCTGCATCTCGTCTTCATCCACGCTTTTGCCGCTGGCAAGCGTCATCTGCATCCTGTATTGCAGGCGCTTGTATTCATCCAGCAGGGATTTGTTGGTTGAATCGTCATAAGCCACCGCTTTGAGGCGGGTATACTCGCGGTATTCTTCCGTTTCCTTCAAAGCGCTGGCCAGCGCGCGCGCCTGATCGTAAATGTTCTCCATAGCAGCATCCTCCACTTCTTTAGACGCGCGCGGCGAAAAAAAGTTTCGCCCGGCCAGCCCACCGCCGCGTCATATTTCTACCACGATGGGCAGGATCATGGGATTTCGCTTGATCGTGTCGTAAATATACTTCTGTACGCAATCGCGCACATCGTTCTTTAAATGGTTCCAATCGCTCGGCTCAATCCTGCCATAATTGCCCAGCGCGCGGATGGCCGCGTTGCGCGCGCCCTCCAGCAGCGTATCTGCCTCGCGCATGTAGACAAAGCCGCGCGTGATAATATCCGGCCCGGAAACGACTTCGCCCAGTTCGTGGTCGATGCCCATCACCACGATGAGCATGCCATCCGTGGAAAGTTTTTTGCGGTCGCGCAGCACCACCGCGCCCACATCTCCCACGCCCAGCCCATCGATGAGCACCGCTCCCGCGGGCACTGTGCCCACCGTGTGCATGGAGCTTTCGTTCACCTCGATGATGTCGCCATTGTCCGGCACAAGGGTGCGCTTGGGATCCATGCCCAGGGAAATGGCCAGGTTTGCATGGTGCTTGAGATGCCGGTATTCGCCGTGAATGGGAATAAAATACCGCGGACGGGTTAAAACGTGGATGAGCTTGAGCTCCTCCCGCTTGGCGTGCCCGGAAACGTGCACCTCGGCCAGGGCCTTATAGATCACGTCTGCGCCCGTGCGCATCAATTGGTCAATCACGCGGGAAACGCTCTTTTCGTTGCCCGGAATGGGCGTGGCCGACACGATGACCATATCGCTCGATTTGATCTCCAGCTTTTTGTGCTCGGCAAACGCCATGCGCGAAAGCCCGCTCATCGGCTCGCCCTGGCTGCCCGTGGTTACGACCACGATTTCGTTGTCCTCATACCGGTCGATTTCGTCGATGGAAAACAGGCGGCCTTCGGGAATGTGCAACTCGCCCAGCTGCATGGCCACCTGCGCGACATTGATCATGCTGCGCCCAACGAGGCAGACCCTGCGCTGATACCGCACCGCCAGATCCACCACCTGCTGGATCCGGTGCACGTTGCTGGCAAACATGGCCACGATGATGCGCCCCGTCGCCTTGGCGAAATACGCATTAAAGGTATCGCCCACCGTGCGCTCGCTCATCGTGTAGCCCGCATGCTCGGCGTTGGTGGAATCGGCCAGCAGGCAGAGCACGCCCTTGCGGCCCAGCTCTGCTAGGCGGCCCAAATCCATGATCTCATCATCGATGGGCGTGTAGTCCACCTTAAAATCGCCCGTGTGCACGATGACGCCCACCGGCGTGTGCAGTACGATGGCGCACGCACCCGCGATGGAGTGGCTCACCTTGACGAATTCGACCTTGAACGCACCCATTTCCACCACGTCGCCCGGCTCAATCACGTTCAGCGGCACGTTGGTGATGCGGTGTTCCTTGAGCTTGTGGTTGAGCAGCGCAAGGGTGAGCCGCGTGCCATATACCGGCGCGATGATGCTGTTAAACGTGTACGGCGCCGCGCCGATATGATCCTCGTGCCCGTGCGTAATCACAAAGCCGCGGATGCGGTCCGCGTTTTTTTCCAGATACGTAATGTCCGGCACCACCAGATCCACGCCCGGCATGTCTTCCTTGGGAAAGATCGAGCCGACGTCCACCACCACGATATCGTCCATATACTCGTAAACCGTCATGTTTTTCCCCACTTCGCCCAGACCGCCCAGCGGTATGATGCGAAGCTTTGGTTTGTTTTCTTTTTTGCCTCTTGCCATAAAATGCCTCTCTTTACTCAATTTTTGACGCACGAAAACACATACCAACAAGCGCAGCCGCATAGCCGCGCAAAATGTATTCGTAAGCCCCGCCTTCGCGGCGACCGTACATCCAAAAATGCGGTGCAAGGCCCGGCGCCCTGCCGCTGCCCACAGTGGCTGCGGCAGGCCTTCGGCGCACATTGCACGCCCGCTATATCCAGTATACCACACGCGGCGTTAAAATCCCATACAAGGCGGGTAATTTAACGCGAATCTCCAGAAACCCCTCGCATTTTCCTCCATTTTTAATAGTTTCTTACCTCCCATGTAAAATTCTTCCCTTCCCATCGCGTTCCACGAATTTTTTTTAACGCGATTTGCACGGCTAAAGCGTGACACTCGCCGCATACTGTGCTATAATTGAGATAAAATTCCCAATTGAGGAAGGTGTTGCGCTTGCCGAACCCATTTGAAACGCTCGGCATTGATCGCGCGGCGGATCGCAAAGCCATCCATCAGGCATATCGCTCGCTCGCCCGCAGGTGGCATCCCGACCGCTTTGCCGCCGGGCCAGAGCGCGCCTGGGCAGAAGGGCGCATGGTGGAGATCAACAGTGCGTATGCCGAGTGCCTCCGCCTTGCCGGTTCCCCCAGCCTGGAAGAAGAAAGCGCCCTGGCAGACGCGGAACAGCTGCTGCGGGATAACCAGCCCATGCACGCGCGCCGGCTTTTAATGGGCATGGCGGGGCGCTGCCCACAATGGAACTATTTGTTTGGCCGGGCGCTTTCCATGCTCAACGAACACGAAAAAGCGGCGACCTATCTGGGCGTAGCGGCGCGCCAGCGCCCGGACAATGTGGAATACGCGCGCGCTTATCAGGAAGCGGAGGGAAAATTGTATGCCAGCAGAAAACACGCTTTCCGCCGAATCTTCGCGCGCGGCGGCTGAATACACGCGCCTGGCGTTGGAAATGGGCGCGCGCCATGCGGTCGTTTTTGCGCTGAGCGATATCGCCTTCGACCCGCGCACGCTGCTCAAGTGCATGTTTGGCTGCGCCGACTGGGGCCGCAACCACACCTGTCCTTCCCGGGCGAACAACGTCTCCCTCGCGGAATACAAAGAAATGCTTTCGCGCTACCGTTGGGGCGTCATTGTGCACACCACGGACAAGGCGCTTTCGCAAAGGATTTCTCTGGAACTCGAATCGCGCGCGTTTCACGATGGCTATTATTTCGCTTTTTCCCTCAGCGATTGCGCGCTTTGCAACGAATGCGCCGCCGTGGAATGCGCTCCCTGCCGCTTTCCGCGCATGGCGCGGCCCGCGTTTCATTCCGTGGGTATAGACGTTTTTCAAACCGTGCGCCGCTTTGGCCTGCCCATCAGCACGCTTTCGCACCCGGAAACGGATGAGCAAAATTGGTACAGCGCGGTCTTTGTGGAGTGAGTCCGCGCGCTTTTGGGCGGCAAAGCGCTATTTTTATAAATTTGACCCTCAGGTGATGCCATGTTTCACATTCTCGTTGCGGGCCACAACAAGGCCTGGCGGCAAAAAATGCGCGACTTGCTGGAAGCGGAGCACTATACCGTAGCGCTCGCCGCCAATGGCGAAGCCGCCATGGCGCTCATGGAAGGCTGGCACGCGGATCTGGCGATCGTTTCGCAATCCGGCATGGACGCCCTGGAATTCACCAGCGCGCTGCGCGAGGCTGGCAGTATGCTGATCGTGCTGATGCTGGCGGACCAGGAATCGCCCGCCGACCGCAAAAGCGCTTTCCGCGCCGGAGTGGACGATTTTTTGCCTGCGCCATTCGATGGCGAGGAGCTTTTGCTGCACATCCGCGCGCTTTTGCGTCGGGCAAAGGTCGAGCAGGAGCGCAAAATCGTGTTGGGCTGCGTCACGCTCGATTACGATACCTTTACCGTATGGCGCGAAAACGAGGCCCATATCCTGCCGCAAAAGGAATTTCTTCTGCTCTTTAAGTTGCTTTCCAACCCGGACAAGGTTTTCACGCGGCTGGATTTGATGGATGAAATCTGGGGCGCGGAGAGCAACAGCGGCTGGGAAACCGTAACCGTGCACATCGCCCGCCTGCGCAAGCGCTTTCACGGTTGGCCAGAATTTTCCATCCTGTCCGTGCGCGGAGTCGGCTATAAAGCCGTGAAAATGTGTTGATTTCCCGCACAATACACAGATAGTATGTCTTTCGTTTTACAAAACTGGAAAACTTGCTCTCGTTTCCGCCAGAATTTATCTTGTGTTTAGAAATCCATGCTATGCTTTATGCAAATATTAAAGTTGGAGGGATATCCATGGCAACTCGCGCAAACAGCGGCCTCGCAAGAATCTGCAACTATATCTGCGTCGTTCTCATGCTGGTCATCTTGATTTTCCAGTTCATGCCGTTTTGGCACTATACCGACGATGAAGAAACTTTCGACACTTCTATCCAAAGCTACGTTTGGTTCCCGGGTGAATATCGCGAACTGGATGACTATCTGGAAGAAGCCACTGCCAATGAGGACTACGAAGTGGGCCAGATCATCGGCATGCCCATCCTCGTGCTCGTATCCGGCGCTGTCGGTATTGTACTTTGCATCATAAAGGCCAAGAGCGCGCTCGTTTCCCTGCTGCCCGCCATCTGCGGCATCAGCGGCATCTGGGGCTTCCTCGCCGTGCCTGCGTTCCAGCTGGGATCCAACTGGGTGGTTTCACTGGTGCTGTGCATTGCGGTGTTGCTGGTAAGCCTGGTATCTCTCCTGTCGCTGGCGAAAAAGGAGAAGGCGTAAAGGCCGCTACTGTCATCAATGGGCGCGAACCAAAAAGGTTCGCGCCCACTTTTTAGGCCTGTGAATAGACTGCCCAAGCAATCAGCGCCGCCCACTGCAAAAGCGCAAATAGCGGCACAAGGATGCGGAATTTCCAGTGCCGGGTCTTGTGGCGGAAGGCGCGCATGCCCAGCAGCGCGCCCGTGCCGCCAAAGCAGGCCGCCGCCAGCAAAAGCGCGCGCTCAGATATTCTCCACGCATCGCGCCGGGCGCGTGATTTGTCCCAGCCAAAGAGGGCAAACGAGCAAAGATTGAGCGCGATAAAAAAACCGCCAACGATCGTCCATGCTCGCACTGCTATTCCACCTCGACGCTTTCCACCACATCGTCCAGCACCACCACGGCATATAGCGCGCCCTTGCCCGCACGCTCCTCAATGCGCACCATTTCCGTGTTGAGCCGCGTGCGCGTGCCACTCTTTTGCACCAGCACAAAATCATACGGCATCATAACAAGCCTGGCGCCAACCAGATACGTGCCCGTAGCGCCGTTTTTCTGGAAGGTGATGGCGCGAAGGCCCTTGCCGCCGCGCGCCTGCAAATCGAAATCCACGATGAGATCCCGCTTGGCATAGCCGCGCTCGGTGGCGAGCAATACCTCGCCCGCTCCCTCGTTCTGCACGGCGGCGATTACGCGGTCGCCCGGCGCGAGAGTCATGCCCTTCACGCCCGTAGCCGTGCGCCCCTGCACGGGAATATCCTCCGCAGCAAAATGGATCGCCATACCCTGTTGCGAAACCAGGAGCAATTCTGGTGCGGCCAGCTTCTGCACGCAAACGATTTCGTCCCCATCCTTAAGGCCCACGGCAGCCAGCTTGCCCTTGCGCGCGTCGTAATCTGCCAATTGCGCGCGCTTAACCGTGCCATTGGCGGATACGAACAGCAGCTCGCCCTCAAACGATTCCGGCGCAAAGGCGGCCACGAGCCGTTCTTCCTGTTCCCAGCCGGCGAACAGGCCGCTGGGCGGAAGGCCGCGATCCTTGACTTTCTGGCATTCAGGCGCCTGCTGCACGGACAGCGAATACAAATTGCCCCGGTTGGTGAAAAAGAGCAGCTTGCGGTCCGTCCTCGTGAGAAGCGCGACGGCGGCATCCAGTTCTTCTGGCGCGGCCTTATCGTAAACGCGGCGCGGCAGGCGCTTGATAAAGCCCGCGCGCGTGACCACCACCGCCACTTCTTCGGCAGCTTCCTCTTCCTGTACAATTTCTACCGCTTCAAACTTGCCCACCAGCTCTGTGCGGCGCGGATCCGCATACTTTTCCTTGAGCTCCGTCAGTTCGTCTCGAATCACGCGCAACAGCTTTTTTTCACTCTTGAGGATGCCTTCCAGCCGGTCGATCAGCTTGCACACTTCCTCATATTCCTTACGCAGGGTAAGGATTTCCAGGTTGGTCAGCCGCTGCAAGCGCATATCCAAAATCGCCTGCGCCTGCGCCTCGCTGAGGTCAAAGCGCGCAACGAGCTTTTCCCGCGCTTCTTTGGGATTTTTGCTGGCGCGGATCAAGGCGATGACCTCGTCCAGGTTGTCCACCGCCACGATCAGGCCTTCCAGAATGTGTGCGCGCGCCCTGGCCTGCTCCAGTTCGTATTGCGTGCGCCGCGTGACCACGCGTTTCCTGTGCTCGATAAAGTGCGTAAGCAGGGCTTTAAGGCCCATCTGCACAGGTTTGCCGCCCGCGATGGCCACCATGTTCGCGCCAAAGCTCACCTGCAAGTCCGAGTATTTATACAACGCAGCCAAAATCTTTTCCACGTCGGCGTCGCGCTTCACCTCGATCACCGCGCGCATGCCCGTGCGGTCGGACTCGTCGCGAATGTCATGGATGCCGGCAAACAGGGCCTTCTTTTCCTCGCTGAGCTTGAGGATTTTTTCCAGCATGGCCGCCTTGTTGACCTGGTAGGGAATCTCGGTGATCACGATCTTTTTGCGGCCCGCGTTGCCCTCTTCGATGTGGGTGCGCGCGCGCAGGTGCATCTTGCCGCGCCCGGTTTCGTAGGCGCTTTCGATCTCCCCATCCAGCGCCAGTATGCCGCACGTGGGAAAATCCGGCGCGGGAATGTAGCGCATCATCTCGCGGGTGCTCATCTGCGGGTTTTCCATCAGGGCGATTGTGCCATCGATCACCTCGCC
>DVJN01000192.1 GCA_018716755.1 Candidatus Alectryocaccomicrobium excrementavium
ATCCAGATGATTTCATACGCGCCGCACTTCATCTCCGTCGTGGTAATGACGGGCATTTTGTTTCAATTGTTCAACGCGCGCTTTGGCGTGATCGGCAGGCTGCTGTCGTTTATTGCCAACCAGGAAGTGGACATCTTTTTGAACCCCGCATCCTTCCGGCACGTCTATGTTTGGTCGGGCGTGTGGCAGGGGCTTGGCTTTGGCTCGATTATCTATATATCGGTGCTTTCCTCGGTTTCTCCCGAATTGCATGAAGCGGCCATCATCGATGGCGCGACCCGCCTGCAGCGCGTGCGGCACATCGATTTTCCGGCGGTGTTGCCCACTGCGATCGTGATGGTCATCCTCAACACGGGCGGCATTCTCAACACGGGCTTTGAAAAAGTGCTGTTGCTGCAAAATTCCCTGAATCTGGCCACATCGGAAGTGATCGACACCTATTCCTATAAAATGGGGTTGGCGTCGTCCATGCCCAACTATTCATATGGCACGGCGATCGGGCTGTTTAAATCCGTGGTCTGTTTTATTCTGCTGATGATTGTGAACAAGATCGCGCAAAAATGCGGCGATACCAGCCTGTGGTAATGGAGGTGTGAGGAATGATCCGCTCTAGCCGTTCGGATAAGATTTTTCTTTCGGTCAACAACATCGTGCTGGGCATTTTTCTGCTCACGGTGCTGTATCCCATCTGGATTGTGCTGGTGTCCTCCTTCAGCGATCCCACTTATGTATCGGCCGGCAAGGTCTGGCTGTGGCCGGTGGGCTTTTCGCTGGATGGCTATCGCGCGATTCTGGATTACAAAACGATTGTTTCCGGCTTTGGCAACAGCATAGTGATCATGGTGCTGGGCACGGTGCTGTGCATTGTGGTCACGCTGCTGGGGGGCTACCCGCTGTCGCGGCGGGAACTGGCCGGCAAGAAAGCAATCCTCTTTCTCTTCACTTTCACAATGTACTTCAGCGGGGGTATCATTCCTTCGTTCCTGCTGATCCGCGATTTGGGGCTGATGAATTCCCTGGGCGCGCTGATCATTCCCACGGCGATCAACGTGTGGAATATCATCCTGATGAAAACCTATTTTCAAACCAGCGTGCCGGAAGAACTGCTTCAGGCGGCGAAGATCGACGGGTGCGATGATTTCCGCTATCTGGTGCAGATTGGCATCCCGCTGGCGGTGCCGATCATCGCGGTGCTGGCGCTGTTTACCGCCGTGGGCCAGTGGAACTCCTATTTCAGCGCCATGCTTTATATCAATGAAACGGAAAAATTCCCCCTGCAGCTCGTTTTGCGCGATATCCTGGTGGCCAATTCGACGAACACCACGGCCATTGGCCAGAACATTGAATCGCTCAAGCGCAAGCAGGAACTGGTGGAATCGCTGAAATATTCGGTGATCGTGGCATCGAGCGCCCCGCTTTTGATCCTGTATCCCTTTGTGCAGCGGTTCTTCATCAAGGGGATTATGGTCGGCTCACTCAAGGGTTGAGCGCCTGCGGGCGCCCTGGCTTTGAATCCCATTGGCTCACCGCGGCGGGAAAGGGGGAAAGGAAACGGCGGTGAGAAATATATAAATGGCGATCCATTTGCATTTCAAAAAGGAGAGGATAACTTTGAAAAAGTGGTTGATCATGGCGCTGTGCGTTTTGCTCGCTGCTTCCGCCGTCATGCCTGGCGCGCTGGGCGAGGCGGAGATGGAGGGTTACACCCTGCCGCTGGCAAATCCGGAAGACAATGTGACCATTACCGCCTGGGGCTTTCCGCTGCCTGAATGGAAAGTAGACGACCTGGAAAACAACCAGTTCACCCAGTGGCTGCAGGAGCAGACTGGCATTACCATCGAATGGGTGATGGGACCGGCCACGGACCGCGATGAAAAGCTGAATCTGCTGCTTTCCAGCGGCGAATACCCGGAAATCATCTTCAACGCGCCGTTTGATCCTTCGCAGCAGCAGATCTACGGCGACATGGGCGTAATTCTTCCGCTGAACGAGTACATCGAGAAGTATGGCGTGGAGACGCAGCGCATTTTCGAGGAAGTGCCGGATATCAAAAACGCGCTGGTGCGCAACAACGGCAACATCTATTGCCTGTCCACCTATCTGAACACCCCGCACGACGAATCCTACAGCCGCCTGTGGATCTATCAGCCCTGGCTGGATGCGCTCGGTCTCGATACGCCGACCACGACCGAAGAACTGTATGAAGTGCTGGTCGCATTCCGGGACATGGATCCCAATGGCAACGGCGAGGCGGACGAAATTCCGCTGGTGGGCGCGAACGTGATGTTCTCCGATCCGTTCACCTATCTGGTGAATTCGTTCATCTATCTGGACAACAACAATATGATGAACGTGGATAACGGCACCATCGTTCCCGTATACGCCCAGGAAGAGTATCGCGAGGCGCTGCGCTATATGAATCGCCTGTATGAAGAAGGCCTGCTGATGCCGCAGAGCTTCTCGCAGAACGAACAGTCCCTGCGCCAGCTGCTTTCCACGGAACCGACCATCGTCGGCGCGTTCTTCGCGCATGCGCCCTTCGTGTATTGCGACGAGCCGGTGTACCGCAACTATGTGGCCCTTTCGCCGATGGTGGGCCCGGAAGGCGTGCAGTTTACCTGCCAGTATTATGTGACGGGCACCACGGGCACGGTGCTTACGAACAAGTGCAAGGATCCGGAACTGGCCTTTAAGCTCCTGGACTTCCTCTACAGCACGGAAGCGACCATGCGCAAGAGCCAGGGCCCGAAGGGCGTTGCCTGGGATTTCAACGAGGATGATACGCTGGTGAACGAATACGGCGTGTGCCCCACCTGGCTGAACCTGCAGAGCGCGGATGAGCAGCAGCCCAACGACCGCTGGGCCATGCTCGGCCATGGCTATCAGCCGCTGGAGCGCAGCGCGATCTATGTGATGGATATGTCGCCGGATGCCGTGGCTGCGCGCGAAAACGCCACGGGCGAACTGGATGGCTATGTGCAGATTCAGACCGCAGCCATGGAAAAATACAACATGTATTTCCCGCCGGCTGATATGAAGCTGCCGCAGGTGTTCCTGTTCACGGAGGACGAGGCGCTGACACTGGCGGATCTGCAGCTGGCCGTGAACAACATGGTCTATCAGATGCGCACGGAATTCGTGGTGGGCAGCGCGGATCTCGACGCCGACTGGGACCGCTACATTGAGGATCTCAAGGCCTCGGGCATGGATGAAGTGGTGGCCATCTATCAGCGCGCGTACGATGCGCAGTATAAATAAGGACGATCGCATTCCTTCACAGCGCTTTGCCGGGATCCGCTTTGCAGGCGGACCTCGGCAAAGCCATCCCTATAGGAAGGGCGGGCTTGGCGTGCTTCGAAGATATTGGCGGCAAATTTGCATAACGGTCGTTTTGCTCGGCACCCTGATGGTGTCGGTTTGGTTTGCTGCGCGCTCCTCTGTGGAAAACTACATTGTGAACGTCAACCGGATGACGATGCAAAGCACGGTTGAGCAGGTGAACGATATGGTGGATGATATCCACCGGATGACCTATCAGCTGGCCCGTTCCAGCCTTTTGGGCGTGATTCGCAGGAGCGAGGATATCTTTGCGCCTTCCAATATCATTCACACGCTGAAATACCAGTGGGAGATGGAAAATTTTGGCGTGTATAACAACATGGTCGCGGCCAATTACACGGTGTTTCTCAAAAGCGGTTATGTGATCATGCCGGGCGCCGGCCAGGATTTTGCGAGCTTCGCGCGCATGTTTTCCGATGCGGAGTATCCGGCGGGTTATGATGTGCAAACGTTTGCGGAAAAGCTGAAAAACGCCCATAACACGTTCCTTTCGCGCATGCAGTTTTCCCTGGGGAACGAATTGAGCAATTTGGAAGTGCTCCCGTATGTCATCTGGTCGGGCAACAATTTTCAGGACCGGTCGGCGGCGATTCTCACCCTGGTGGACGCGGCGAAATTCGATGACATGCTGGCGCAGGCGCTGACGGCGGAAACCTCCGTTTTGTGCGTTTGCGATGAAACCAACCAGGTGATCGCTTCCGGGCGGCCGCTCACCAGCAGCGAAAAGGAGCGGATTTCTTCGGCAAACGCATCTTCGGCAAGCGGCGTGCGCTATTATTCCAGCGAAACGCGCGTGCCCCACTGGCGGCTGGTGCTGCTCGCGAGCGACCAGGAAGTGGCGGTTGCGCTGCGGCAATTCGATATTTTGATCCAGGCCCTGTGCGTCTTCTGCCTGGCCATTGTTGCCTGCCTGACGGTGGTCTTTTTGCTGAAAAACCGCAGGGTGCTGGTGTCGATCTATTCCATGATGGATGCGGATAAGGCGGCGGGAACGTACAACACGGATGTATACGCCTCCATCCACTATGGCATACGCGTGATGATGGAAGACAAGGCGCTGATGCAGGCGCGGTTGAAGGAACAGGAGAGCGTGCTGCGCGAGGTGTATATCAATAACCTGCTCAAGGGCGAAAGCGCTCATGGCGAGGCGCCGCCGGGCGTTTTGCAGGAACTGGGCCTGTATGCGCCGGATTTTTCCTGCCGCGTGGCCGTGCTGACCATGGCGGCGGAAGATGTGAAAAACCTGCCGGAACGCGAAATCCAGGGCCTGAAGAACATCATTTTGGAAACTGTGCGCCTGTTTTCGCGGGAGATTTTGCCGTGCACCACATCGCGTTATGAAGTGGCGCTGATTGTGCGCACAAATGGCATGGACGAGGCGCAAAGCCTGGCGCTCGTGGAAAACCTCTATCAGGCGTTGATGAGCGTGCTGCGGGAAAACCGCGCGCTGCGGGTGTCAATCAGCTTGGGAGCGCAACACATGGGCGAGGGCGCGGCTGCCCTGTCATATTCCGAGGCGCGATCGGTTCTGATGAACGCTTCTTTTGGGGAAAGCGCACCGGGCGTTTTGTGCTATGCGCGCCGGGAAGATGCGGGCACCTATTATTATCCGCCGGAAGTGGAAATGCAGTTTATCAACGCGATTCGCGCGGGAAACCGCGCCGCCGTGGAGCAGGTGATCGCGGAGCTATTCGACCGGAACATCGCCAAAAATGTGGATTATGAAATCACGCTGGCATTTTTGTATGATTTTTATGGTTCCGTGCTGAAAATGCCCCCAGCAACCGGCAAGCCGGCGGCGGTGCAGGGAGAAATTCTGCGCTATTTCCAGCAATGCTCGCACGAGATCGGCACCATCGGCTTTCAAAAGCGGTTTGCGGAACTGGTATATCGCCTGGCGGACAGCTATGCGGAAATCAAAAAAAGCCACAACAGCGCGGTGGTGGAAAAAGTGCGGGCTTATGTGGAAGAGAATTACGCTTCTGCGGATTTGACGCTGTATGGCGTGGCGGAGGAATGCAAGCTTTCGAGCGGATATTTGTCCGCCCTGTTCCGGGAGCAGACGGGCATGGCGTTTTCGGATTTTCTCACGCTCACGCGCATGAACCGCGCGAAGGAATTGCTGGCGGAAGCGGATCTGCCCATTCATGAAATCGCCCGGCGCACGGGATATGCCTCTTCCAACGTGTTTTGCCGCGCGTTTAAAAAATACTATGGCGTCAGCCCAATGCAGATGCGGGAGGGAGAGCAAAAGTGAAACGGTTGCGCAGAATACTTTGCGTTGTGCTATTGATGTGCCAGGCGCTATGCGCCGTGGCGGAAAGTGGGGAGGAAAACCAGATGGACAATATTATCCTGGACGCGGATTTTTCGCAGGGCGCGTGGATTTACAGCCCTGCCAAGCCCATGCGCATGACGGGGAAACTGCCCCTGTCGGACAGCGAAGAGGATCCGGAATGGCTCCTGACGCAGTGGAACTCCAAGAACAACATCCGCGGCACGCAGGCGCAGGTGGTGGATGGAGCGTATATTTACGAAAACGAGTATAAGACCGTTGCGCGCGACGCGCAGGGCGTGCTTACGCTGCGCGTCAACGCTTCGGAAGAATACCACCGGGTGCGCACTTCCAAAATGGACAGTTGGGTACACCTGTATTTTGAGCAGCGGTATGCCAATCCCTACCCGCTGGCGGGTATGGGCAGCGCGCCGCTCAGGCTCTCCTTCTGCGTGCCGGAGTTTCGCGACGCCACGCCGGAAGGCGAGCTGGATCCGAGCCTGCACGCGGCCATCGCGGTGTTTTATGTGATCCTCAAGGATATGAATCCCCAGTCGCCCGCCTATGGGGACTTTATCAATTTCTGCGTGATGCTGTATGACAATCGCACGCCGGTCACGCCGGAATCGCTGTTCGTCGATAGCGGGCAAAATCCCATCGATGCGACCAATATGATGATCTACACCATGGATTCCAGCACCTATGCCGGGGAAGTGTACGCGGACGGCGTGTGGCACGATATTGATATCGATCTGATGCCCTATTTCCAGCACGCGCTGCGCGAAACGCAGGAGCGCGGCTATATGACCGGGACAAAGATGGAGGATCTGTGCATATCCTCGGTGTTCTTTGGATTCGAGGTGCCGGGCGTGATGGACTGCGAACTGCGCGTGCGGGATCTTTCCCTGGGACTAAAACCGGTGGAGGAGTAGGCGATGAATACAGCCAATTGGATTTGGGCGGACAAAGAGCCGTCGCTGGAAAAGAGCGTATGCCTGCTGCGCAAAACATTTTCCCTGGAAACGCCGCCGCAAACCTGCCCGCTGCGCGTCAGCGCGGATAGCGTATACCGCCTGTATGTCAATGGCGCCGTGGTGGCGCGCGGGCCGCAGAAATCCGACCGTTACCGGCGGTATTACGATACCATCGATATCGCCGCGCACCTGCGCCCGGGCAAAAACGCGGTGGCGGCCTTTGTTTGCCATTTTGTGCCGGATGAGGAGGGTTCGCGCATCTTTGAAACGGGGCCCATCAGCGTTCTGTGCGAGTTGCGGGCGGGCTTCTGGCTGGCGTGCGAAACGTTGGGGCTTTTTACAGACCGTTCATGGCTTGTGCTGCCCACGCACAGTTACCGTTTCCGCAGCCCCTATCTGAGCCGCTATGCCACGGACATGCTGGATGTGTCCCTGGGTGAATATCCGCAGGATTTTGCCCAGCCGGATTTTGACGATGCGGATTTCCAGCGCGCCGTGGTGGTGTGCGATACGGAGTTCGAGCGCTGCGGCGGGCTTACGACGTGGCCGCTCGTGCCCGCGAATTTGCCGCGCATGGAGGAAACGCCCATCGCGCCCAGGGCGGTCATGCGGGCCACGTTGCCCGGCGCGCAATCCCTGCTGGCAGGGGAAAGCCTGGTGGTTCCGCCGGGCACGGCGGGCTTTGTGGAGCTGGACATGGGCGAGCTTACCACGGCGCACGTGGAGTTGCGGCTGCGGTACGGCTCGGATAAGCCGGCTTTCGTGCGCCTTTCGTATGCCGAGAGCTATTTCCGGCTGAACGAGCGGGGCGAACTGTTCAAGGGCGTGCGGGATGAAACGGAGAACGCGATTTTCGATGGCGAGGAAGACCGCCTGCAGCTGCGCGCGGAATATGGTTGCGCGAAAGAGATGAAATTTGAAACCGTCTTTTTCCGCACGTTCCGTTTTTTGCGCATTGAAGTGGCTGAGGCGCGCGCGCCCATTGCGCTGTATGGGCTGAAATTTGTGAAAACGCTGTACCCCCTGCAAGTGCGCGCGCGTTGCGAAGCACCCGCCTCTGCGCGGGCATTGTGGGACATCAGCGTGCGCACGTTGCGGCTTTGTATGCACTCGACCTATGAGGATTGCCCGTACTATGAACAGATGCAGTACACCATGGATACGGCCATCCAGATGAAGTACACTTATTGCCTGTCCACGGACGACCGCCTGGCGCGCAACGCCATTGACGCGTTTTCCGCTGCGCGCATGCCGGACGGCCTGGTTCCCTGCACCGCGCCCGCAAAGTTTTGCCAGGTGATCCCGGGATTTGCGCTATATTACATTGAAATGCTGTACGATCATTATTGGAATTTTGCGGATGATAAGCTGCTTAAGCGCTATTTCTGCGTGGCGGATTCCATCCTGCAGTATTTCGCGGCCAAGGTGGACGAGCGCACGGGCCTGTTCCCCCGCTCGCAGTATTGGGAGTTTGTGGATTGGGTGCAGCAATGGCATCACAATTTCGGGGTGCCCATTTCCAAGGAAGAAAAAGTGCATACCATCTACCATGAGATGTTTGTGTACTTTTTGCGGCGGGCGGCATTTTTGTGCGATTGCCTGGCGCGCGTGGACATGGCGCGGGAATACCGCGCGCTTGCGCAGCGGGTGAGCGAAGGCGTGCGGCAATACTGTTACGACGCGCAGCGCGGATTTTTCCTCGACACGCCCCAGCGCAGGGATGCCAGCGTACACGCGCAGATTTGGGCTGTGCTGGCGGAAATCGTGTCCGGCCAGGAGGCGCGGGAATTGATGGAGCGCACGCTGGCCGATAAGACGCTGTTCCAGTGCTCGTATTCCATGACGTATTATTACCTGCGCGCGCTGGAAATGACGGGTCTGTACGGCCGCGGAGAGGAGCGCTGGGAGAGCTGGCGCACGATGATGCGCCTGCATATGACGACCTGGAGCGAAGACCCCGTGACGCAGCGCAGCGATTGCCATGGCTGGAGCAGCCTGCCCATCTATGAATTCTGCCGCGCGACTTTGGGCGTGACAGCGCTGCGGCCGGGGTATGCCGCCATCCGCATTGCCCCTTACACGGAAAAAGAGAATTCCGCCGAAGGAATTGTAGCTTGCATTTTGGGCGACATTTCGGTAAAATGGTGGAAGGAGGGGGGCAAGCTGCACCTGGTGGCGCGCACCCCTGTGGGAGTTCCGGTTGAGGTAGCCCTGGGCGGTCAGACATGGACATTGGATGGAGGGGATATTCAGGTATGCACGGAGGAAACGAAGGCATGAGAACCGTTCACTTGCTCGCAAACGCGCATATAGACCCCGTATGGCAATGGGGCTTTGAAGAGGGCATCGGCGCGGCGCTGGCGACGTTCCGCAGCGCCGCCATGCTGCTGGAGCGCAACCCGGGCTTTGTGTTCTGCCACAACGAGGCGCTTTTGTATCGCTGGGTTGAAGAATACGAGCCGGAACTTTTCGCGCGCATCAGCGCCCTGGTGCGGGAAGGGCGTTGGCACATCATGGGCGGCTTTGAATTGCAGCCGGATTGCGTGATGACCGGCGGCGAGGCCATGGTGCGCCAGATTCTGCAGGGCCGCCGCTATTTCCGGGAAAAATTCGGCGTGGCGCCGGAAATCGCCGTGAACTTCGATTCCTTTGGACACAGCCAGGGGCTGGTGCAGATTCTGGCGCGTTCGGGCTACAAAGCCTATATTTACATGCGGCCGGGCGAAGGGCCGAACGATTTCGTTTGGCGGGGGCTGGATGGCAGCAGCGTGCTGGCGCACCGCATTGATAAGGGCTATAACAGCGCGCTGGGGCACGCGCGCGAGGCGCTGGAAGGCTTTTTGAACGCGCGCAAGGGGGAAGAACTGGATCTGTTCCCCTGGGGCGTTGGCAACCATGGCGGCGGTCCCTCGCAAAAGGACATCGACGATTTGAACGCGTTCGCGCGGGAAAAGGCGGGGGAACTGCGCGTTATCCATTCCACGCCCGAGGCGTATTTTGCGGATGTGCGCCGGCAAAAGCCGGATTTGCCCGTGGTGGACAAGGGGTTGTACAGCTCGAATGTGGGCTGCTATACCTCCGTGATGGAGGTGAAGCGCCTGCACCGCCAGCTGGAAGGCGCGGTGATCAGCGCCGAGCGCCTGGCGAGCGTGGCGGCGATGAATGGTGAAATGGAATATCCGGCCCAGCAGCTGGCCGATGCCTGGCGCACGTTGAGTTTTTTGGAATTCCACGATGTGCTGCCCGGCTCGCATACCCGTCCCGTGATGGAGCGCATGATGGAATATGGCGGCCGCGGGCTGGATCAGGCCCGGTGGGTGATGGACGGGGTGTTCTTCCGCATGGCGGCCAGCGAACCCGAGGCGCAGCCGGGCGTGTTGCCCCTGCTGGCCCTCAATCCGCATCCTTATCCGGTGCGCGCCGTTGTGGAATGTGAATTCATGCTGCCGGACCAGAACTGGGAGGAAGGCGCGGTTACGGGCGTGTATGTCGAGCAGGACGGGCGCGAGGTGCCTTCGCAGGTCATCAAGGAGGACAGCACCATCGCCCTGGATTGGCGCAAGCGCGTGGCCGTGGAGGCGGAACTCAAGCCGCTGGGCATCACCCGGCTGGATTGCCACCTGAGAAGCGCGCAGAAAAAGCCGGCCCCGCGGGAAACGCTGGACTTTGACAATGGGGAAATCTCCCTGCGCATTTCGCCGGAAACCGGCCTGATGGACGGGCTGTGCCTGGCCGGTAAGCCGGTGGCCGCGGATGGGCTGGGCGCCATTTGGGCCTATGCCGATAACGCCGATCCATGGCACATGGATGGGAACGCCGTGGGGGAGTTCCAGTTCCAGCTGGAGCGCAAGCCGGGCACGCGGCCGCATATCACCGAGGACGGCGCGATTTTCACCCAGGTGGAAGCGCAACTGGCCGGTGACGGCGTGGAAGCCGTGCTGCAGTACCGGATCCCCAAAAAAGGCCGCCGTATCGTGCTGGACGTGGTGCTCAACAACATGGCGCCGGACCGGATGTATCGCCTGCGCTTCCCTGCGCCGGTTGATACCGCGCGCCTGAAGGGAGAAACCATGTTCGGCATGGAAGAAGCGTTCTCCGATGGCACGGAAAATGTGTCGCAGCGGTTTGATGTGCTTTCCTGGGAAGGCGGCTCGCTGGGCGTGGCGAACGACTGCGTGTATGGCGGCCGCTTTGAGGGCGGCGCGCTGCTGAAGAGCCTTTTGCGCTCGCCGGTGTATTGCGCGCACCCCATTTCCGGGCGCAAGCTGCTGCCGGAAGACCGCATGTATGACCGCTCGGGCATTGGTTCATATCGTTACCGCTTCGTGCTGGTTCCTTCCGGCGCGGATTGCACCCTGGAAACAGCGCGGGAAGCCCTGCTGCTCAACGAGCCGGTGCTCGCGGCGCAGCACTGCCCGCCGGGCACGCGCCAGGGCGTGCGCCGCATCCCCTTTGCCGTGCAGGGGGATGTGCTGGTGAGCGCGATCAAGCGCGCCGAAGATGGAAACGGATACATTGTGCGCGTGTACGAGCCTGCCGGGCAGGAGGCGGCGTTCCATCTGCAATGGGGCGAGGCACAGGCCGGCGGCGCGCTCGCGCCGTTTGAAGCGCGCGCCTACCGGCTGGCGGACGGGAGCTTTGTTCAGTGCAATTTGATTGAAGAGGCACTGTAGATTTAAAAACAAAAAATTGCCTGTGCGTTAATATGCCTGTGCATATTCGCGTGAATATGGCGCAGTATATATGCGCTGAATGGCTGAAAGAACAAGGGGATAGGTAAAATGGCGAGAAATACGCGCCTATCCTCTTTTCTTTTATTCTCTTTTGGCGTACAATAGAAGCCATAAAACGCCTATATTGGAGAGATGGGTATGCAGCTGATACACAGGGGGATTGCGCTGGATCGCGAGGACAGGCGAACGATCTGGCGCATTGTATTGCCGTCGCTTGTCGAGCTGGTGTTCACACAGCTCTTCGCCATGGTGGACACAATCATGCTGGGACAGACCGAAATATCCGCCGTCGCCATCGCGGCGGTGGGGCTCACCAATAACCCGGTGAACCTGGTCAATGGCGTGCTCACCGCGCTGCACATCGGCACCACGGCGGCGGTTGCCTGGGCGGTGGGCGCGGGCAATGAAAACGCCGCCCGCTCCATCACGCGCACGGCGCTTACGCTTTCGCTGATTTTGGGCACATTCGCTTCCGCTGTGCTGTATTTCCCGGCTGGCCAGCTGGTCACCTTTATGGGTGCGCAGGAAGATACATATGTTTATGCCAAGGAATACCTGGAAATTGTTGCGCTGGGCATGCTGCCGGCCATGGTCGGCTTTGCCTGCACGGCTTCGCTGCGCGGCATCGGGCTCACGCGGCTCCCCATGGCGTATAACCTGGCGGGCAACTTGTTCAACGTCATCGGCAATTATGCCCTGATTTACGGCCGTCTGGGCATGCCGGAGCTGGGCGTGGCTGGCGCGGCGATTTCCACCACGATTTCGCGTTATGTCGCCTGCACCCTGGCGCTGCTGGTGCTGTTCCGCGGCCACTCCAAGCTGCGCCTGCACATTCGGGAAGATTTCCGCCTGCGCAAGGAATGGCTCAAGCGCATTTTCGGCGTGGGCGTTACCAGCGGGTTGGAACAGCTCATCATGCAAATCGGTTTCATCATGTTCGCGCGCACGGTATCCGGCCTGGGCACGATCGTGTTCGCGGCGCACCAGATTGGCCTTTCGGTGAACGGGCTCACCTGGATGCCGGGGCAGGCGTTCGGCGTGGCGGCCACCACGCTGGTCGGCCAGAATATGGGCGCGGGCAACCCGGAAAAGGCCAAGAGTTTTGTGCGGGTCATCTGGCGCTATTCGGTGCTGGTCGCGTTGTTGATTGCCGCGGCCTTCCTCCTGTTCTCGCAATACATCGTGCTGGCGTATACCAACGATCCCGAGGTCGCGCGGCTCGCCTCCACGGTGCTCAAGATCATCGCCTTTGGCATGCCGGGCATTGCCACACAGCTGCCCATCGCTTCCGCGCTGCGCGGCGCGGGCGACAGCCGCTTCCCGCTGTACGCGTCCGCCATTGGCATCTGGGTGTTCCGCGTGCTGGTCGCGCCGTTGTTCGTCTACACGTATGGTTGGGGGCTGAACGGCGCGTGGTACACCATCGCGCTGGATCAGACCACCCGCGCGGTCGTGGTATATTTGCGCTTCCGCACGAACAAGTGGATGCACATCAAGAGCAAACTCGCGGGCTAACGCGCGAGACATGAGGGAAAAGGAGAGAAACAACCGACATGGATGAAGGCGTAAAGAGCACACGGGGCAATCTGCGCGCGTTTGCGCGGTATTACAAGCCGCATATGGGGCTGTTTTTGCTGGATATGCTGTGTGCGCTGATTGTGGCGCTGGTGGATTTGATGTTTCCCATCGTGACGCGCACCGTGCTGGAGACTTATTTGCCGCAGCAGATGTACCGCCCATTTTTTCTGATCATCATCGCGATGGGCGCGGCGTATCTTTTGCGCTGCGCCATGCAGTGGATCATCGCGTACTTTGGGCACATGATGGGCGTTTATATGGAAGCGGATATGCGGCGCGATATTTTCGCGCAGTTGCAGCGCCTGTCCTTCACGTTTTATGACCGCAACCGCACGGGCCGGCTGATGTCGCGCGTGACGAACGATTTGTTTGAAATTACGGAGCTCGCGCACCACGGCCCGGAAGACCTGTTCATTTCCGTGGTCACGCTGATTGGCGCGTTCATCGTGCTGTTTGGCATGCAGTGGAAGCTGGCGCTGGTGATGCTGGTCATGGTGCCGGTTCTGCTGTTCTTTGCCATTTCCCAGCGCAAGCGCATGTCGAACAGCAGCCGCCAGGTGAAGGAGCGCATGGCGGGGATCAATGCCGACATCGAATCGAGCATTTCCGGCGTGCGCGTGGCCAAGGCGTTCACCAATGAGAGCTATGAGATCCGCAAATTTGGCAACGGGAACGAGCGCTTCAAGGGCGCGAAAAAGGGCTTTTACCGCGCCATGGCCATGTTCCACAGCGGCATGGAGCTGCTGCTGAACGCCATGGGCCTGTTGGTGCTGCTGTTTGGCGGCCTTTTGATCATGGATGGCGAGCTGACGCTGGCAGAGCTCATCACCTTCAACCTGTATGTGGCCTCCATCCAAAGCCCCATCCGGCGGCTGGCGCAGTTTGTGGAGCAGTTCAACACCGGCATGGCGGGCTTCCACCGCTTCCAGGAAGTGATGCGCGAAAAGCCGGACATCGTGGACGCGCCGGACGCCAAGCCCCTCAAAAACGTGGTGGGCGACATCCGCTTTGAAGACGTAACCTTCGCCTATGAAGAGGGCCGCAGCGTGCTGGAGCATGTGAATTTGCACATTCCGGCGGGCCAGATGCTGGCGCTGGTCGGCCCCTCGGGCGGCGGCAAGACCACGCTGTGCCAGTTGATCCCGCGCTTCTATGAGGTGCGCGAGGGCGCGATTTTGCTGGACGGGCAGGACATCCGCTCCCTCAAGCTGGCGGATTTGCGCGGCGCGATTGGCATCGTGCAGCAGGATGTGTTTCTGTTTGCCGGATCGGTGCTGGAAAACATCCGCTATGGCCGGCCGGACGCCACTTTTGAAGAAGTGGTGGAAGCGGCGAAACTGGCGGAAATTCACGATGATATCCTGCAAATGCCGGATGGATACGATACCGTGGTGGGCGAGCGCGGCATTTTGCTCTCCGGGGGGCAAAAACAGCGCGTTTCCATCGCGCGCATTTTCCTCAAGAACCCGCGCATTCTGATCCTGGACGAGGCGACAAGCTCAGGCACAAGCCGAGCCAGCTCTCCGGCGGCCAGCAGCAGCGCGTGTCAATAGCCCGCGCG
>DVJN01000193.1 GCA_018716755.1 Candidatus Alectryocaccomicrobium excrementavium
CAGAGCCTTGACAAAGCCTCGGGAAAAGAGGTTCTAATCAGAAATGACGGCGTGTACGTCATTTCTGGTATTTTTCGGGAGCAAATGCCTTGCATTTGCGGAGAAAAATACATTCTCGTCCCGATTGCTGGCCGTCGAAGCCCGCGAAGCGGTGCGTAGACAAGCAATCGGGAAATCTCGTTGGCAAACCAAAGGTTTGTCAACGATCAGAAAACCCAGAACGGGCCAAACAGCCCGTTCTGGGTTTTTTTCATTGCTTTTTAGCGCGAAGCAGTGGCGATGACATCTACGCCCGTATCCGCAACATTGGGGAGAATAACGTCGCCAAGGCGGACCGGTGCGCAGGCCTGCGCGGAGCGAATGGCAGCCAGTACGTCGCCAACCCTGGATTTGGGCACGGGCGCGGCCGTCTTTACCGGGCAGAGCTTATGCGTGCCGCCGCGTACCATCACAGAAGAGGTCACCGTACGCTCGGGCGCAAGAATTTCCTGCCGTCCATACCGCGCGCCGCGCGGGCAACCATTGCCGGAAATGGCGACCGTTTCGCCATCCACATCTGCAGTAAGGTGGCAACCCATGGGGCATACGATGCAGATCAATTCGCGTTTCATAGCGTTTGCGCCTCCACTTCCACAATAATATCCCCCGTGACGCGCTGCGCGTCGATGGAGAGCGTTTCCATTTCCCCAGGCGTGAAAATGGTTTTTTTTCGCCGGGTAAGAATGGTTTCGCCACACCGCGCGACGAGCGCCGCGCTTTTGTACACATCGCCTACGCGCAGCATGAGCGGGATTTCGCCCTGTGCGTCTGCGCGAATGCGCTGTGGTACGACGTAACGCACGCCGCCGCGCGCCACAACGCGCCGCGTTTCCGCTTCCTCTCCGCTGCGCGCAGCATACTGCGCAGCCGCGCGGCCCGCGATGGCGGCCTCCTGCGAAACATGGTCCACCAAATCGTGCACATGCAGCACATTGCCACAGGCGAAAATTCCGGGAACGGAGGTTTCGCGGGTTTCATCCACCTCGGCGCCGCCAGTCACTCGATCCATGGCCGCGCCTGTGCCGAGTGTAAGCTCATTTTCGGGGATCAGGCCAACGGACAGGAGCAGCGTGTCGCACGGGTAAAACTGCTCCGTGCCTTCGATGGGTTTCCGCGTGGCAGGATCGACCTCGGAAATGGTAACGCCTTCAACGCGCTCTTTTCCATGGATGCGTGTAACGGTATGGTTGAATTTCATGGGGATGCCGTTGTCCATCACGCATTGCACGATATTGCGGTTCAGGCCGCTGGAATAAGGCATGAGTTCGCAGACCAGTTCGACTTTCGCGCCCTCCCAAGTCATGCGGCGGGCCATAATCAGGCCGATGTCGCCTGAGCCGAGGATGACCACGCGCTTGCCCGGCAGCAGCCCCTCCATATTGACCAGCCGCTGCGCGCAACCCGCCGTGTAAACGCCCGCTGGCCGCGTACCCGGAATGGCAAGCGCGCCGCGCGTGCGTTCGCGGCAGCCCATGGCGAGCACCACGGCCTTTGCGCGCAAGCGCACAAGCCCATGAGCGGGGGAAACGACGGTGATTTCGCGTTCTCGAGAGAGGGACAGCGCCATGGCGTCCGTCCAGCACTCCACGCCCGTCGCCCGCACCTGATCCACAAAGCGTTGGGCATATTCCGGCCCCGTGAGTTCCTCGCCGAAATGGTGCAACCCGAAGCCATTGTGGATGCACTGATTGAGAATGCCGCCCAGTTCCCGGTCGCGTTCCAGGATGACAATGGACAGACGCGGGTTTTCCTGATAAGCGGCCACAGCCGCGGCCAGCCCCGCGGGTCCGCCGCCGATGATGACCACATCGTATTCCAGGCAGTTCATGCGCGTTCCTCCCCTCGGGTGTATCCAGCGATCATGTGGGAATTTCCGCCGAATTTGGTCAGCGCTTCTGGCGCAATGCCCGCCTCTTTTTCGAGCAGTTCCATCACGCGCGGCGCGCAAAAGCCGCCCTGACAGCGCCCCATGCCCGCCATGGTGCGCCGCTTAACCGCATCCACATCCCGTGCGCCGCGGCGAATGGCTTCCACAATTTCCCCCTGCGTAACCGTGCAACAGCGGCAAATCACGCGCGCATACAGCGGATTTTGCGCGATAATTGCTTCGCGCTGCGCGTCGTCCATTTCGGCAAAGCGGGGAATCGCGCGGCGAATGGGCGTATACGCGGTATTATCCGCTGCCAACAGTCCGGAATCCAGCACGGCCTGCGCGATTTCTTCTGCGATGGCAGGTGCGCTGGAGAGCCCCGGCGAGCAGATGCCAGCCGCATGAATCATGCGCGGCTCCGTGGCAGATGGGCCGAGAACAAAATCTTTGGTAGACGGCTGCGCGCGCACGCCGGCGAAGGCGCGAATCGTTTTGCGAAAATCGATGCCGGGAACCGTTTTCTGCGCAAGACGCTTTAAATCGTCGATGCTGTTTTGGCAAACGGCGGTATCCTCTTTATCGTCGATATCCACGGCGGTGGGCCCGGCATATGCGTTGCCATGCACAGTAGGGGAGACCAGCACGCCCTTGCCCATTTTGGACGGGGTTTGGAACAATACGGTGTTCAGGGGCAGGGCATTGCGATCGAGCAGAAGATATTCGCCCTTGCGGGGATGGATGGAAAAAGAAGCGTCTCCCACAAAGCGCGCGATTTCATCGGCATATACACCGGCCGCATTGACGACGCGCCGCGCGGCGAGCGAGCCTTGCTCCGTTTCCAGCACAAGGAAATCGCCTTCTTTATGGATGCCAGTCACTTTGTGGTTCAGCAGCCATTCGGCGCCGTTTGCGCGCGCGTTTTCCGCGCAGGCGATGGCAAATTCAAAGGGACACGTAATACCGGCGGTGGGCGCATACAGCGCCTGCGTCACATTCCCGGACAGGTTGGGTTCCATTTTTCGCGCCTGCTCACCAGAAATCAGCGCAAGATCCGGCACGCCATTTTCCTGTCCACGGGCAAACAGGCCAGCGAGCGATTGCTCTTCTTCCGGCGAAAAGGCAACCACCAGGGAACCCGTGCGCATAAGCGGCACATCGAGTTCCTGGCACCACTGTGAGAACAGGGCATTGCCGCGCACGTTCAACCGGGCCATATTGGTACCAGGCTCGCAATCGTATCCCGCATGCACGATGGCGGAATTGGCACGCGAGGCGCCCATGGAAACGTCGCCGCGCGCGTCGATGAGAGCGATCTTGAGCGCATGGCGCGATAACACGCGCGCAATGGAAGCGCCAATCACGCCTGCGCCGACGATTGCCACGTCGTATTGCTTCATTCGTATCCTTCCTTCCACGGCCACAAAGAAAAAAACGCCACAGCAAAACAACCCCATTGGCGGGGCGCGTGCTGCGGCGTCTCTATCGCTCTGGCCACATCTTTCATTATAGTATCACGGAAAGTACCATTTGTCAAGCTTGACTTTCCGGAAAATCTCGGATATAATAAATATTTGGTTCCGGTAGCTTTTTCCGGAGGAGATGGAGGCGTTCAACATGAATCAGGAATATGATGTGATCATCGTCGGGGCAGGCCCCGCTGGTATATTTACCGCGCTCGAACTCAAGGAGAAAAAGCCCAACGCCAAAGTTTTGATGGTGGATATGGGGCGCACCATTGACCACCGCAGCTGTCCGGCGCGCACGCTGAACCGCTGCGTGGGCTGCCAGCAGTGCAATATTATGAGCGGCTGGGCGGGCGCGGGCGCGTTTTCCGATGGCAAATTGTCGCTTTCGGAAGAGGTTGGCGGCAACATTACTGATTATCTGCCGCGCAACGAAGTGCGCGCGCTGATTCAGTATGCCGATGGCGTTTACCTCAGGCATGGTGCGCCGGAAGAAGTCTTTGGCTTGAACGATCCGAAGGTGGATGAAATTCAATACGAATGCACGCGCTACAATATTCGCCTGATTCCCTGCCCGGTGCGCCACCTGGGCACGGAAAAAGCGTTCGTCGTGCTGCGCAATATGTACGAAACGCTGATGGGCTTTGAAGGCTTTGAGTTCCGCGAGCGCACCAGCGCGCAGCAATTGCTGGTGGAGGATGGCAAGGTCGCGGGCGTATACCTCAAGGATGCGGCGGGCGAAGTAACCCTCGCGCGCGCAAAAAAGGTCGTTGCCGCACCCGGGCGCGGCGGGGCTGCCTGGCTCACGCAGATTGCGCGGGAGCACAATATCGAAACGACCAATAACGAAGTGGACATCGGCGTGCGCGTAGAAACGCCCAATTCCGTCATGGATCACCTTACCAAGCACCTGTATGAAGCCAAAATGGTGTATTACGCCGACACGTTTGAAAACAAGGTGCGCACGTTCTGCATGAATCCGGGCGGCCTTGTGAGCGAAGAACACTACGATGGCGGCATAGCGGTCGTGAATGGGCACAGTTATCTCGATCCCAAGCTGCACACGGCCAACACCAATTTCGCCCTTCTGGTATCCACCAGATTCACCGAGCCGTTCAAGCAGCCCATTGAGTATGGGCGTTACATCGCGCAGCTGGGCAATATGCTCACGGGCGGTGGCGTGATGGTGCAGCGTCTGGGCGACTTGCTCAAGGGCCGCCGGACCGATGCGTCCCGTCTAAAAAAATCCACAACGGAGCCGACGCTGGCGACGGCTGTGCCGGGCGACCTCTCGTTCGTGCTGCCGCACCGGCATCTGACCAGCATCATCGAATCCTTGCAGGCGTTTGATAACATCGCGCCCGGCCTGTATTCGAACAATACGCTGCTTTACGGCGTTGAGGTCAAATTTTATTCTTCCAAGATCAACGTGGATTCGCACTTTGCCACGGCGCTGGAGGGATTTTACGCAATTGGAGACGGAGCAGGCGTTACGCGCGGCCTGATGCAGGCTTCGGTGACGGGTGTCGTTGTGGCAAGGGACATCGCGGAAAAGCTGTAAAGCGGCGCGGGAGGAAATGGCGTATGTGGATTGGCTCGCAAAAAGCCATGGAGGCGTTGGGCGTAAAAATAGCCGCATGCCTGCGGGCGGGCGATTGCGTATTCCTGATAGGGGATTTGGGCGCGGGAAAAAGCGTGCTCGCGCGCGCAATCGGCAGGGCTCTGGGCGTGGCCGGCCCCATGCCCAGTCCTTCCTTTGGTTTGCTCATTCCGCACGAGGGCCGCATTCGCGTAAACCATTTCGATTTATACCGGTTGGAGGACTATGAGGAATTTCTCGCCGCGGGGCTGGAGGAAGCGTTGCTGGATGAATGCGCGGTATCGCTCGTGGAATGGCCGGAAATTCTGGGCGGCCAGGCTCCGGTTCCGCGCCTGGAAGTGCGGATTGCGCACACCGGCGAGCCAGACGCGCGGGAAGTTTCCCTCCTTTGCATAGGAATGGAGGATCGCTCGTGCGAATTTTAGGAATCGATACTTCTGGCCCTGTGGCCAGCGCTGCGGCCTGGGAGGACGGCGTTGTGCGCGCGGAAATGGTTCTCAATACCGGGCTTACGCATTCGCAAACGATTATGCCCGCGATAGACGCGGTTTTGCACGCGTGCAGCTGGACATGCGCGGATGTGGACGCCTTTGCCGCCGTTGCCGGGCCAGGTTCGTTCACGGGAGTGCGCATTGGCGTGTGCGCGGCAAAGGGAATGGCACACGCCCTGGCAAAGCCCTGCGCGCGGATTCACGCTTTGGAAGCGTTGGCCATGCAGGCGCGCGGCTTTGAGGGCGTGGTGTGTCCCATTTTGGACGCGCGCCGCGATCAGGTGTATTCGGCGGCGTTCTGCTGGGCGGAAGGAGATCTGCCGCAGCGGGTTCTGGCGGATGCCGCGCAATCCCTGGAAGCCTATATGGATTCCCTGCCCCCAGAGGGCCGGCTTCTGTTTGTGGGGGATGGCGTGGGGAAATATGCGCCCAGCATACGGGAACGCTTTGGCTCGCGCGCGCTGCTGGCGGACGAGCTGATGGGCCTGCGGGCTTCCGCTGCCTGCGCGCTTGCCGCGCGGCAAAAGCAAGCATGGATGCCCGCAGGGGAATTGACGCCCATTTATTTTCGCGCGCCGCAGGCGGAGCGCGAAAGAAAGGAGCGCGAAAATGGAGCAGGTTGAAGTCCGGCCCATGCAGCTTTCCGATCTGGATGCCATCATGGAGATCGAGCATCTGAGCTTTTCCATTCCATGGTCGCGCGCTTCTTTTGAACAGGAATTGTCGGAAAACCGTTGCGCGCGGTATCTGGTGGTTGCCGCCGGAGGAAAACCCGTGGGATATGCCGGAATGTGGCTCGTGCTGGACGAAGGGCACATCACAAACGTCGCCATCCATCCGGATTTCCGGGGGCGAGGGTTGGGAGAAACGCTCATGCGCGCGCTGATCCAGCTCGCGGCGGATACCTCCTTGACCTGGATGACGCTTGAAGTGCGCCGGAGCAATGCCATCGCCCAGTCGCTATACCGAAAACTGGGCTTTATCGATGTCGGCTATCGCAAGCGCTATTATGCGGATAACAAAGAGGATGCGTTGATCATGGCACTGGAAAATTTGCCGGAAGGGAACCCGGACAACGATCCTTTCCTGATACGCGAAGATTAGGTGGACAAATCCTGCAATTTGCGGTACAATATGGCATAGAATCTCCTCATGAACCCTTGGGAGGAACGCATGGTATTCGAAAAAGATGGCTATCGGATCCACTACGCGCAGGCGGGTGAAGGGCAGGATATTGTGCTGTTGCACGGTTGGGGCGGTTGTATCGGCAGCTGGAAACCCTTAATGCGCGATTTGTCCACGCGTGCCCGTGTGAGCGTGCCGGATTTTCCCGGGCACGGGCAAAGCGCTGAGCCGCCGGTCCCGTGGGACGTGAGCGATTTCGCGCGGGCCATAGCGGATTGGATGCGCGCTTTGGGCATGGAAAAAGCGGATATAGTGGCGCACTCTTTCGGTGGGCGGGTGGCGATCGTCCTGGCGGCAGAGTATCCGCAGCTGGTGAACAGATTGGTTCTTTCGGGTGTGCCAGTGCCGGGTCTGCTCGAAATGCGGCCAAGTCCGCGAAAGCGCTTACGAAGCGGAGTTTACCGCGCGTTGCGCGCCATATGTTCCCCGGCGCTGGTGGGGCGTGTGCGTGCGGAGCGCATGCGCGAAGCGCTGGTGCAACGGTTTGGCTCGCCGGACTATCGGGTGCTTTCGCCCGCCATGCGAAAAACCTTCAATCGCGTAATTGCGCAGAATCTGGCGGTGTTTCTGCCAAGGATTCAAGCGCCTGTGCTACTCGTTTGGGGCGATCAGGATACCGCCGCGCCCATTGACATTGCGCGCGCGCTGGAGGGCAGGCTGAAGGATGCCGGCCTCGTCGTTTTCGAAGGGGCGGATCATTTTGCCTATTTGCGCGAATATCCGCGCTTTTACGCGATCGTGCGCCAGTTTTTGTTGGAAGGTCGGTGAATAGCCTTTGATTATGAACCTCATAGAAGCGTTGGTGGTGACGCTGGCATGCGCCGCCGTTTCGCGCTTTTATCTGCACATGTTCCAGTTGGAAAGCTACCAGCTGGATGGGTACCTGCGTTGGATGAATGGCAACCGGGAGCGCCTGTTCGGCGCTACGCTCGCGGTGGGGCTCGTTGCGACCGTGGCCTCTCTGCTGTTGCCGCTGTTTTTTATGATGTTTGCCCGGCGAAGCGGGCAAATGATCGGCGATATTGTTGCGCTAGTGGGCTTTGCCGCCGCTGCGCTTTACACGTTTCAGGCGCAATACATCGTCGCCCAGAAAAAACCGCTGGTATTTACGCCACGCATGATCCGCCTGGCCTCGTGCCAGACCGTTCTCATCCTTTTGTTTGCCCTGCTGCTCAGCGCACTGGGCATTCCTGCGTATCTTTTGTTCATTGCCGTTCCATACCTTCCGCTGGCTTCGGGATTTTTGATGCAGCCAGTGGAACGCCGCATACACGCGAAATTTGCCAATCAGGCAAAAGCCCGCCTGGGGCAGATTGACGGGCTGATCAAAATCGGCATTACAGGCAGCTTTGGGAAAACTTCCACCAAATTTGCCCTGGCCACAATTCTGGCCGAAAAATACCGGACATTTGCTTCCCCTGGAAGCACCAATACGCCCATGGGACTGTCTCGCGTGATCAACGAGCAATTGGAGGACGATTGCGAAGTTTTTATCGCGGAAATGGGGTCGCGGCATGTGGGCGACATCCGTGAATTGTGCGAACTGGTGGAGCCGCAGTATGGCGTGATCACGAGCATTGGCGCCGCGCACCTGGAAACCTTTGGCAACATTGCTACGGTTGGCAGCGCAAAATATGAACTGATCGAATCGCTGCCGGAAAACGGCTGCGCTTTTTTCGGGACGGGCGGGGAAATTGATAAGCTATACGCGCGTTGCTCCATGCGGAAAATCTCCGCCGGCATCGAAACGGGCAACGTGCGCGCATACGATATTGAAAGCGGCCCCTTTGGCAGCCGTTTTACGCTCGCGCGGGGAGAAGAACACGTCCGCTGCGAAACGCAGCTGTTGGGCCGGCACAACATTGCCAACATCGCATTGGCCAGCGCTGTCGCCCTGGAACTGGGCCTGAAGTTGCCGGAAATTGCGCGGGGAATTCGTAAGATCCGGCCAGTCGAGCATCGGTTGCAGCTCATTCGCGGCGCGGTGACGGTGATTGACGACGCCTTCAATTCCAACCCGGAAGGGGCAAAGGAAGCGCTGCGCGTACTTTCCGACTTTTTGGGTCAGCGCATCATCGTCACACCCGGCATGGTGGAAATGGGCGAAGAAGAAGAACGGTATAACTACATTTTTGGCACGCAAATCGCCACGGTATGCGATGCGGCGATTCTGGTGGGCGCAAAGCATACCAGGCCGATCGCTAAGGGGCTGGTGCAGAGCGGATTTGACCGGAACAGGATTTTCGTCGTTGCAAGCCTGGATGAGGCGCAGGAACGGCTAAAGGAGATTGCCAAAAACGGCGATGTTGTCCTGTTTGAAAACGATTTGCCCGACAATTATTCCTAAGGGGGAGAAGCATGAAAACCCGATTGGCAGTGATATTTGGCAGCCGTGCCTGTGAGCACGATGTTTCCATCATTTCCGGGCTGCAGGCGCTTTACGCAGCCAATACCCAGAAATACGATGCGTTCCCTGTGTACATTTCGCGCGAAGGCACATGGTTTGTGGGCGACGCGCTGCGAAAGATGGAATTTTATAAAAAGCCGGATTGGAGCGCGGTGCGCCCTGTCATTCCCGCGGGCAAGCGCGGTAAGCTCGCACTGGTGGACGCGCAGGAGCACAAAGGACTCTTTAAAAAATCCCTGCCGGACGAGATCGCAGATGTGGTGATGCCCGTACTGCACGGCATGAACGGCGAAGACGGTACACTTCAGGGTATGCTGGAAATGTGGGGCGTGCCATATACTTCTTCAGGCGTGCTGGGGTCGGCCGTGGGGATGGATAAAATTGCCATGAAGCAGCTGTTCCGCGGCTGCGGTTTCCCGGTGCTGGACTGGGTTGGCGTGGATCGCGGCCAGTGGTTTGACGAGCGGGAAGCCATTCTGGATCGCGTGGAAAGCGTGCTCCCGTATCCCGTGTTTGTAAAGCCCGCCAACCTCGGCTCTTCCATCGGCATCAGCCGCGCGGACAACCGCCAGGCGCTCTCTGACGCACTGGATGTCGCTGCCGCATACGACCGCAGGTTGCTCGTGGAACGCGGGCTGACGAAATTCCAGGAGGTCAATTGCGCCGCGCTGGGCTATGCGCACGAGGTCGACGTTTCCGAAACGGAAATGCCAACGAGCTGGGAGGCATTTCTTTCCTTCGATGACAAGTATCTGCGCGGAAAGGGCGCCAAGGGCATGGAAGCGCTGGCGCGGAAAATTCCCGCGCCGGTTGCGCCGCAGATCGGGGCGCGCGTAAAAGAGCTCACGAAGGAAGTCTTTCAAGCGTTGGATTGCAAGGGCGTTGTGCGCGTGGATTTTTTGCTGGATGAAGAAAGCGGCGAATTGTATGTGGGAGAAATCAATACCATTCCCGGTTCTTTGGCTTTTTATCTCTGGGAACCCATGGGCCGCACATTCGATGTCTTGATTGACGAGATGGTGCGATATGCCCAGCGCGCCAGCCAAGATAAGCAACAAAGTATCTTTTCCTATGATTCTTCCATTTTGCAGCGGGGGACGGGAAAGGCGTAATCGGGCGGAACGAAGGCAGGCCTCTTTGCATATACTGAAAAAAAGGAGGCGGTCGGCGTGACATTTTCCCAATTGCGCGATAAGGATGTCATCAACGTTCCCGATGGGCGAAAGCTGGGCAAGCCCATCGACCTGGCGTTTTGCGAAAACGCGATGATCGAGGCCATTGTCGTTCCCGGCCCCAGCAGCATCTGGAATTGCCTGTCGCGCGAGCGGGAAGGCTGCGCGATCCCCTGGAATCGCATACGCCGCATTGGGGACGATGTCATTCTTGTGGATCTGGACGCAAATTTCTGGAACCAGCAATAAAATCTTTCCGGCGATTCCGGCGAAATTTTCTGCCGATGCGATATCTTGCGCACAAAGCCATCCAGGGCATACCCAATACCGGCGCAGGGCGCTCAATGCCCTGCGCTGCTTGCGCGCGGCCAAAGAAATTGTACAACATTATCCATTCTCCAATCAGAACTTTATTTAACATTTTTCCGGAAAGGGGCTAGACGAATCGTGATTTATGGTGTATAATAGTTTACGTAGGCAGGTATGGGTGCGCCTGCTTGTGCGCGTGCGTTGAAAAAGAAGGTGCAAACCGCGTGAAATGCAGATATTGTAACTCGATGGAGAGCCGCGTAGTAGATTCGCGGCAAACGGAAGATGGCACGGCCATCCGCCGCCGCCGGGAATGTGAAAAGTGCGGCCGTAGATTTACGACGTATGAAAAGATCGATGTTGCACCGCTGATGGTGATTAAAAAAGACCAGAAGCGCCAATGCTTTGATGTGGAGAAAATACGCACTGGCTTGATCAAAGCTTGCGAAAAGCGCCCGATCTCTTTGGAGCAGATTGACGAGCTTGTCAGGAGCGTCGAAATGGAAGTTTACAACCGGTTTGATCCGGAAGTGAGCAGCCAGGCAATCGGCGAAA
>DVJN01000029.1 GCA_018716755.1 Candidatus Alectryocaccomicrobium excrementavium
CCATATGCTTTTGCATGCACGCTTCCGCCTCGTCTGCGTTGTGAGCGCGAATGGCATCCAAAATGTTTCGGTGTGCGCTGCAAGCGGGAAAGCCTTTGTGTGCGATGAAAGTTTTGCCGCGAAAATTGGCACAAGAAGCAGCAATTTGGTTGTTGATGGTAAGTATAAGGGGATTGCCTGTAGATTTAGCGATTGCCGCGTGAAATGCTTCGTCATAAAGAGCCAGTTTCATACAATCATTTTCTTGCGCGGCTTGTTCCATAAGCGTTTGTATACCAATCATAGCATAAATATCATTATCGGCGGCGCGTTCCGCAGAGATGCGAGCGGCCAAACCTTCCACGGCCCGGCGAAGCAACATAACTTCTACCATTTCATAACTATGCTGGGCGATCCAATCGATGGCACGTTTGTCGTCGGGGTGCTTACTGAATAGAAATGCACCGGCATTGGGGCGCAACTCTACATATCCTTGGGCTTGTAATAGACGCAGGGCCTCACGTACAGTGGAGCGCCCCACCCCATTGGCGCGCATCAATTCTGTTTCGCTTGGCAGTTTTTGTCCGACAATAAATTGGTCCTCTTCAATTTGTTTGCGAATATTGGCCACGACCTGATCTACCATAGACAGCTTTTTCATATCGTCCTCCGATTGCCTCTGTTGTATGATGTTTTATTATAGCACATTTACGCCCGCCTGTCAAAAAAGCCTCTTAATTCGTGTGCTTGACAGGCAAAGAGCGCGGGTGTATAATACTTCAAAATAGAAACGTTTCAAAAATGATGAAAACGGGGGGTGGATATGCCAACCATTAAGGATGTGGCGCGGGAAGCGGGCGTTTCCGTGGGCACGGTATCGCGCTATCTGAATGGCGCGGTGCTCAAGGAGCAGAACCAACGGCGGATCGACGCGGCGGTCGCGCGCCTGGGCTACCGGCGCAACGCGCTGGCGCGCTCCATGAAAACCGGGCGCAGCATGCTGGTGGGCGTGATTGTGCCCGCGCTTTCCAACATGTTCAGTATGCGCGTGATCGAGGGCGTGGAGCACGCGCTGGAAGGGCGCGGGTTCAGCGTGCTGGTGGCGGATAGCGGGGGAGACGCGGTCCGGGAGCGGGAAAAGGTCGCGCTGCTGCGCGAGCGCATGGCGGACGGGCTGGTGCTGATGCCCAGCGGCGGCGCCGCGCGCGCCATTTTGCGGGCGGCGGGCAAGATGCCCGTGGCGCTCATCGACCGGGAAATGGATGAGCGGTGCTTTGACAGCGTGCTCGTTAAAAACGAGGCGGGCGCGTATCGGATGGTGCGCGCGGCCATTGCGGATGGCGCGCGCCGGCTGGGCATGATTGCCGGGCCGGAAACCGTGCAGACGGCGCGGGAGCGCCGGGCGGGCTTTTTGCGGGCGCTCGCGGAATGCCGTCTCGCGCCCGTGACCATTGTGCCCGGCGACTACACCGTGGAGGGCGGGAAGGCCGGCATGAGCGCGCTGCTCGACGCGGGTGTGGACGCGGTGTTTGCCGCCAACCACGAACTGACGGTGGGGGCGTTGAGCCTCCGGGATCCGCGCGCGGCGAACGTGCGCGTATTGGGCTTTGACGGGATGGAACTGGGCGATTTGTGCGGCGAGCGGCTCACTTCGCTCAACCAGCCCATGGAAGAGATGGGCCGCGCGGCGGCCGGGCTGCTCCTTGCGCGCATCGAGCGGCCGGATGCGCCCATCCAATCCCTGCGGCTGCCGCTGTGAGGAGGAATGCGAATGAAGGTTCCCATGAAAACCTTGTATACCGGCGCGCAGATTCCCGGCATCGGGCTGGGCACGTTTGGTTCGGATCATGTGGACGCAAAAACCGTGGCCGGCGTGGTGCGCGAGGCCCTGAAGATGGGCTACCGGTATTTGGACTGCGCCGCCTGCTATGGCAACGAGGCGGAAATCGGGGAAGCGATTGCGGATTGCGCGGTGCCGCGCGGGGAGCTCTTTGTGCTCAGCAAGCTGTGGAACGATATGCACGGCCGCGTGCGGGAGGCCTGCGAAAAAACGCTGCGCGATTTGCGCCTGGAGTATCTGGATTGCTACCTGGTGCACTGGCCCTTTCCCAATTATCACCCGCCGGGCTGCGATGGGAACGCGCGCAACCCGGATTCCCGGCCCTACATCCACGAGGAATTCCTGCGCACCTGGCGCGCCATGGAAGATCTGGTGGACCGGGGACTGGTGCGGCACATCGGCGTTTCGAATATGACGATTCCCAAGCTTAAGCTGCTCCTGCGCGACGCGCGCATCTGCCCGGCGGTGCATGAAATGGAGCTGCATCCCTGTTTCCAGCAGGGGGAACTGTTTCAATTCTGCCTGGACAACGATATTCTGCCCATCGGCTATTGCCCCATCGGTTCGCCCGCGCGGCCCGAGCGCGACCGCACGGAAGAGGATTTTGCCGATACGCAAATGCCCGTGGTGCGGGAAATCGCCCGGGCGCACGGCGTGCATCCGGCGGTGATCTGCGTAAAGTGGGCGGCGCAGCGCGGGCAGGTGCCCATTCCCTTCACGAGCAGGCCGGAAAACGCCCTGGCCAACCTGCGCGCCGTGTGCGAGGACCCGCTCACGGACGGGGAGATGAACGCCATGCGCTCGGTGGAGCGCAACAGCCGCCTGATCAAGGGGCAGGTATTTTTGTGGGAAGGAGCCGCCTCATGGCTCGATTTGTGGGATATAGGAGGAAAGATTCATGGCTGAAACGATGATGGGGGCAATTTTGCCCGGCAACAGCACGGTGGAACTGCGCGAATTTCCCATTCCAACGCCCAGCCACGGCCAGGTGCTGGTGAAGACGATGGCTTCCACCATTTGCGGCAGCGATATCCGCTGCATCTATCGCGAGCACACCGGCAAGGGCGCGGAGGGGTACATCCCCGGCACCATCGCCGGGCACGAACCCTGCGGGCAGATCGTGGCCGAGGGCCCGGGCCTCAAGCGCTTCAAAAAGGGCGACCGCGTGATCGTGTATCACATTTCCGGCTGCGGCGTATGCCACGATTGCCGCATGGGCTACCAGATCTCCTGCACCAGCGAGCACCGCGCGGCCTATGGCTGGCAGCGCGACGGCGGTATGGCGCCCTACATCCTGGCGGATGAAAAGGATCTGGTGTTTTTGCCCGAGCCGCTCACCTATGCGGACGGGGCGCAGGTGGCCTGCGGGTTCGGCACGGTCTACGAGGCGCTGGAGAAAATCGGCTGTTCGGGGAATGACGCGGTGCTGGTGGTCGGCTTGGGGCCGGTGGGCCTGGCGGCGCTGATGCTCGCCAAGGCCATGGGCGCGAATTTGCTGCTGGGCGTGGATGTGAATCCCGAGCGCATCGAGCTGGCGAAGAAGCTGGGCCTGGTGGACGACGCGTTCGCTCCGGACGGCGCACTGGAAAAGGTGCGCGCGCGCACGGGCGGCCACGGCGTGGAAAAGGCGCTCGACGCCAGCGCCAGCGAACCGGGCCGCGCGCTCGCCATCCGCGCCACGCGCGAATGGGGCAAAATCGCCTTTGTGGGCGAGGGCGGCACGGCGAAGTTTGAACCCTCGCCGGATATCATCCACGGGCAAAAGACGATCTATGGCAGCTGGGTCACCAGCCTGTGGCGCATGGAAGATCTGGTGGAGCGGCTCGTGCGCTGGAACATCCACCCGGATCAGCTCATCACCCACCGCTTCGCGCTGGAGGACGCGGGCGAGGCGTACGCGCTGATGGCCAGCGGCCACTGTGGCAAGGTGGCCGTGGTGTTTGACGGCACGGAGGACAAAAAGCATGTTTGAGCCCAGTTTTGAATCGCTGCGGCAATACCAGTGCCCGGATTGGTTCCGCGACGCAAAGTTCGGCATCTGGAGCCATTGGGGCCCGCAGAGCGTGCCCATGTTTGGCGACTGGTACGCCCGCAATATGTACATCCAGGATACGGAGCAGTATCTGTATCACCTGCGGCACTACGGGCACCCCTCAAAATTCGGCTATAAGGACATCTGCGCGCTCTGGAAGGCGGAAAACTTCGATCCCGACGGCTTGATGGCGCTGTACCACAAGGCGGGCGCGCGCTATTTCGTGGCCCAGGCCATGCACCACGATCACTTTTTCAACTATCCCTCTAAGCTCAACCGCATGAACGCCATGCAGGTGGGCCCGAAGAAGGACATTTGCGGCCTGTGGAAGCAGGCGGCGAAGAAATACGGCATGCCGTTCGGCCTCACGGAGCATTTGGGCGCGTCCTTCTCCTGGTGGCGCGTGAACAAGATGAGCGACAGCCACGGCCCCTACGCGGGCGTGCCCTACGATGGCAACGACCCCGCGTGGCGCGATTTCTATTTCGACAATTACCAGCACGTGGACGGCACCACGCAGGCCAGGCCCTGGTACACGGAAAACGAGGCGTTCCGCGCCTACTGGCTGCGCGTGATGAAGGAGATTATCGATCTGTACCAGCCCGAATTGCTCTATACGGACGGCGCGCTGCCCTTTGGCGAGCACACCGGCAACCCGGATTACAGCAGGGGCCTGGAAGCCGTGGCCTATTTGTACAACGCGTCCATCCGCGCCAATGGCGAAAACCGCGCGGTCTACACGCAAAAGGAGCGCAGGCCGGAAATTTACCGCGTGGGCGTGCTGGATATCGAAAAGAGCCAGCTTCCCGGCGTCGCGCCCGAGCAGTGGCAAACGGATACCTGCATTGGCAACTGGTTTTACGATGCGCGCGCGCCCTTCAAGCGGCCGGAACACATCGTGGAAATGCTGGTGGACATCATTTCCAAGAACGGCACCATGCTGCTCAACGTGCTCCAGCGGCCCGATGGCACCATCGACGATGAGGCGCGCTTCATCCTGGAATCTCTGGCGGACTGGTTTGCCACCTGTGCGGAAGGCGTTTATGGCACGCGTCCCTACCGCGTGCCCGGCGAAGGCCCCACCAAAGTGGTGATTCAGGGCTTCACGGAAGAAAAAACCGCCTGGACGCCCTACGACATCCGCTACACCCAAAAGGGGAATACGGTCTATGCGTTCCTCCTGGGGCACAGGGGCGGCGGCGCGGCGGCGCTCCACAGCATTGTGGAGACGGCGCGCAACGTGCGCCTGCTGGGCTATGGAAACGTGGAGTTCGCGCAGAATTTCGGCGTGCTCACCGCCCGGCTGCCGGAAACCCTGCCCGCCCAGTGCGCCAACTGCCTGGCCATCGAGGTGGAATAGGGCAACTTTGTAAAAATCCTTGCCGCCCCGGCGCGGTTCGCGCCAGGGCGGCTGTTTTATGGTATAATGCGGGGAGAAATCACACTGATTTGCTGGGGAGGGATATACCATGCGCGAAGAAGAAAGGCTTTTGTCGGGAATTGTGTTTATGCCCGGCGCGCCGGAATTGCGCGCCATCAAGCTGGCAACGCACAATTTGAACAACGATTATAACGCGACGTATGAGGATGAAACGGAAAAGCGCGCGGAGATTTTGCACAAAATGCTCGGCGAAATGGGCGAGGGCACTTTTCTGCAGGGGCCAATCTATTTCCACTATGGCAAGCACACGAAGATTGGCAAGCGCGTGTTCATCAATTTCAATTTCACCGTGCAGGACGACGCGCTCGTGACCATCGGCGACGATTGCAATTTCGGCCCGAACGTCACCATCGTCACGCCTGTGCATCCCATGCTGGCGAACGAGCGCCGCGCCATTTGCGATAAGGACGGCGTGCCGCGCCGCGTGTGTTACGCCAAACCCGTGCACATTGGCAGGGACTGCTGGTTCGGCGCCAACGTCGTGGTCTGCCCGGGCGTGACCATCGGGGACAATTGCGTGATCGGCGCGGGCAGCGTGGTCACGCGCGATGTTCCCGCCAACACATTCGCGGCGGGCAATCCCTGCCGGGTGATCCGCGAGCTCACCGAGGCGGACAGCATGGCGCACAAGCCAGCGATCCTGGCGGATTACCAGATCCTTCCGGCGGACGAGTAAGGGGAAAAACCAGGGCCCGCTGAAAATTTTCCGGCGGGCCCTGGTTCAAATGGGAAGGATTCGATTATTCCGCGCTGCGCTCGTGCATGGGCACATAGCGCTCGCGCTCCATCATGGCGCGGTATGCCGGGCGGATGATGCGGCCGCCGGTGCAGACCTCTTCAATGCGGTGCGCGCACCAGCCCGCGATGCGGGCGATGGCGAACAGCGGGGTGAACAGGTCTTCCGGGATGCCCAGCATCTGGTAGATCAGGCCGGAATACATGTCCACGTTGGCGCACACGCGCTTGCGGTCGCCCAGCCGCTCGCTGAGCGCGCGCAGGCCCTGGCGCTCGATGGTTTCCATCAGGTTGAAATCTTCCGAGCAGCCCTTGCTCTCCACCAGGGCGCGGGCATATTGCTTTAAGATGAGGGTGCGCGGGTCGCTGATGGTGTAGACGGCGTGGCCCAGGCCGTAAATCTTGCCGCTTTTGTCGCCGGCCTGCCGGTCGAGGATCTTTTTCAGGTAATGATACACCTCGTCTTCATCCCGGGGATCGCGGACATGGTCGCGGATATCGTGGAACATTTCCATCACCTTGGCGTTTGCGCCGCCGTGCAGCGGGCCCTTGAGCGAATTCACCGCCCCGCTGATCGCGCCATAGGTGTCCGTGCCCGTGGAGGAAAGCACGCGGCAGGTGAAGGCGGAATTGTTGCCGCCGCCGTGCTCGGCGTGCAGGATCAGCATCATATCCAGGATGTGCGCTTCCAGCTCTGTGAACTGCTTATCCGGCCGCAGGATATACAAAAAATTTTCCGCTACAGAGAGGTTTTCATCCGGCACGTGGATGTAAAGCGATTCGCCGTCGTAATAATGCTTTTTCACGGCGTAGGCGTTCGCCACGATCACGGGAATGCGCCCGGTGAGCTCGATGGACTGGCGCACCAGGTTTTCCACGGAAGTGTCGTCGGGGTTGCGGTCGTAAGAATACAGCGAGAGCACGCCGCGCGCCAGCTTGTTCATCACGTTGCGGCTGGGCGCCTTGATGATCATGTCCTCGGTGAATCCCGGCGGCAGGCGGCGCGCGGCGGAGAGCACCGTGTCGAACTGCTCCAGCTGCCTGGCGCTGGGCAGGCGGCCGAAGAGCAAAAGATAAATCACCTCTTCAAAGCCGAATGTGCCGTCCTCCATATGGGAGGTAACGATGTCCTCCACGTCGTAGCCGCGATAATACAGCTTGCCGGGAACCGGCTCCGGCTCGCCGTCCACCATCTGGTAGCCCTGCACGCTGCCAATGGCGGTTACGCCCGCGAGAACGCCCGTGCCGTCGGCGTTGCGCAGGCCGCGCTTGATGTTGTAATGCTCGAACTGGCGGGGATCAATGGAATACGCGCTTTTCACGTCCTCGCAAAGCTCGGTCACATATTGGTTGAGTACGTCCTGTCCATATTGCAAGTGAATCGCCTCCCGGGGCAAGAGTCTATTGCAACCAGTATACACGATTTGCGGCCTGATTGCAACATCGCGATTTGTAAAATTGCAAATAAGACTTGCAATGCAAAGTTTGTGTGGATTTTTCGGATGATGAGCGGATGATTCTTGCAAGCAAAGGGATGATTATGCTATAATGTATGCAGGAGGGAATGCTTTTATGGTAACGCTAATGGACAAAGGGGTTCATCTTGTAAACGGCGTGCCCGTTGCGGCGGCGGCAAAAGACGCCGGCGCGCGCGGCCGCACGATGGCCTATGCGGTTTTGCGCGCGCACAGCGCGGGCGGGAATGTGGAAAACGCGCGCATCCGTTTCGACGCGCTGATTTCGCACGACATCACCTATTGCGGCATCATCCAGACCGCGCGCGCCAGTGGGTTGACGGAATTCCCGTTGCCCTATGCGCTCACCAACTGCCACAACAGCCTGTGCGCGGTGGGCGGCACCATCAATGAGGATGACCACGCCTTCGGCCTTTCGGCGGCGAAGAAATATGGCGGCGTTTATGTGCCGGCCAACATGGCGGTCATCCATCAGTACGCGCGCGAGGCCATGGCCAAATGCGGCGGCATGATCCTCGGCTCGGATAGCCACACGCGCTACGGCGCGCTGGGCTGCATGGGCGTGGGCGAGGGCGGCCCGGAGCTGGTGAAGCAGCTGCTGGGGCAGACCTACGACCTGCGCGAGCCGCAGGTGATCCTGGTATACGTGGAGGGCGAAGTGCCCCATGGCGTGGGCCCGCACGACGCGGCTTTGGCCCTGTGCCGCGCGGTGTATCAGAACGGGTTTGTGAAGAATAAGATCCTGGAATTCGTGGGCCCGGGCATTCGCGATTTGCCCATGGATTTCCGCCTGGCGCTGGACGTGATGACGACGGAGACCGCCTGCCTCTCTTCCATCTGGGCGACGGACGAGGTCACGCGGGCATTCTATGCGCGGCATGGCCGGGAAGGGGATTTCCGCGCGCTGGCGCCAGAGGAGGGCGCGTATTACGACGGGCTTGTGCGGCTGAACCTTTCCAGGCTCAAGCCCATGATCGCCCTGCCCTATCATCCTTCGAACGCTTACACCATTGAGGAATTCCTGCAAAACGCGCCGGATATCCTCAAAGATACGCCGTGGCTGCGGGAAAAGTGGCACAACGGCCGCTTCCAGATGGATCAGGGCGTGATCGCGGGCTGCGCGGGCGGCCTGTATCAGAACGTGGCCGAGGCGGCCGCCATCCTGCGCGGCAGGAGCGTGGGCGGCTTCCCGTTCTCGGTGTATCCCGCGAGCCTGCCGGTGAATCTGGCACTGGCCGAAAGCGGGCACCTGTCCACCCTGATGCGCGCGGGCGCAACGGTCAAGCCCTGCTTCTGCGGGCCGTGCTTTGGCGCGGGCGACGTGCCGCGCAACGAGGGCCTTTCCGCGCGGCATACCACGCGCAACTTCCCCAACCGCGAAGGCTCCAAGCCCGCCGAGGGGCAGACCGCGGCTGTCGCGCTGATGGACGCGCGCTCCATCGCCGCCACGGCGCTCAACGGCGGCATGCTCACGCCGGCCAGCGCGATCGACTACGCGCGCGACTGGGCGGACGAGGGCTCGTTCGATGGGGAGATCTATCAGAAGAACGTGTACTATGGCTTTGGCCATCCGCAAAAGGACGCGCCGCTGCGCTTCGGCCCTAACATCGCCGATTGGCCCGCCTTTGCCGCCCTTAAGCAGGATGTGCTCATCGGCGTCGCCAGCGCGCTCAACGACGCAGTCACCACCACGGACGAGCTGATCCCGTCCGGCGAAACGTCGAGCTATCGTTCCAACCCCGTGCGGCTTTCGGAATTTGCGCTTTCGCGGCGCGATCCCGGCTATGTGGTCCGCTCGAAGGCCATCCGCGACGGCCAGGCGGACGCGCAGGCCATTCTGGCGCTGGTGGGCGCGAAGGCGGAGGAGACGACCATCGGTTCCGGCATCTGGGCGAACTGCCCGGGCGATGGCTCCGCCCGCGAACAGGCGGCCTCGTGCCAGCGCGTGTTGGGCGGCATTGCGAACATCGCCAAAGAATACGCCACGCGCCGCTACCGCGCAAACCTGATCAACTGGGGCATTCTGCCCTTCACCGCGGAACCCATGGGCCTGGAAGTGGGCGACTGGATCTATGTGAAGGGCGTGCGGGAACGCCTGCTCGCGGGCGCGGAGGAATTCCCGGCCGTGCTCGTGCGCGATGGCCAATCGCGCGATATCACGCTGTATCTGAAGGCGCTTTCGCCCGAGGAGCGCACGCTGCTCATGGAAGGCTGCCTCATCAACCATTATGCCGCGCAAAGGGGGCAAAACCATGTATAAGATTCCCATGGCCCATCCCATCGTGGAGATGGATGGCGACGAGATGACCCGCATTCTCTGGCGGCAGATCCGCCAGGAGCTTTTGGAGCCGTTCGTGGAGCTGAACACGGAATACTACGATCTGGGCCTCAAACACCGCGACGAGACGGACGACCAGGTGACCGTCGAGGCGGCGCAGGCCACGCTGCGGCTGGGCGTGGCGGTCAAGTGCGCCACGATCACGCCCAACGCGCAGCGCGTGGAGGAATACGGCCTCAAGGAAATGTGGAAGAGCCCGAACGCCACCATTCGCGCCATTCTGGATGGCACGGTGTTCCGCGCGCCGATTTTGGCGGCGAACATCCAGCCGGCGGTGCGCACGTGGAAAAAGCCCATCACCATCGCCCGCCACGCCTATGGCGATGTGTACAAGGCCAGCGAAATCCGCGTGCCCGGCCCGGGCCATGCGGAGCTGACCTTCACCGGCGAGGACGGGGCGGTCATCAGCGCGCCTGTGCACGATTTCAAGGGCCCGGGCCTGCTGCAGGCCATGCACAATACCGAAGCGTCCATCCGCGCTTTCGCGCATTCCTGCTTCCGCTATGCGCTGGAAACCGGGCAGGATCTGTGGTTCTCCACCAAGGATACGATTTCCAAGACTTACGATCAGTCCTTCAAGCTGATCTTCCAGGAAATCTACGACGCGGACTACCGCGCGGCGTTCGAGGAAAAGGGCATCACGTATTTCTACACGCTCATCGATGACGCGGTCGCGCGCGTGATCCGCTCGGAGGGCGGCTTCGTGTGGGCGCTGAAGAATTACGATGGCGACGTGATGAGCGATATGGTTTCCACGGCCTTTGGCTCGCTCGCCATGATGACCAGCGTGCTGGTCAGCCCCAGCGGCGCGTTTGAATACGAGGCCGCGCATGGCACCGTCACCCGGCACTATTACCGGCATCTCAAGGGCGAGGAAACTTCCACCAATCCCATGGCCACGATCTTCGCCTGGACGGGCGCGCTGAAAAAGCGCGGCGAGCTGGATGGCAACGAGGCGCTCGCTTCCTTTGCCACCCGGCTGGAAGAGGCGTGCATCGCCACCGTGGAAAGCGGCTGCGTCACCCGCGACCTTGCCGCCCTGATCGGCCCTGCGGCCCGCGCGGTGAACACCATGGATTTCCTGCGGGAGATCCGCGCGCGCCTCGCGTAAAAAGCAGGGGGGAACAATGGCCCGGCACAATGCGTGCCGGGCTCTGATCGTTGACAAACCTTCGGTTTGTCAACGAGGATTACCCGGCCGCTTGTCTTCGCACTGTTCCTCAATTCAGCATGGTCGTTCCACTGCGCTCACAAGCTCGCTTGTGGCACTCCCTGCTTCATTGGGCTTACTTCGGCCTGTTTCGCGCACAGCGCGCGGCCTTC
>DVJN01000194.1 GCA_018716755.1 Candidatus Alectryocaccomicrobium excrementavium
GTTTATAAATTGACGGCATTTTTCTTCCAAATCCGCAGCGCCGCAAAATAATTATAATCGCGATTGTGTACAAAATCAACATCACTTAACGTTAATTCAATGTTGCAACGCAAATTTTTCTCCGAGGTTTAAGCACTCCCACAGAGTTGGAACCAGGCCAGCCGTATTTTCCTGCAACTACCTGCTGAGGTGCGGCTTTCTTCCTGATTTTCGTATTGCTCTAGGAAAACAAATCGTCCGAACCCATCGCCTATCGGAAACGGGTTCGGACGATATTGGTTTGGTGCCGCTGACCGGGCTCGAACCGGTACGGATACAATCCGAAGGATTTTAAGTCCTTTGTGTCTGCCAATTCCACCACAGCGGCCCGTGCGGGCAGTTTGCCCGCGGCCATCATTCTTCTTCGCTCTGCCTGCCAAACTGGGCCAGAATCAGGCCCTGCCCAAACGTCATGATGGAAACGCACAGGCCAACGATCCACACCGCCGCGGCGGCAATCCAATTGATGGAAAGCGACATGATTTCATTGAGGCTCGTCAGCGCGCCGCTGCCAAACCAGGTGACAAATTTCCCCACAAACACGCCGCCAGCGATGAAGCCGATCAAAAGGATCACGGCCAGCACGCGCAAAATCATTCCCATTGCTTTCAGCATAGCATACCTCGCTCCTGTCAACATTCTTATGTATTATACGGCAAGAAGGATTGCCTGTCAATCCTCTGCGCGTTAATCCAGTTCCCGCGACCACTCGAATTCGGCCGGATCGGGGGTTACCCATGGCACGCGCGTAGGCATGGGCGTGGCATCGGGTTCTTCGTAGTAAATCGGATTTTCCGGATCCGGATCGGTCGGATCCCAGCCATAGCCCTTTACCAGTTCCGGAATCGCATCCAGCAATTGCTGCTTGATTTCCGGCATTTCCTCCCCTTTGATGGAACGCACTGGCGTGCCTTCCGGACAATTATCCTGGATCCACTTCGCGTCTTTTGCCAGCAGGCGGATGCAGCCGCCCGATGTGTTTTCTCCCAGTTCCGCATATTTCGACCAATACATATCGTTCGAATCCTTGGTTTCAAATGGAACCGTGTGGAACAGAATGTGCCCGCTGATGCGCGTGGCATATTTGCCATAAGTGCCATCCAGCATATAGCGCCAATCGTACCGTTCCTTCAGCGGATACAACCCATCGGGGAATTTGCTGTCCTTATAGCCGGTGGAACAGATCATGTACTTTACGGGAATGGTATAGCGTCCATTCTCATCCAGCGTATAAATCGTCACCACCTGCGCGGTTTTATTCACCTCAATCAAATACGGGTATTCCACTGCTACCGGCGTGGGCGTTGGCATGGGTACCGGCGTCGGCGTAGGCGTAGGAACCGGCGTGGGCGTAGGCGCCGGTGTTGGCGTGGGCGCCGGCGTAGGCGTTGGTGTGGGCATAGGCGTGGGCGTGGGCGTTGGCGTTACCGTCAACGCAAAATGCACATCAATACCCTCTGTCGAAGCGTGCGGGCGCGCGATAGCAAACAAAAACAAAACTGCGATGCAAATCAACAAAAAAATCAAACAGATCCATTTATGCGCAGGATTGGGTGGTCTTTTGCGCGATTTTGCCATGGTTCCTCCCTGTTAATCCATCCATTCGGGTTTGGTATAACGCGTTAAGGGCAAAAATTCCGCGCCTTTCAGCGGCGCGAGGGGGCGCGCCTTTTCCAGCGCGCATTCCAGCACGACGGGAATGCCCGTTTCCCGAGTGACCCGTGCAAGCATTTCGCGGCCATACAGCACATCATTCGCCGTCGTTAAATGCGAAACATTGGCATTGTTGACCAGTCCTGTGATGGGGAATCGCGCGCGATCCTGCATGGCCGCCAGCATGGCGAGGATCTGCTCTACTGTGCTGGAACGCGGCCGGTATGGGTTGACGACCGCGAGAAGCGAAAGGCCAAACCGGTCGAAATGCGGCTTAAAGCGGCCCAGGGCGCGTGCGCCCGCGTCATCTCCACCCACATCCAGAATTACGCGGCGGCTCTCATCGAGAATCGCCGCGTCCACATCCGCCGTCAGCGAGGGAATGTCCACCGAAGTGTTGGCAAATTCCGGTTTCACAAGCTTTACCCCATGCTCCAGCAACACCTGTGGATGCTCCGCGCTGCGAAAATAGGGGTTCACGATGTCCAGGTCGATCAGCGTTACTGGTTCTTTCCGAGCCAGAGCAACGGCCAGGTTCATGGCAACCTCCGTTTTTCCGCTGCCATAGTGCCCAATGATCGCCTGAATTCTTCTGCCCGTCATTCCCCGTCCTCCCCGTTGTCTTCGCCCTCAAAAAATATGCGGCGCTCGCGGCGCGTAAGCGGCTTCACGTCTTCCTCCACGCGCCCGGCCAGTTCGCCTTCCGGCCGCATATACCGCCGGTGCGACGGCGTTTCCGCCGCATAAGGTTCTTCTTCAGGAAATTCTTCCCCCGCAGCGCCATACGCATTCTCTTCCGCGCCAGAATCGTATTCCATGGATTCATAATCGTCTGCGCCATATGCCGCAGCATCGGAATCGCCGGATTTATAGCCGTCTGCACCCTGTGCCATGGAGCGCGCGCCAACGGTGGGTGCAAAACGCTCCTGCCGCGTGAGAGGTGCGTATGCCCCGCCCGGTGCGTAACCGGCCTCGTCGAACATCTCGGCCGATTCGCTCAAATCTTCCATTTCCTCGTAAAAGGCTTCTTCATCGTTCCGCAAAGCAGTGCTGTGAAAGCGCGGCGGCTGCGGCCTGGGCTGGGAAAATTCCACGGCCTTGCGCGCCGCAGGCGCGTCATCCACCACAACCGGCCGCTTTTTGTGGAACCACAGCCAGTACGGCCGCCAACGGAGCATCCATATCAGCCAGTCCACAAACAGGCAAACGGCGATCATTCCCACCAGCAAGCCGGCCCAATGCTCCGAAAACCAGCGCAGAAAGCCACCGCCGCCCTGGAGCAGGCTCCAGGCGATGTCCGCCAACCAACGCAACCAGCCCAAAAGAGTCTGAACCAACGCATCCGCAAAGGCGCTCTGCCCCATGGTCTCACCCCGCTATTCAATCTCTTCAATGCGCACCCGCACGGTGGAAGGCGTCAGATTGAATGTCACTTCCGGCTCATCGCTGGAAAGTTGGATGCTGATGGGTACTTCGTGTTCCCCGGGGCCATAGTTCGCCAGATCCACGACAGCAATCAGGTCATCCGCCGTCAGCTCAGAAACCGCGCTGCGCGGGCCTGTGGCGATGACGGTGATCTGCGACTGGGTATCATCCATATACACGCGGAAATCCGCGCTGACATTCACATAGCGCACGACAACATTGTCCACCACTTGCGAGGCAATCTGCTCCGCCACTTCAATGGTGACATACACCTGCTCGGGCGAAATGTTTTCAAACCCGCTCAGTTCGGAAATGCTCGCGCGCGCGGAGTAGCTGTTGCGCATGTTTGATATGGAAATTGGCGTAATGCGCAGCACATCCAGGCTTTCGAGCAATTCCGCGTCCGCAGCCACAGTGGCGCTTTCCGGCGAAATGGAAACGCCGGTAATTTCAAATCCTTCCGCCACGGTGCCCTTAAACACATCGGAAATTTCCGTGGAGATCGGGATGGTCTTGGTCGGATACACCTCTGTGCGCACGGTGGATGAAGTGGACGTGCGCGTGAGCACATTGGTGGGAAGGATGTTGCCATCGCCATCCATCAGGTTCAACGTCCACGAGCGGTTAAACGGCTCGGTGCGGTCCGTCACATCCACCTGGGCGACCGCCTCGCTCACCTGTTGCACCACGCTGGCCGGCCCGCTCACCGTGATGGACGAAGGATTGACGCTGGCGGCATTGTACCAATAATCCTCGCGCACATCACCCACGAATTCCACGTTCACGGGCACATAGCGCGTGTCAAGCTGCTCCACCTGCAATTCTACCGACTCGGGCCAGATATTCGTTACCCGGCCATAAGGCGTGCTGGCGCGCAGGGAAAGTACCTGCGTGCCCGCGCGTGTGATATTGCTCAAATCGAGCACGACATCCACGTTGGAGCTGCTCACCAGCGCGTAGTTGGATTGCGAAACCTCCACCTCCACGCTGATGGAAGCGAGCTGCGAGGTTACGTCCGTCAGCAGGGCGAGATTGTTCCGCTGCAAAATGGTCTGCCCCGTGAGCTGCACCCCCACGCCGGAGAGCACCTTGCTGCGCGTGATGGAGGTGTCGCTCGACACCACATATCCCCAAAGGAAAATTGCCAAAACAATAGAAAGGATTTTCACACCCACGTGCCGCGTGGCGCTTTCGCGAATGGCGCGCCAAATTTGCCGGAGCACTTCCCGCAAATCACTCTTTTTCATTTTGCGCGCCCTCCTTCCGCTTGAAAATGCTTGCCAGCGGCGTTTGCGCGCTTTCCGGCGCGAAAAGATCCGTCAAAAGCGCGGTGAGCGCCTTGGCGTCCAAATGGCGGGTAAGCTTACCCTCGCGCGCGGTGGAAATGATACCCGTCTCTTCCGAGACGATCAGAACCACAGCGTCCGTCGTTTCCGAAATGCCCAGCGCCGCGCGGTGGCGCGTACCCAGTTCACGGCTGATGGAAGAATTTTCGGAAAGCTGCAATATGCAGGCTGCCGCGACGATCCTGTCGTTGCGGATGATCATGGCCCCATCGTGCAGCGGCGTATTCGGCTCAAAAATGTTTTCAATCAGGGGCGCGGTGATTTCCGCGTCGATCCGGGTGCCGGATTCCACCACATCTTTGAGGCCCGTGCCACGCTCAATCACAATCAACGCGCCAATGCGCCGCCGGGAAAGGTCCGTGAGCGCGGTAACGATTTCGTTGATTTCGTGGCGCGCCTCCGAAACTTCCTTGTTGACGAAAAGCGCGTTCCCCCGGATGCGCGAGCGGCCAATCTGCTCCAGGGCCCGGCGCAATTCCGGCTGAAAGAGCACCACCAGCACGATAACACCCGTGTTGATGATCAATTGCAGCGTCCAGCGCAGCGTGTTGAGCTGCATAGCCTCTGCAATCCACGCCAGCACCAAAAGCAGCGCAATGCCCTTAAAAACCGAGCTGGCGCGCGTGCGCACGGCCAGGCGAATCACCTGGTATATAATCACCGCCATAATGGCTATATCCAAAATATTGCGCCAATCCGGCTGCAAAAACAAGGTTGTAAACAGGGAAACCACCTGTTCCCAGAGCGCCGTTAACTGTGCCAAAGCCTCACCCCCCAAGCAAACGTTCCAATCGGTACTCCTATATTATAATACAAATTCGCGCGCAAAGCAAAAGATTTGCCGGAATTTAAAAATGGCGCTCCGTGTGCGCCCGCCCAGGGGCGAAAACAATCTCTCCGTCATCTTCGCTGACAGCGGCCTTTGCACAATTCCGCCTAAGCCTTCCGGTCCTTCCGCAATATGGCATAAAGCTCAACGTCCACATAGCGCCCCTTATTGTACAGGCGCGAGCGCAACGTCCCTTCGTGGCGCATGCCGACCTTGCGCATCACCGCACCGGAAGCGGGATTGTCCACCTCGTGCTGCGCCTCAATGCGGTTAAGCCCCAGCCTTTCAAAGCCATAGCGCACCACGGCGGAAAGCGCCTCCGTCATCAATCCGCGGTTCCAATACGGGCGGGAAAGCGAATAGCCCACTTCCGCGGAACGGTTTTCTTCGTTATACCACATAAAGCCAATGGTACCAACGATGCGGTTTTCCTCCAGATACTCAATGCCCCAGCTGCTCGGCTCGCCAAGGCGGTATTTGCGCATCATATAGCGGATATAGCTTTTGCTCTCCGCCACGCTGCGATGCGCATCCCACAGCACATGCCGTGCCACCTGTGGGTCGCTGGAATAATCGAAAACATCCTGCGCGTCGTGCATATTCAGCTTGCGCAAAAGCAGCCGCTGCGTGCGCAGATTGGGCATGCCGGCAAAGGGGTTTTCCTGCTCAAAATACATTCGTCGCACCGCCTGACATTACAGTATTGCGTTGAAGCATTCAAAGGAGCCATCCTTTTCCAGGGGAATGGATTCCCCCGGCAACAGCGCCCCATAATAATCCTGCGTACACACGCACAGGGCAATGGCGGGGCCCTCGTTGCTCAGCGCGTTCTCCCGATGGACCAGCCGCGCGCGCGGCGGGTTCCACAGCGGCTCCAATGCCCGCTCGCTTTCGCAAACGCACAGCAACTGATCGCACCGGCACAGTTGCCGGCCCTGCGGGCCTTCCGCGCAGGTGCGCAGCAGCAGCACGCAGGCCTCTTCCGGCGCGGTAAAGGCGAACGAGCCGCCTTCCGGATCGATTTCTCCGCGCGCGAACGTTTGTCCCTGCATGGTGAACGCTTCGCAGCGCACGCGAATCGTGCCCGCCGGATTGTCGCGCAGGAGCGCCACTTCCAGTGACACCGCCTCGCCCGGGGCCACGCGCGGCCACCGTTCGGTGCGCAAAAAGGCATATACCGGCTGCCAAGCCTCGCGCAGCGCGCCAAACGCAGGCCTGCATGCGCCATCCGCCTCCACCAGCGCCGCGCTGGCATAGGTGAACTCCTCATCGAACGCGCCCGCCGCCAGGAAACGCTCGCCGCGCTCGCGCGCTTCGCGCGCGGCAAAGCGCACGCACTCGGCCTGCGCATAGCGCGTGAGCCGCGAAAAGCGCTCCGGTTCCTCGCCTACTGTACGGGAAAACAGCGCCTGATATTCCTTCCCCTCCACAAAAGGCGTGTGCCGGCTGCGCAAAAGCGCGCAGTTCTGTGGCCAGAAGGCATGTCCTTCCGCGTGCCGCAGGCATGCTTCCGGCGACGCCATGGCTATCCGGGCAAAACCCGCCTCATTTTCTCGCGGCGGCAGCGCGGCGACGCCCGCGCGCGCCAATTTGCTCTTTTCCCGCGCCGTAAAATGCCCCACGGCCGCCTGCGCGCCCAGGCGGGCCAGCGCTTCGGGCTGGCAGGGCGCTTCCACCAGGCGCAGGGGTTCTTCCCCGCTATAGGGCAATACCCACGCGCGCAACGCATCGCAGCCAAGGCCGCCTCGTTCGATCACAAGCTGCACTTCCACAGCCGCTCCCTCCGCGCCGCCCATGTCGAATTCATGCGCCACCTGCTGGCGGGCGGCGGACAGGCGCTCCTGCACCTGCGTGCGCGCAATCAGCGCGCCATCGCGCGAAACCGTGTAGGTAAACTGGTATCTTCCGCCCGTAAACGCTTCCAGCACAAGCCGGGAAAGGCCCGCTTCCACCTCCCAGGTTTCCACGCGCACATAATTGTAGCCTTCCAGCCGCGCACCGCGAAAGCCAATGCGGGGTGCGCAACGGCGGGCGTACACATGCGGCTCCGGCCGGAAAATCACGCGCAGGCAATTCTCGCCCTCGCACAAATCGCCCGTCAATTCATACGCACCCGCCACGGGCGCAATCGGTTCTCCGTCGTTGAGGCGCACCACGTGCGGCCCATATATGCGCTCAAAGCGCAGGCGCAGGCGCTCGTCCCCGCTCTCCGGCCGGTCGAACCGCGTCTCAAACGTCCACTCCCGGTTGGCGACCCATTCAGCCTCGCGCGCGTGAAAGCCCATTTCCACATCGGGAATTTCCCCCGCGCTCACCAAAGCGGCGCACACATCGGTTTTCAACGCCGCCAGCGGGCCCACGCTTTCGCCCATCAAAAACCACTTACTGGCAATTTTCCGGCTCGATGGCATGTTCCCCTCCGATATACCGCTCCGCGAGCAACGAGCCGCACAGCGTTTTAGAATCCTGAATTTTGCCGCTGGCGGCCATATCGCACAGCTCGCGCAGAGGCATCTTCACCACGCGCAAAAATTCGTCGTCGTCCAGATGCGCCTCGCCCTTTTCCAGGCCGCGCGCCAAATAAATAGAAACGATCTCATCCGTATACGCTGCGGCAGCGGCCATATCCGCCAGCTTCACCCATTCTTTGGCGCGCAGCCCGGTTTCCTCCTCCAATTCGCGCTTGGCCGCCTGCAGGCGGTCCTCTGCCTTGCTGTCCAGCTTGCCCGCCGGCAGTTCCAGCGTTTCCCGGGCGATGGGCGCGCGATACTGGCGCACGAGATAGACGTTTCCTTCCCCGTCCACCGGCACAATCGCCGAAGCGCCCACATGGCGTATCATCTCGCGCGTGGCGATCGCGCCGTTGGGCAGCTGCGCCCGCCAGCGCTCCACATGCAGCAAAGTTCCATCGAACACATCTTCCTTATCCAGGAGCGTTTCCTTCAAATTCCATTCGCTCATTGTCGTTCCACCTTCGCTATCAACCATGCCTTTTTCCGTTTCCAATATTCGACCCCGCGCGCGGGAAATCCTGCCCGCCAGGCAATTTTTCCGCCGCGCGCCGTCAAAAAAAATGTCGCCCCTCGCGCGGATGCGAAAGGGCGGGCAATGCCATAAGAAAACCGTTCGTCATAGCGCGGGAGCTTCGTCCAGAGCGGCGCGAATGGCGTCGTTCATGCGGTCGTAAGCGTCCCACCCCAGCGGGCCGCGCGCGAAAACCGCCTCGGTAGCCATTTGCAGAAGGCGCAAAATGGCCTGGGAACCTTCCTCGCGCATGGGGTAGCGGCAACGCGCCAAAATCTCCCTGGATTTTTGGATAACCGCCTCCTCGGGCACGGGCTGAATCGTGTGCGCGGCGATATTGCGCAAGCGGATTTCGAATTTCCGCAGTGCGTGCAGCGGACGCGCACAAGCATGTTTCGAGTAGTACTTGTCCAACAATTTAGTGCACAAATTGGAGCTTGGCTCCGTAGGCACATATTTTCCTTTAAAAAGATCATTGACCATAGCGGCCAATTGAGGATCCATCTGGCTGAGATAGAGCTTGCCATCATTACTGCGACAAGCTTCCAAATCGATGTTGCCCAGCTTTTTAAGCGCATAGAGCGAAAGCTGGTAGAGCGCGGGCGTGAGGCCGCGCAGAAATTCCGCCACTTCCCCGCGCTGTTGCAGCGCCTGCAGCGAAAATGTGTATTCCAAAATGGCCTTTTCCTCCAGCGATCCCGGGGCGATGAGCCGCTCGCGCAGCGGAGGCGCGATTTTCTTCCATTCGTTTCTCGCGCGCAGCGCGGCGGCCTGCAGCAATTCCCGCGCGCCGCCCGGCAGCAGTTTCCCCATTTGCAGGCCCGCTTCCAATGCGGCGGTGTAATCGTACACCTTCAAGTGCGCTTCCAGCGTGCGCCGCTGCAGCTTGGCGCGCAGGTTTTCCATTTTCGGCTCCTCGCACCGGTCCTCAAACTCCTCGGGCCTACGATCCAAATTGCATTCCCAAGCCAGATTCACATCGTATCCCGGCAACGATTCCCGCACGCCATTGTGTGCTTTCTGGGGCGAGGATACCTGCACGCCGCACACCGGCAGGTCGAGCAGATAGGGAAAAAGCATCAGCGCGCTCTTCATAGCAGGCGTGCCAGAAGAAAGGTTGAGAAGGACGCGGCGCCCGGGATAGCGCTCGTGCAGCGCGTGTACGCAGCGCTCAAAATCCTCATAAAACAAATCGAAAAGGTGCGGATTGTCCATCTCGGGCCGCTCTTCGCAGAGGATTTCAAGCGCAAAACCCTCTTCCTCCGCTAGCAGTTTGAGCGAACGACGGTAACGGTCGTCCGTTTGCTGCCATTCTAGCATTTCCTTCGACAAATACAGCATCACGCATTCCGGGTGGTAATGGCGGCAAATGTGCAAAAGCGCGCCATCCCGCTGGTTGGAAATGGGATCCGTCCCGCCTACGGGCGAAAACAGAACCGTCTTGCCGTTGCCTTTCATCATGTGCGTTTCTCCCCTCCGCGGCACGCAGCCGCCTTTCCTTAGCTTATCGTATTTCACTGCTGTGCAAGTTCCCCATTCCTTCGTAGGGATACAACACTTTTATTATATTTCCGCTATATTCCCTTGTCAAGCGCGTTTTGTCCCCTCGCGGGGATGAGTTGTTTCTCAGGAGCTTAATCAGGCGCAAACGCAGACGCTGTTTCCGTCCCCTCGCGGGGATGAGTTGTTTCGCTGGGCGAACGACGAGATAGGCGATGAGGAAGCGTTTCCGTCCCCTCGCGGGGATGAGTTGTTTCCTAGTGGAGGCGGCGCTTGCCGAAATCGACCAGATTGTTTCCGTCCCCTCGCGGGGATGAGTTGTTTCTATAACGCAAGCAGACGATTGTGGCCGGGCGGAGTTTCCGTCCCCTCGCGGGGATGAGTTGTTTCCTTTTTGCCAGAGTCTACAGGATGACATTGACAAGTTTCCGTCCCCTCGCGGGGATGAGTTGTTTCC
>DVJN01000195.1 GCA_018716755.1 Candidatus Alectryocaccomicrobium excrementavium
GCGCAAGCAAAAGGGTGTCACGCAGGAAGAGATGGGCAAGGCGCTGGGCGTATCCATGCAGGCGGTGTCCCGCTGGGAAAACGGCGGCGCGCCGGACATCATGCTTCTGCCCGCGCTGGCAAACTATTTTGGCGTGAGCATTGACGAGCTGTTCGGCCGGGAAGGCGGATCCATCCCGGCCGAGGCGGCAATCCTCAAGCGCTTGGGCGGCCTACCGCAGGAAGCGCGCATAAAAGAAGCCTTCTGCCTGTGTTGGGAGATCCAGCGCGGCATCGGCGGCGAAACGAAATTCCGCGGCCAGCGCGACCAGGAAGAACTGCGCGAATACCTGTCGCAAAGCAGTTCGCTCCATTCCCGCATGGATTTGGACAGCGGTCTCACCGAATTCGGCTTTGGCCGGCGGCAAAACTGGTGCTTTCTCAGCCCAGAACCGGAGGGTGGCCGGTATGCCGCGCTGTACGACCGCGAACGGCACACAAAGCTATTCGCGCTGCTCGCCCAGCCAGACGCGTATGACGCCTTGTTTCTTGTTCTCGGGCGGGACCGGAATCCCTTCACCGCTAAACTACTGGAAAAAGCGCTGCACATTCCGCAAGAGCGCGCCGCTGAAATCCTAGACGCTTTTGTCGCGTTGAAATTGCTCAACCGCAGCACGCTGGAATTGGACGATACGCCCATCCAAATTTACAACGTATCCGGCAACGCGCCGTCGTTCATCCCCTTTCTAAGCATGGCACAAAATGTGGTAGAAGTTCCCCTGGGCTTTGTTTACAACGCCCAATTCCGCCAAACGCCCTACATCCGCAAGGAAAGCAAGGAGGGAGCCCCATGAAAGACGCCCGAAGAGTGCTCGACACCTATAAAAAGCTGCTTTCCATCATCGCCCGGCGCGCGCCTCTCATGGTCGCAATGACGTTCGTGCTGGCCATCGTTTCCGGCGCGCTGAGCTTTGCCAGCCCACTCGTGAACCAGCACATCGTGGATGACGGACTGCAAGTGGCTTCGGGCGCGATGGCCTTTGGCGATTACATTCCCTGGCTCGCGCTGCTGGTGGTCACCATGGTGCTGCCGCCGGTCATCAACGAGCTTTGTATCTACGGTTACATAGAACCGCGCTCTCAAATGATTCTCAACACCGATTACAAGGGCGAAATGTTGCAAAAACTGGGGCGCGCGAAATACGAGCATTTCGAAAGCAGCCAATCCGTGGAAATCATCGATAAAGCCACTTCCCGCGCCATGAACTCCGCGCGGCACCTATATCCCATGTACCTGTTCTTTGCGCTCAGCGGCGCAGTGGCTTCCATCGGCCTTTTGTGGCAGCTGGGCCAGGCCAAGTGGTGGCTGATTCTCACCACGCTGATCCCCTTCGCGCTCCAGCGCTGGTACGACGCCAGGCACAGCTACAACATTTACGACGAACTGGAGCACTACTGGAATAAAGAGCGCCGCTATAGCATTCTGGCGGGCTTTCTCAAATCCCGGGATTATCTCTATGAGGGCAAGCTCAACGCATCCTCGGATTTTTTGATCGAAACCTACCGCAACCGGCTCCACGCCCGGAACAAAGAATATGAAAAGTACTATTTCAAGCACCTCAAGCGGCACATGCTGCGGGCCGGAAGCATCATGAACCTCGCCTCGCTGGGCAACGCGCTGCTCCTGCTCTACCTATATTCCCAGGGCGAAATCAGCGTGGGCGCACTGGTGGCGCTCACCATGATGGTGTTCTCCAGCCTTCCCACGCATTTGAACGACATGACTTCCATCATAACCTGGGCGGGCTATCACATCCAGTTCACGGATTACTACGATAAATTCTTCGCTCTTTCGGAAGACGGCGCGCCCGGCAAGGCCGTGCCCGCGCCGGAAACCTTCGATATCGAATTTCGGGACGTGTGGTTCCGCTATCCCGGCGGCGAGGACAATCCTTACATATTGAAGGGCCTCAGCTTTCACCTGGCCGAGGGCGAAAAAATCTCCATCGTGGGCGCAAACGGCGAGGGCAAGTCCACCATGATCAAGCTTCTGCTCGGCCTGTTCGAGCCGGAGCGCGGGCAGATCCTGCTGGGCGGCAGGCCCATCGGAGAATACACCCGCGAGCAGCGCAACCGGGTGTTCGCGCCGGTGTTCCAGGATTTCATGCGCTATAGCATTTCCCTGCGGGAAAACATCGCCGTGGGCGATATCGAGCTTTTGCACGATGAAAGCGCCATCCTGGCCGCTGCGGAAAAAGGACAGGCGAAAAAGATTGCCAGCGGCCTCAAAGACGGCATGGATACCCTGCTGGGCCGCGACTTCGAAGGCGGCGTGGACCTCTCCGGCGGGCAGTGGCAACGCATCGCGCTTTCACGGGCCTTCATGGGAGATAAGCCTATTTTGCTGTTGGATGAGCCCACCAGCCAGTTGGACCCCATGGCGGAATCGCGCCTGTACAGCGAATTCCACGCCCTGGCCGAGGGAAAAACCGCCATTTTCATCACCCACCGGCTGGCTTCCACCATGATCACGGATCGCATTCTGGTTCTGGCCGGCGGACGCGTGAGTGAAGAGGGCAATCATGAGCAATTGATGCAGCGCGGCGGCCTTTACCGCGCGATGTTCGACGCGCAGCGCAAATGGTACGACCATGCGGAAGAAGAGGAGGCAATGGCATGAACGACCGCACCAGCCGCATCGAAGAAACCATCCGTCGGGAAAACCCGGCCCATTTCCGCTATCTGCCCCGCCTGTTTGCCTTTGTGTTCCGCTCCGCCAAGGCGATGTGCCTGATCTTCCTGGGGTTGAGTTTGCTGCTGAGCCTGCTCAGGCCCGTACTGGCACTGCTGTGGGGGCGCTATGTCGCAGTGGCGGAAAGCGGAGCTGCGCAATCGCTGTTGGGCGCGGCGGGGCTGCTTACCGGCTATTACCTCATCCAGTATCTGTGCCAATTGCTGCAAAGGTACACCGAATCATTTGAAGAAATCGAGCGGCTGGACATTGTGCAGCGCAACCGCTTCCAGGAACTCGTCGATACCCTCGCTTACCGCAAATTCGCCTCCCTACCCAGCGAAATGTTCGAAGTGCCCGCCATCAACGACCGCATCGAGCGCTTTATGCACTTCACGCAGGATTCGTGGGATGGGCTCAACCGCAAGATCATGGTCAGCGGCTATCAGATTGTGGCCAAGGCCGTGTCGGTGGTTTCCATCGCCGCTTCGCTATATCTGCTGCATCCCATGCTGTGTTGGCTGGTGCTCATCGCACCCCTGCCCACGCTCTACACCGCCTACGTGGCCGATAAGCTGCGCTTCAAATTTGTAAAAGATAACGCCGGGGAGAAGCGCGAAGCGGATTATTACGAAAAATTGATCCTGGGCCAGGCGGCCAAGGAAATGAAAGCTCTGGGCCTATACGATTTCTTCTATGGAAAATGGAAACGCGTAATCGACGGATACATCCGCAAAGAGCATCGCTCGCAATGGCTTTCCGCGCTGCTGTCCCTCACGGGCGACTTGATCAGCAGTGCCGCCACCGCGGCGTCCATCGTGTTTGCCATCGTGCTCATGGTGCGCGGCGCGCTCTCGCTGGGCGCTTTGGCTGCGGCCATGAGCCTGATCCGCACGCTCGTAGGCGATATGGGCAGCCTGATGAGCGCCACGGGTTCCTTCCTTTCCAAAAAGAACGAGGCAGCCATGTTCTTTGACGTTATGGATTTGCCCGGCCAGCAGGGGGCGGGTGGGACTCCGGTAGAAGTGGAAACCATCGAGGCCAGAGACCTATCCTACCGCTATCCGCTCACGGAAAAGTATGTGCTGGAACATGTGAACCTGCGCATTCAAAAGGGCGAGCACATCGCCTTCGTGGGCGAAAACGGCGCGGGCAAAACCACCTTTGTGCGCCTGCTGAGCGGCATGCTGGCCCCTTCGCGCGGCGAATTGCTCGTCAACGGCCAGGCCGAGGACGAAGCGGGCCGCGCGCGGCGCTACGATGCCATGGCCTCCGTGCTGCAATCCCCCGCGAAATACACGACCTTTACCATTGGTGAAAACGTTTCCATCGGCGACACAGTGCGCCCCGCCAATCCCGCTGGAATCGGCAGGGCGCTGGAAGCTGCGGGCTATGGCGAAGCCGATCCCAACACGATGCTGGGCAAGGAAACTGGCGGCACCGACCTTTCCGGCGGCCAGTGGCAAAAGCTCGCCATCGCGCGAGCGCATTACCGCGACCGGAATTTTGTGCTGCTTGACGAGCCGACGGGCAACCTCGATCCCATGGCTGAAGCCGAGGTGTTCCAAAAATACCTGGATTTGTCAAAGGGAAAAACGCTCATCATGGTCACGCACCGCATCAGCGTGGCGTCTTTGGCAGATCGCATCGTGGTGTTTGCCGGGGGAAAAATCGTGGAGGACGGCACGCACGAAGCGCTCTTGCAGCGCGGCGGCGAATACGCCCGGCTCTATCATGAACAGGCCAAGTGGTACGACCGCGCAGGCGCAAAGGCATAGCCTTTCCCAAAATGCGCAAAAGGGCTGCGAAAGAACTTTTTCCGTTCTTTCACAGCCCCCAGTTTGCCGGCGCTTATTCTGCGCCGCTATTGAAGGTTTCATTGAGTTCCTGCAGGGCAGGATCGATGATATAAGCGTTTTCGCTGATGATGCTCTGCCAATTTTCTTCCAGATCGCCCTCGCCCACCACCAGGTTTGCCATGATGGTTCTGTAATCGATGGCGGTCAGCGCGGTCTGCGCGTCGCTGGAGAAGCCGTAGCTCTCCCAATCGCGCTCGATGATGCTGTCGTCCGTCAGGCGGGAGAGTTTGGCGTTGTACACCGCGTTGAGCTGGTTGGCGTAGAACAGGGCGTCTTCGCTGGCGTCTACCGGATCGGGGTTGAAGCCATTGTCATCGCCGCAGGCGCCCAGCAGCGTGTACACGGGCCAGAAGTTGCTATCGCTAGCGCGGCGGTACACCGAGGTATCGTACACCATGGAGCGCGTGCCATCCTCATTGAAATCCCAATCGATGTAGCGCATGCCGTTGCAGCGGAAATCCGCGCCATTATCGGAAACCATGAAGTCCACGATGTCCATGTAGCGCTCGAACACCTTTTCATCGATGTCCGCGGAGAAGTAGGTCACGCCCCAGAAATTGTCGTTGGCGTAATCGTGATAGTAGCCGTCTTCGCCGATCATAGCGGCCTGGTGCCAGGCGGTTTCATCCAGCCCCTGATCGTTGGCAAAGCCATCCTTCACAGCGGCGCAAACGCTGCCCGGATTGAGCACAGCGCCCGCCACGCCAGAAATGCTGAAGGTATTCACGGCGTCGGTTTCGGAATACACGTAGAATTCCGGGCTGATCAGGCCTTCATCATAGGCCTCTTTCCACAGTTTCAAGCCTTCCAGGGTTTGCGGATCCGAGAAGCCCCAATGGTATTGGCCGTCTTCCGTGCGGTAGATCTGGTTATATTGCGGATAGGTGGAGCCGAGGAACAGATTGGCGAGATAGCCGGTATCGCTCGCGATCGGCACGAGGTTCGCGCCCACCTGGCCGGGATCCTGCTCTTTGATCAGGCGCGCGTATTCCAGCAATTCGCTGGGCGTGTAAGCGTCCTTGATTTCAAAGCCAACCGCATTGGCCCAGTCCTCGCGGATATAAATCGAATTGTGGCTGACCACCACGTCGCCGGGATAGTAATGGTACATCACCACGCGGAACAGGCCATAGGTGCCATCCACCTTTTCCGCGAGCGCGTCCGCCACGGGCACCAGGCTCTGGGTGTGGGCGATGTTGGGCCAGCGCTCTTCCCAATCGTCGGGCAGGCGGTAGAACAAGCCCTGATCAATATAGGAAATGATCTCGTTGATATCAAAGCCATTCCAGCGCAGCACATCCGGCACTTCGCCAGAATTGATCATCGTGCGGATCTTATCGTTGGCGTTGCTATCCGGAATCGCCACCAGGTCGAAATCAAAATTGAAATGCTCGGTGAACCACTGACTGCCCGCGCTGCCCTGGTTGTAATCCTGCGTCGCATCCAGCATTTCGGTGGCGAGTTCAATGGTGAGATGCTCGTCATAGGTCTTGCCAGAAGTATCCAGCGTGTCGGTATACTCCTTTGCACGGGCAAGGTCTTCCTCGCTATAGACGACGAGTTCCTTCTCCGCCGCCAGCGCCGTGCCGCTCAAAAGCAGCGCCAAAGCCACGAGCCATGCAATCAGGTTCTTGCGTTTCATGAAAGTCCCTCCTTCATATTCTACCCTGCTCGCTGGGGAGCAGTGGATAGGCAACCTTTTATCCCTTCACCGCGCCAATCATAATGCCTTTCACGAAAAAGCGCTGCAGGAAGGGGAACACGCACATGATGGGCAACATGGTCACGACGATGGCCGCCATCTTAATGCCCATGGAAAAGGTTTTCAAGCGGTTGAGCGCATCCGCGGAGGCGATGTTGCGATCCGTGGCGGATTGATACGTGTTGATGATGTTCTGCAAAATCAATTGCAGGGGATACATTTCCATGCGGTTGATATACAACATGGAATTCCACCATTCATTCCACTTGTCCACTGCGTAAAACAGCGCGATGGTGGCCAGGATCGGCTTGGAAAGCGGCAAGACAATTCTCACCAAAATCGTCGCCTCGCTCGCGCCATCCAGCCGCGCGGATTCCAGCAGAGAGCCGGGCAGAGAGCGGATAAAATTCGTAACCAGCACCACGTAATAGGTGCTCAGCAGGCAGGACAGAATGACCGACCAGCGGGTGTTCATCAAATCCAGGCTGCGAATCAAAAGGAAGCTGGGCACCATGCCGCCGCTGAAAAGCATGGTGATCAACACGAACACATACAAGAACCTGCGGCCAGGGAACGCGGGACGGCTGAGCACATATCCCAGCGCAAAGGTGATGAACATGCTGATGGGCAATCCGATGGCGATGTGAATCAGCGTGTTGCCATATCCCGCCAAGATATTGCCCGTATCCAGCAGCGTGGTGTAAGCTTCCAGCGTAGGTTCGTGCGGGAAAAGGATAAACGGATTGCGGAAATACTCCGATTCCGTCACGAACGAGATCATAATCGCGTTGTAAAACGGGAGAATCACCAGCAAGGCCATCAACGTGAGAATCGTGCCCACCACCGCGTCCATCAGCGTCAGGCGGGAGCGGGAATACCGGCGCCGGATCTGCATATTATTTCACCCCTCCCATCAGGCCCGTGCCGCCAAAGCGCTCGGCCACCTTGTTTGTGCTCATCAGCAGCACCATATTGATCACGGAGCAGAATAAGCTGACAGCGGTGGAAAAGCCATAGTTCGGCGTGCGCTGGAACGTAATGCGGTAGATATACAAGTTGAGCGTTTCCGCGGAAGAAGCGATGACGTCGTTTTGCAGGTTGTAAATCTGGTCGAAGTGTCCGCCCATGATGCCGCCCATTTGCAAAATCAACATGACCGCAATGGTGGGGAAAATGCTCGGCAGGGTGATGTTCACCACGCGCTGGAAGCGGCTTGCGCCATCGATTTCCGCCACTTCGTACAGTTGCGGGTCGATGCCGCTGATGGCGGCCAGGTAGATGATGGAGGACCAGCCCGCTTCCTTCCAGATTTCCGAGATGTAAATCAGCGGCCGGAACAAATCCTTGTTGCCCAGAAAGCTCACCTTGTCCAGGCCCATACCCGCCATCAAGCCGTTGACCACGCCATCGACGCTGAGGAGGTTCTTCACAATGCTGCCGACGATGACCCACGAAAGGAAATGCGGGAAGGTGTACACCGTTTGCAGCAGCTTTTTGTACCGGCGCATGCGCAATTCATTGAGCATCAGCGCCAACAGAATCGGTGCCGGAAAGCACAGCAGCAATTCGATGAAATTGATCCACAACGTGATGCCCACAGAGCGGAAAAACGCGGGATCGCGGAACAGGGATTCAAAATTCGTCGTTCCATTCCAGGGACTGGCCAGGATGCCCAGCCTGGTCTTGAAGCTCTTGAAGGCCAGCGTTAAGCCGCCCATGGGCATGTAGCAAAACACGATGTACCACGCGATCGCAGGCAAAGCGAGCAGATAGATTTCCTTGTTTTTGAGAACCTCTATCCACACATTCCTGCGCCCCGGGGCGTTTGCAGCAAGCGTTCTGCGCGCACTCAAGTCTCTCAACCTCCCCCAACGGTATGTATATAAACTACCACATTTCATCCCGTCCGTACATGAAAAATCATTTCAAAAATTTGGACAATCTTCGGAATTCTGCCCATAGACCCGCCGCAGAACATCTACATGCTTGACACTGCACAAAAAACATGCTAAGCTTGGTGCGCATAGCGGAAAAACCGCGCAAAGCCGGCCAGCCTTCCGCAAAAAATGCGGCCAGGGGAATATTGGAGGGAATATATATGCCAAAGATTGTGCTGGTGGACGATGAAATCTGGGCGTTGCGAGGGCTGGAAAGCCTGCTGCAGGAATATCCCGAATACACCGTGGCGGCAACTTTCACCAATGGGCAGGAAGCGCTCGCCTATTTGCGCACGCACCCCTGCGACGTTGTGTTCACGGATTTGCACATGGATCAGATGGGCGGCCAGCAATTGATCGCCGCCTGTACGCAGGAACGCATTCCCGTGCGCATGGTGATCATCTCGGCATACAGCGATTTTTCCGCAGCCAGAGAAGGTCTGCGCAGCGGCGTGGTGGATTATTTGTTTAAGCCCATCACCCGAAAGGATATGGCAGCTCTTATGGCGCGGCTAAACGGCGTTCTTCAGCCCGAACCGCCTTCTTCGCACATGGCGCTCCAACGCGCCATCGAAAACGCCTATCCAGAATGCCGCGTGCTGAGCTGGGATAGTGCGGACGCTGCTACGGAACGCGCCATTGCCAGCATCGACCCAGCCGGTTTCGCCCTGGGTTTTAGCGACCTGCGCGTCAATGGCTATAGCGTCGCCCTGCTCTCCAACCCCTTGGGCCAGCTGCCTCCAGCCATCCTCGCCCTGCCCATGCGCGCCGGCATCAGCCTGCCGCAGCGCGATTTTTCCCTGCTGCATGATATGATTGCGCAAGCGCAGCAAAGCGCCCAGTTCGCCTTTCGCTATGCGCTGCGCGAACCGGCTGGCCAAATCCAGGCATACCTGGCGAGCCATTTTGCCCAGCCCTTTACCCTGAATGGGCTGGCCGACCACTTTTTTATGAACAAAGCGCATTTGTGCAGCACGTTCCGGGAAAACTGCGGCGTTACGATCATGACGTTTCTCAAAACCATCCGCATGCGCATGGCCGCCCGCCTGCTATTGGAAACCGGCGATAGCGTGCAGGACGTCGCTGCCAAGGTGGGCTATCCCGACAGTGCGTATTTTTCGCGCGTGTTCAAAAGCACCTATAAAATTTCGCCCGAAGCCTACCGCAAAAAGCGTCCTTCCGCCGGAAATTGCAACTCCACGCACGTATAGTAGCCGGGTTTTGAGCGAATGCCCATATGGCACTGATCCCCGTAGGCGATGCGCAACCTGCGCGCGATGTTGATCAGCGCGATATGCCGCTTTTGCGCGGGGAATTCCCCGCCATTCATCTGCTCTAAGATGCCGGCCAGGTGATCCGCCTCGATGCCGCGCCCGTTGTCCGCCAGGCGCAAACGCAGCCCGCCATCCGCTTTGTCCATCCAGCTTGCCAGATAGATGGTGCGTCCGGCGCGCTTTTCATACCCTTGAAAGCCGTGTTGCACGGCGTTTTCCGCCAAAGGTTGCAACAACAGGCTGAGCACACGCTTTTCCAGCGTTTCCGGCGCGGCATGCACCACCAGCCGGTATTTGTCCGGCATGCGGATCTCCAGAATGCGCATGTAATCTTGCAAATGATCGATTTCCTCCCGAAGCGTCACTTCATCCGGCGCGCGCAGCGCATAATGCAGGCTGTCGGAAAGCGCGGTGACGATCTGTTCCAGAGGCTCCACGCGATAGTGCATCGCCATGCCAATCACGCACCCCAAAGTGTTGAACAAGAAATGCGGATTGATCTGGCTGCGGAGGGCGAGCATTTCCGCCTGCATTTTATACATTTCCAGTTGGTGGATTTTTTCCATGTTCTCCATTTCCTGTCGCTGGCTTTCCGTCAGCCGGGAAAGCATGTGGTTCACGCCGCTGGCCAGGTTTTGCAATTCCACCACATTGGTATCGCCAATGCTGATTTGCTTGGTGGTAATGTGCGCCATATCCTGCGCGATCTGCGCGATGGGCCGGGAAATGCTGCGCCGCAAAAGCAGCATGAGCACAGCGACCACCGCCACGCACCCGCCAACGCCTACCAGCACAAAAGATTTCAACCGGTCAGTGCCTTCCATAAAGTGATTTACCGGCATGCTGAACGCGTACACCAGGCCATTTTCGGTGGAAAATGCGGCCGTCTGGAAAAAGTATGGTTCTCCCGCCACCTCGATTTGCCAGGGCGCGGTTCCGCCTACTGCCGTAGCCGCAGCCACCAACGCGCTTTTCGCGCCAGCGTTCAGCGCGCGGCTACTGGCAAGAATCCTCTCCTGCCAAAACAGCAATTCGCACACAGGCGGCTCGCCCGGCGCAATCTCCGCCAAAAGTTCTGTTACATCGACCAGCAGGGCACAGGTCAAAAAACGCTCCTTTTGGCCCAGGCTGATGGGAGTGATCACGCCTACCGGCGCGCAATACAGGCAGTAGCGGGGCGATGCATTGATGCCTTCCGGCAAAATATCCGTGAAAAAGCCCTCTGTCTGCCCATCGAGATCATACTCCACGCCAGCGCGCTGAAAATAGTGCAATAGATTGTTCCCCGAATCCAGAAACGCGCCGCTTTCATCCACCACATAAATGGCGCGCACGCCTGGCGTCGCATCGATAAATGTGTTGAACAGGTTCCGCAAAAAAATATAGTTGTCGGCCCGCTGTGCGTTGTTCATCTGCACAAAATACTTCTGCACAGCTTCCGAATAGCCCACTTCCCGCGCCGTGTTGCGGATGTTGTTCAACCGCTCTTCCAGGCGCAGGCGGTACTGTTCCATCTGCAGGGCGAATTCTTCCTGCGAACGCCCGAACATGGAAGCGCGATACACCTCATAGGTGCCGAGCAGCAAAAGGGTGAGGATGATGAATGGAATCAGCACGATAACCACGATATGCCGGTAGATCGAATAGGAATGCTTTTTCACGCTGCCCGCCCCTTTGCGCTAATTTTGCCCAAATTATAGCACGCACGCGCGGATTGCGTCAACTGGCGATTGCGCCGAAGCGGCCTTTTCCCCAGGATTTAGCGGGCACTTGGAGCTTACAAATTCCCCCCTGCGCGAAAAATCCTTTCTTGACAGGCGCACGCGCCATAGATATAATGGGGTACAAAATTGGCAAAATGGAGGAACGGCATTCTATGAAGCATGCGCGCATGACGCTGGATAAGGCATTTCAAATCGGCCCGATCGATCCGCGGATCTATGGCTCTTTTCTTGAGCACATGGGCCGCGCCATTTACGAGGGCATTTATGAGCCCGGCCATCCCGCCGCGGACGAACAGGGGTTTCGCACGGATGTGATTCGCCTGGTGCGCGATCTGGGCGTTCCCATCGTGCGCTATCCGGGTGGGAATTTTGTCTCCGGCTTTCAGTGGGAGGATTCCGTGGGCAGCCATCGCCCCCATCGGCTGGATCTGGCCTGGTTTGCCACCGAACCCAACGCGGTAGGCCTGCACGAATTTTGCGACTGGTGCGAAAAGGCGCAAACCGCGCCCATGTATTGCGTGAACCTCGGCACACGCGGTCCGGAACAGGCGCGGGACGTGGTGGAATACGCCAACCATCCCTCGGGTAGCAAGTTTTCCGATATGCGCATCGCCAATGGCAAAAAAGAGCCTCTGAACATCAAGCTGTGGTGCCTGGGCAACGAAATGGACGGGCCTTGGCAAATGGGCAGCAAAACCGCCCAGGAATATGCGCGAATCGCCAATGAATCCGCCAAAATGATGAAATGGGTGGATCCTTCCATCGAATTGGTGGCCTGCGGTTCTTCCGGCTTTGAGATGCCTACCTTTGGCAGCTGGGAGTGGACGGTGCTGGATGAATGCTACGACAACATCGATTACATCTCCCTCCACCGCTATTATGGCAACCCCACCGGCAAAACGTCCGACTTCCTGGCCCGCACGATGGATATGGATGCCTTCATCCGCTCCGTCATTGCCCTGTGCGACGCGGTCAAGGGCAAAAAACACGCCAAAAAATCCATCCATCTCTCCTTTGATGAATGGAACATTATCTATCACACCGGCGATCAGGAGGCGTATCTGCGCAGCATGCGCTGGGGGCAGGCCGTCCACCGCGCGGAAGACGTTTACAATTTTGAGGACGCGCTTCTCACCGGCTCCATCCTAATTACGCTCCTGCGCAACGCCGACCGGGTCAAAATCGCCTGCCTGGCCCAGCTTGTCAACGTCATCGCCCCCATCATGACGCGCGGCGGCGGCGGTTGCTGGGCGCAAACGACCTACTATCCCTTCATGCACGCCTCCCGCTATGGGCGCGGCGCCGCGCTGCGCGCCGCCGTGGATAGCCCGGTTTACGATTGCGTGGATTACGAAGGCGTGCCGTTCATCGACGCGACCGCCACGCTGGCGGACGATGGCAGCGTAACGGTTTTCTGCGTTAACCGCAGTACGACGGAACCTTTCGCGCTGGACATGGATCTGCACGGCTTCGGCGCGCTACGCATTGGCGAGCACATCCTTTTGCACAACGACGACGCGAAGGCCGTCAACACCGAAAGCGCGCCCTATACCGTCGTACCCACCCCCGGCCCCGGCGGATGCATCGATGGTGAAAAGGCCACGCTGCACATTCCCGCTCTGAGCTGGAACGTAATCCGTTTTGTGCGATAACTTGTTCTAACACGCAAGCGCCTGGCGCGCATTTTGTTGCGCGCCTCAGCTTGTCAAAAAAGTCTTTTTGACAAGCTAAAGGGACTGGCACGGCGCAACCGCCGACCAGTCCCCTATTGGTTTCCTTTATTGCAGCTCAATCCTGCGGGTGTTGCTCCTGGGCTGCTCCACATGCTTGGGCAGGTTCAGCCGCAGCACGCCGTCCTTGTATTCCCCGGTGATGTTCTGCTCCTCCACGCCTTCCAGCTGGAACGAGCGGCTCACCGAGCCATACCGGCGCTCGTGCAGCACGTAGTTGTTTTCGTTCCTGTCGTTCTGCTCATCCATTTCCGCGCTGATGGTGAGAACTCCGTTTTCCACATCCACGTGCACGTGATCCTTATCCATGCCCGGCAGATCCGCTTCCAGGCAATAGTGATCACCCTTGTCGGCTACGTCCACCTTAAAGGTCGTGGCGGATTCATCGCCCCAGAACGAGCGGAAGAAACTGTCAGCAAATGCGTTGAAAGGGTCGCGAACGTCTGCGTTCCTGCGCGCAGGATGGTTGTTGGTGTAACGATACGGTACGATGCTAAACATATTCAGCGCCTCCTCAGCGATTCTCTCTTCTATTGTGCCCCGGAACCGCGTTTCCCTTGCCCGGGAACCACCGTTCCTTGAAACACGTATAGTATAGCTCAAAAGTCAAAGAAAGTCAATGAACAAATTTAAGATGCTCTGTAAATATTTTAGGAACGCCTTCTCCATGCCGTAACCCCTCCCGCCCCCATCGCCGCGCAGATTTTTGCCAGAAAAAACGCGGTTTTGTCCCTTGCTTTCGCCCGCCAGGCATGCTATGATTAAGTATGGTATTTTTATCATATCCATCAATCGGGATAGGGAGGTACCTCCATTATGCAAATTGTCACACTCCGATGCGACGCAATGATCAACCCCGTCGGTTTTGCCTTTGACACGCCCCGGCTGAGCTGGGAAGTGGCCGGCGCCGGGTGCAATGCGCGGCAAAGCGCATACCGTCTCCAGGTCGCGCTGGACGATTCGTTTGCCGCCCCGCTGCTGGACAAGCGCGCGGAAAGCGGTGAGAGCGTAAACGTGCCGCTTGCGCTCTCGCTCTCCCCTCGCACGCGCTATTTCTGGCGCGTAAAGGTTTGGAACACCGCCCAGGAAGAAACCCCGTGGTCGGAAGCCGCGTATTTTGAAACGGCCAAAATGGACGAGCCCTGGCGCGCGCAATGGATCCGTTCGCCGGAAAACGAGGGCTTCCCCGCCCTGCGGCATGCCTTCCATCTGGAAAGCAAGCCCATTCTCCGCGCACGTGCCTATGCCTGCGGCGTGGGCCTATATCACCTGTATCTCAATGGCGAAAGGGTGGGCAATGAGGAGCTTACGCCCAATTTCAACCCGTACAATCACTATCTGCAATACCAGACCTATGACGTCACCCCCTTGCTCCGCGCCGGAGAGAACGCCGTGGGCGCGCTGTTGGGCAACGGGTATTACAAGGGCCGCGTGAGCTGGCCGAACATGCCCCGCTGCACCTGCCTGTACGGCAACGAGCTGGCGCTGATCGCGGAATTGACCGTGGACTACGCGGATGGTACGCAGCAGGTAATTGTGACCGATGAAACCTGGAAAGCCAGCCGCAGCCCGCTTCTGCGCGCGGAAATTTACGATGGCGAAGTTTACGACGCGCGCCTGGAAAACCCGGGCTGGAACGCGCCGGGCTTTGACGATTCCGCCTGGCTCAACGCTGCGCGGGCAGGCGTGGACGTCGCCCTGTTGCAGCCGCGCCGCAGCGTGCCCGTGCGCGTGATCGAAGAACGTCCCGCCGTTCGAGTGTTGCGCACGCCCAAAGGCGAGGACGTGGTCGATTTTGGCCAGAATTGCGCGGGATGGGTTCGCCTCTCGCTGAGCGCGCCGTCGGGCGTGGAAATCCGCGTGCAATACGGCGAAGCACTGGATAAGGATGGCAATTTTTACCGCGACAACATGCGCACCGCGCTGGCCGAAATGGTTTACACCACGCGCGAGGGCGTGCAGGACTACGCGCCGCTGTTCACCTTCTTCGGTTTCCGCTATATCCGGGTCACGGGCTGGCCGGGCGCGCTTTCGCCCGAACAGTTCACGCAGTGCGTGGTGCACTCGGATCTCGAGCGCACGGGTGAATTTGAATGTTCCGACGCGCGCGTGAACCGCCTGTTTGAAAACGTCATCTGGGGGCAAAGATCCAATTTTGTGGATGTGCCCACCGATTGCCCGCAGCGCGACGAACGCATGGGCTGGACGGGCGACACGCAGGTTTTTGCCGCCACTGGCTGCATCAACATGCTTTCGGACGCTTTCTACCGCAAATACCTTTACGACGTGGCCTGCGAGCAGAGCGAAGTGGGCTATGTGCCCAACGTGGTGCCCAATTTCCTCAAGCGCGTGGGCCAGTGCCATGCGCCGACGACCGGCTGGGGCGACGTGGCCACCGTTGTGCCCTGGACGCTGTATCTCTACTACGGCGATGCCGGCGTGCTGGAAAAGCAGTACGGCAGCATGAAAGCCTGGGTGGATTACATGCGCGCGCAGGATAAAGACGGCAGCGATCTGTATGGCGGCTTCCACCTGGGCGACTGGCTGGCGCAGGATACCCGCAACCCGGACAGCCTCTTTGGCGCCACGCCCACCGGTATGCTGGCCACCGCATATTATGCCTATTCCGCGGAAATCGTTTCCAAGGCCGCAAAGGTGCTGGGCAAGGAGGAAGACGCTCGCTTCTACGCCGGCCTCGCGCGCCGCGTGCGCGAAGCTTTCCGCCGAGAATACGTCTCGCCCAATGGCCGCCTGACTGCGGATACGCAGACCGCGCCGGTCATCGCCCTCAAAATGGATATGCTCGATCCCGCGCACCGTCCGCGCACGGCGCACGCGCTGGAAGAGCGCCTGAAAATCGACAATTTCCATCTCACAACGGGCTTCCTGGGCACGCCGCACCTCTGCCCCGTCCTTTCGGAATGCGGGCTCAACGAATACGCCTACCAGCTGCTTTTGAACACCGGTTTCCCCAGCTGGCTGTATGCCGTGGAGCGCGGCGCGACCACCATCTGGGAGCGCTGGAATTCCATTCGTGAAGATGGTTCCATGGGCGAAGTGAGCATGAACTCCTTCAACCATTACGCCTACGGCTCCATCGCCGAATGGATGTACCGCTACGTGGCGGGCCTGAACCCCGTGGAAAGCGAGCCGGGCTTTAAGCGGTCCCGCATCGCCCCCATGCCCAACAGCATGCTTGCCCACGCGCGCGCTTCCATCCATACGCAATATGGCCTGCTCGCCTGCGGCTGGAAGCTGGAGGGCGACACGATCGAAATCGATATCGATATTCCCTTCAACACCACCGCCGATATCCTCCTGCCCGACGCGGACGGCGTGGAAATCTGGGAAAATGGCAGCCCCATGTACAGCTTTTCGTTCGCGCGCGGCTCCGGCCATTGGCACTATGCCTATAAACCCAACCGCCGCACCATCGATAAGCGCGTGCCCAAACGATAAGAATGGCTCGGGAATGCTCCGAATGGGGCATTCCCCTTTTCAAAAAAACGGCCGCGCGCTAAAGGCCGCGAAACGGCTGAAGCGCCAATGCGCAGAGCGGAGCGCAGGGTGCGCGGAGCCAATCCTTCCGAAGGAAAGGAGCCATCTGCATGAGCGAACTCAACCGCACGGAAACCGTGCAGGCCCAATACGCTACATCCGCCAATTTGAATACGCGGATTTCCATTCACGATCAGTATTCCACCAATCCCCTGGGTTTCGGCAATTGGATTGCATCCCAATATCAAATTGAAAAAGGCATGAACGTTCTCGAGCTTGGCTGCGGTACGGGCGCCATATGGCGGGGACGGGATGATCTAATCGCCAATTGCGCCAGCCTTGTCCTCTCGGATGTATCCCCCGGCATGCTGGAAACCGCCAGAAAAGCGCTGAAAGGCTATGTTACCATCTCTTACAAAATCGTGGATATACAAAGCATTCCCTTTGCGGACAATGCTTTTGATATCGTGATCGCCAATATGATGCTTTATCATGTGCCGGATTTGAAAAAGGGGCTGGCAGAAGTAAGGCGGGTGCTGAAAAGCGGGGGAACTTTCTACTGCGCTACCCATGGCGAAAACGGCATTGTGCCCTATCTATGCGCTTTGCTGCGCCCCTGGGGTGCGAAGTATACGCCAAATCACACCTTCACGCTCCAAAATGGGGCCGCAATCCTGCGCGAAGTCTTTTCGGAAGTACAGCGGCTGATCTATAAAGATTCCCTGGCCGTAACCCGTATCGACGATATTGTGGACTACATTTTCTCCCTGCCCGATATGCCGGAGCTGCACAGCATTCCCAGGGAAACGATCCATTCTGTTCTATCGGGCAACATGGAAAACGGCGTGCTCAACATTCCCAAAGAATACGGAATGTTTGTCGCCCGTTGACGTTTCCGGCCAGCCGCACTTAAGCGGCTGGCCGGGTGATATTCTCATGCTTCCTTTTCCAGCGAGCGAAGGAAATCGATCACTTCGCGGAAAACCTTTTCCCGCTCGGGCCCGAGCGTGCACACATGCGGGGAGTTTTCCAGCATCACGAGCTTTTTTCGTTCGTTGCGCAAGCCGCTCATCAGAATGCGCGCGCTGCTGGGATCGACCGTTTCATCGTGAACGGGCTGCACCACCAGCGCCGGGCAATCGATCAGCGCCAGATTGCGCCGCGCCAGCGCGCGCAGGCGGTTGAGATCGGCCACCTTGCGCACGGGCAGGCCCGCATAACAGGCGTCCACCGAATTGTCATAATCGCCATCGTGCTCCAGGTTTGTCCAGCGCAGGTAGGGCTTAAAACGCCATAGCACGCCTGCCGCCCAGGCGAATTTTTCCCGCACGCGGATCGCGCCCGAAAGCGTTACCAACCCGGCGGGGTTGTATTCCTCGGCCAGGATGGTGGCCAGCGTGCCGCCCATGGACAGCCCGGCGACCACCACCTGGCGCACCATTTTCTCCAGCGAGACATACGCCTCGCGCACACAACGCAGCCATGCGTCGCCGCTGGATCGGTTCATCTCTTCCAGCGAGGTGCCGTGCCCGGGCAAAAGCGGCGCGAGCACCGTGTAGCCCGCTTCGCGCAGTGCGCTGCCCAATGGGCGCACCTGCCCGCAAGTGCCCGTAAAGCCATGGATGAGCAAAATGCCCGTATCGTTGCCCTCGTAAAAAAACGGCTGGCCCGATGGATGGCGCGCATCGATCATGCGGGTTCCTCCTTTAGGATTACGCCTTGCGCTCCAGCTCCTGAATGCCGGCGATGGGGCCGAGCACGAACAGCGCGTCTCCCTCGCGGATCACATCTGCCGCGTGGGGCACGGGATTGATCTTGCCATTGGTGCGAATGGCGATCACATTGATCTTATACCGCGTGCGCAGGTTCAATTCCAGCAGCGATTTGCCGATCCAGCTCGCAGGCGGCTGGATTTCGATCAGCGTATAATCGGGAGACAGGCGAATGAATTCCAAGATATTTCCCGATATCAGGTTATGCGCCATCCTACGGCCCATATCCCGCTCCGGGAAAACAATTTTGTCCGCGCCGACCTTGAGCAACAGCCGCGCATGCAGTTCATCGTGCGCTTTGGCGATTACGCGATCCACGCCCTTTTCCTTGAGCAACATGGTAGCGACCGTGCTGGCCTTCATATCGGTGCCAATGGTCACGACGGCCACGTCGAAATTGCGCACGCCCAGGGCGTCAAGCGCTTCGGTATCGGTCGCGTCGGCGCAAACGGTATGCGTAATGCGCGGCGCGATTTCATCCAGCCGTTCTTCATTGGTGTCGATGGCCATCACTTCGCAGCCGTTTTCCACCAAAGTTTCCGCCAGAGCCATGCCGAAGCGGCCCAAACCAACCACGATAATCTGCTTGTTCTTCATGCTGTATTCCTCCTAGAAAATTGCATCGATGAATTCGCGCGCGTTAAAGGGCTGCAAATCGTCGATTTGTTCGCCCACGCCGATGTAGCGCACCGGAAGGCCCAGTTCCTGCCGGATGGCGACGGCAATGCCGCCCTTGGCCGTTCCATCGAGCTTGGTGAGAATCAGTCCATCGATGTTTGCCACATCGCGGAAAACCTGCGCCTGGGCGAGCCCGTTTTGCCCCGTCGTCGCATCGAGCACGAGCAGCGCCTTCACCGTAGCCTCGGGATACTCCCGCGAAACCACGCGGCTGATCTTTTTCAGTTCCTCCATCAGGTGCGCCTTGTTGTGCAGGCGGCCCGCGGTGTCCACGATCAGCACATCGGCAAAGCGGCTCTTGGCAGCCTGCACGCCATCGAACACCACGGCGGCGGGATCCGCGCCTTCGGCCTGCTTCACAATCGGCACGCCTGCGCGCTCCGCCCATACGGTGAGCTGATCTGCCGCAGCCGCGCGGAACGTATCGCCCGCACAGATGATCACGCTGCGCCCGACCGTGCGCAAGCGCGCGGCCAGCTTGCCGATGGAGGTGGTTTTGCCCACGCCGTTCACTCCGATCACCAGCAATACCATGGGCGAGGTCAGCTTCATCGGCTCGCTGCCCATGAGTTCCACCAGAATGTCCTTGAGCACCTGGCGCGCCTTCTGCGTGTTGGGGATTTTCTCCGCCTCGCAGCGCTCGCGCAAGCGGCCGACGGCAAATTCGGCGGTTTTCACACCCACATCCGCCATGATCAGCACGTCGGTCAGATCCTCATAGAACTCATCGGTCAAATCCTCGTGCAGTTCCACCAGTTCATCCATGCGAGCGCCCACGTTTTCCCGCGTGCGCGAAAGGCCCTTGCGAATCCGGTCAAACAGGCCCAAACCTACCGCCTCCCATTTTGTTTATCCTCTATGCCGTCTTTTCCGTAAGCTGCACGGAAATCATCTTGGAAACGCCTTTTTCCTCCATCGCCACGCCATAGAGCGCGTCGCAGCGCTCCATGGTGCCCTTGCGGTGCGTGACGACGACAAACTGCGTCTTTTGCGAATAGTTTTTCAAATACTGGGCGAAATTGTCGATGTTCGCGTCATCCAGCGCGGCCTCAATCTCATCCAGGATGCAAAACGGCGTGGGCTTGAGCGTGAGCATGGCGAACAGGATGGCGATCGCCGTCAACGCCCGCTCGCCGCCGGAGAGCAGCGAAAGCATTTGCAGTTTCTTGCCCGGCGGCTGCGCCACAATATCGATGCCGCAATTGAGCGCGTCCGAAGGGTCGGTCAGGCGCAATTCCGCCCGCCCGCCGCCAAAGAGCGCCACAAACGTCTTTTGAAAATAGCCGTTGAGCACCTCAAACTGCGACTTAAACTGCGCTTCCATCTTGCTGAGCAATTCATCGATGATGCCCTGCAGATCCATCTGCGCCTTCACCAGGTCATCGCGCTGCGCGCTCATCTGCTCATAGCGCTCCATGGTCTGGCGATACTCGTCCACCGCCGCCACATTGACAGAACCCATCTGCTTGATGCGCGCGCGAATGGCGGCCACCCGCTTTTCGCTCTCGCCCAGCTTGAAATCCGGCGCGCGGAATTCCTCCGCCAGCGCATAGGTGAGCTCATATTCTTCCCATATGCGCGATGTAAGCTGCCCCAGCTCGTCCTCCGCGCGGGAAAGCTGCATCTCATTTTTGTGTACGCGGCCCGTGAGCGCGTCGTTTTCCACGCGAAGCGCTTCCGCGCGGTTGGCCAATGCGCTCAGGCGTTCCTGCGTGCTGCGGCGCTGCATATCGCTCTGATCGAAGTGCTTCCGCGCCTCATCCAACGCGCGCTTTTGCTCATCCAGCGCGGCAACGTCTTCCTCCAGCGCCGCGGCGTCGGTCGTTTCCCGCTCGGCCAGCGCAGCCAACGCGGCCAACGCGTCGGCGCGCGCCTTTTCCAGATTGCCGCTCTGCGCGGCGAGGCGGTCCCGCTCGTTCACCGTCGCTTCGTAGTCGCGCTGCGCGCTCGTATGCGCAACGCGCGCGTCACTCACCTTGCCGTGCAGCTGGGTGACTTCGTTGCGCTGCGCAAAGATTTCGCGTTGCATCTGGCTGATCTCCGCCTGCGTAACGGTCGTAGTATCCGAAGCTTCGGCCTGCAGGGATTCACAATCCTGGAGCGCGCGCTCCGTCTCCTTCAGCTGTTCCTGGAGCACTTCGCGCTCCTGGCGCACGCGCTGTGCGCGCTGTTCGCAGGCCGTCAATTCGTCCTGCGCCTGCGCGGCATGGGCCTCCGCGCGCGTAACAGCGATTTCCTGCTGATGCAACCGCTCGAACAATTCCGCCCGCTCGCGCTTGAGTTCCCCGCGTTCTTCCCCGGCGCGCGCCATCTCTTCCTGCCGCCCGGCGAGCGCGTCCGTCAGCTCTGTGAGGGTACGCTGCAAGCCATCCGCCTCGCGCGTGCGCGAAAGCAGGCTGGTGGCCTTGGCCGTCACGCTGCCGCCAGTCATGGATCCGCCTGAGTGCATCACATCGCCCTCCAGCGTGACCAACCGGCAGGCATATCCGCTGGCGCGCTGGATCTGAATGCCCGCGTCCAAATTTTCGGCCACGATGGTGCGGCCCAGCAGGCTTTCGATCACGCCGCGGTATACGTTGTCGTACTCGATGAGTTCGCTCGCGACGCCCAGGCAACCGGGCATGGATAGCACCCTGCGCTCGGCATTGGAAAGCGTGCGGGAGCGAATGGAGGAAACCGGCAAAAACGTCGCCCGGCCATAGCGGTTCTGCCGCAGATAATCGATCATGCGCTTGGCATCCTCATCCCGATCCACGACCACGTTTTGCAGCGCGGCGCCCAGCGCCATATCCATGGCGCGCTCGAGCTTTTCCGGCACGCGGATCAAATCCGCCACCACGCCGTGCACGCCCGACCCCTGCGTTCTGCGCGCCTGCATCAATACCTGTTTGACCGAATTCTGATAGCCCTCATAATCGCGCTGCATTTCCCTGAGCAGCTTGAGCCGCGCGCCGGTCTCCTGCCGGCGGCCCGTCAAGACCTGCACTTCGCGCGAAAGCGTTTCTGCGCGCGCATTCAGGCCGCGCACGCGCTCCTCGCATGCCGCGCACTCCGCCTGCAGGTTCTTTTCTTCCTCGCGCTCACGCGAAAGCGCGCTCTGCGCCTCCTGCAGCGCCTGTTGCAGCGCAACCAGCGAATCGCCTTCCGCCCCGCCGCCCTGACCCAATTGCTCCAATTGGCGCGCGAGCGCTTCGCGCACGGCGCTCAGGCGCGCCTTTTCGCTCTTGACATCGCTCAACCGGCTCATCTCGCGGATCACGCGCGATTTGGCCTCTTCCGCCTTTGCTTCCAGCGCAGCGAGCTCTGCCTCCCGCGCCTTGAGGGTTGCTTCGCATTCCTCCAGCGCCCGCGCCGCCTGGGCAATGGCGTCTTCCTGCGCCTGGGCGTGCCTGCACAGCGCCTCTATGCGCTTTTGCATGCCCTCCTTGCCCTCGCCCGCCGCGGCGGCTTCGCCTTCCAGGCGCTCCCGTTCGCGCCCGGAATTTGCCATGCGCTCGCGCATCACCAGCACCGCGCCTTCACGCGCTTCTACTTCGCGGATCAACCGCTGCACTTCTTCGCGCTCCGCGGCCACGCGCCGCTCCCATTCGGCTTGGGCCTGCTCCACTTCTGCGCGCTCGCCGGCCAATTCCGCCTGTGTCCGCGCCGCCTGCTCGCTCAGCGCGGCGAGTTCCTCCCCCTGCGCCCTGAGCTCGTCTATGCGCGCGTTGAGGCGCTCGGTCTTCACCAGGAACACGTTCAGGTCCAGCCCTTTCAATTCATCGCGCAGCTTGAGATATTCCCGCGCGGTTTCGGACTGCTCGCGGAGCGGCTCAATGCGCGCGCCCATTTCCCCCAAAATATCCTCTACGCGCGCGAGATTTGCGCGCGTGTTTTCCATGCGCCGCTCGGCCTCGTTGCGCCGCGCGCGATACTTCACGATGCCCGCCGCCTCTTCGAAGATCTGGCGGCGATCCTCGCTCTTGGAGGAAAGGATCTCATCCACGCGGCCCTGCCCCACCAGCGAGTAACCGTCCCGCCCCACGCCCGTATCGCGAAACAGGTCGATCACGTCCTTCAGGCGGCATGCCGCGCGGTTGATGGTATATTCGCTCTCGCCCGTGCGGTACACGCGCCGGGCAATGGCCACCTCGTCGTATTCAATGGGCAGAGAATGATCCGTGTTATCGAATGTGAGAATCACTTCACAGTACGACAAGCGACGGCGCTTTTCGGTGCCGTTAAAAATCACGTCTTCCATTTTTGCGCCGCGCAATTGCTTGGCGCTCTGTTCGCCCAAAACCCAGCGAACCGCGTCGGAAATGTTGCTCTTCCCGCAGCCATTCGGGCCGACAATGCCCGTCACGCCCTGGTCAAAGCGCATCTCCACGCGATCCGCAAAGGATTTAAAGCCATAGATTTCCAGTTTTTTCAGTCGCAAGGTTGCGCCCATCCTTCCCGGGAAAACATCCCGGCGTTCACGCGCCGCCGGCCCAGCCGCCGCTTTCCAGCGCGTTCTTGGCTGCCGCCTGCTGCGCGGCCTGCTTGCTCGCGCCGCGCCCTTCGCCCACAACGGCGCCATCAATGCGCACGCGATAGGTAAACACCGGAGCGTGCGGCGGCCCTTCCGATGCCACCATCTCGTATTCCGGGAAGCGGCCGGATTTTTGCAGTTCTTCCTGCAGCTGGCTCTTGGCGTCGCGCGCCGCGGCGGGCGGTTCCTGCGAAAGAATCTCGCGCCGCACAAAGGCTTCCGCCACTTCCAGCCCCCCATCCAGATACATGGCGCCGATAATGGCCTCCAACACATCGGATAAAATCGATGGCTTATCCGCGCCATGGCAGCGCGCCTCCCCCGCCGAAAGGCGGATATGCGCGCCCAATGCCAGGCGCCGGGCGGCCTGGGCCAGCGATTCTTCCCGCACGCGCTCCGCGCGCAGGCGCGTCAGTTCGCCTTCATCCGCGCCAGGATAGCCGTCGTACAAAAACCGGCTCGCTACCAGTTCGAGCACCGCATCGCCCAGAAATTCCAGCCGCTGATAGTGTTCCGCCCGGTGCTCCGCCGCAAACGACGGATGCGTGAGCGCAGCCTTCAGCAGCCTGTCCCCGTGGAAGCGATACCCGAGCCGCTCCTGCAATGCGTTCACTGCCCGACATGCTCCTCCAGATACGAAACCACATCATCCACCGTGCGCATATTGGAAAGGACGTCGTCCTCCACGCTCACGCCGAATTCCTGCTCAAGATCCAAAATCAGCATCATAACATTCGCGCTATCCGCGTTGAGATCCTCAAACAGGCGGGATTCGCGGGTGATCTTATCCTTCGAAATGGAGAGCTGGTCGGCGATCATTTCCGCCACTTTATCGTAAATCATGGGGTTTCCTCCTTCTTTTCTGCCTGGGCAATCTCCCGAACGCCCTTTTCAATCTCGGCCACCATGCCGGTTTTTACCATGCGATACGCCTGGCCAATGGCGTTTTTGAACGCGCGCGCGCTGCTGGAGCCATGCGCTTTCACAACCGCGCCATTCACGCCCAAAAGCGGCGCGCCGCCCTGTTCCTCGTAATCCATGCGCGAGCGGAAGCTCTGGAACGCGTCCTTCATCATGGCCGCTCCCAGCATGGACTTGCGCGAGGATTGGATCTCGTCCTTCAGCATGCCCACGAGCGCCTGCGCCAGCCCCTCGGTGTATTTGAGGATCAAATTCCCCGCGAAGCCATCCGCCACCACCACATCGAAATCGCCCGATGGAATGTCGCGCGCTTCCACATTGCCCGCAAAGCAGAATTGCTCCTGCGCGCACATCAGCTTGTGGGTCTCCTTGGTGAGCTGGTTGCCCTTTTCGGCTTCCGCGCCGATGTTCACAAGGCCCACGCGCGGCTGATCCACGCCGAGGATGCGGTGCATGTATACCGAACCCATCATGCCAAACTGCACCAGGTACTTGGGCAGGCAATCCACGTTCGCGCCGCTGTCAATGAGCAAAAACGGCCGCTTACGGCTGGGGATGATGGTCGCCAGCGCAGGGCGTTCCACGCCGGGAATCCGGCCCAGCCGCACCATGCCACTGGCGAGCAGCGCGCCCGTCGACCCGGCGGAAACCATAGCCTGCGCGCGCCCCTCCTTCACCGCAAGGATGGCCGAAACCATGGAAGAACCCGGCTTTTTGCGCACAGCGAGCATGGGCGCTTCGTCGTTGGTGATCACTTCTGTCGTTTCCACCAGTTCCAGCCGCTCGCGCGGCTCCGCGATGCCTTTTTGCCCAAAGAGAAGAACGCGCGCGTCCTTCCATTCTTCCAGCGCCGCGATTGCGCCCTCCACCGCCGCGCCCGGCGCATTGTCTCCGCCCATCGCGTCCAGCGCGATCACAATTTCCGGCACGATCGTCACCTCCGTAGTTGCGTATCTCATAGATTATAGCAAAAATTTCTGTTAAATGCAAGGTGAAAATCCATATTTCACCATTTCACGCATAGCCGTTTCCGCGATGATCCGATGGCCCAGCGCGTTGGGATGGATGCCGTCTTCGCACAGCACGTCTTCCCCGCGCACGCGTTCGAGAAACGCCTCGCGCAGCGGCAGGCAAAGACTATTCGTTTTCGCCGCTACGCGCAGCGCAACGGTGGAATAGTATTCCTGCCAACGGTAAATCCGCTCCGGCGCGCCCAGGAAGCGCAAAATGCGTTCCCGGCTCAATCCATCGCGCGTGATCCAGGCAAAATAGCGCTTGCAATCGATGGGCGGCAGCGTACATAGAACCGGCGTGCCGCCCGCCTGCGAGACGAATGCCACAAATTCCCGCAAAACGCCTGCAAACACATCCACGGGCGTTTTGGGCTGGTGCTCGGCCTCCGGCGCATCCGCCACAGCTTTCCAATCGAAGTCACAGTCGTTTCCCCCCAGCTCAAACACCACAATCTGGTTTTCAAGCGAGGTTTCCGCCACCTTTTCCCGCATGGCGCGCAGCGCTTCCGGCGCAGTCGCGCCCATACGGGAAAAATTCAAAATTGGCGTCATCACCTTTTCCGAAAGGAGTGACAACGCGTTATCCTTTATGATCGTGTAGCGCTTGCGCGCCGGATCGAACACGATGCCCTTCAGTATGGAATCGCCCCACACGCGAATGGTTTCAATTTTCATGCTCTCACCCCATACTCTGCAATATTGTACCACAAAACGCGCCCGCCTAAAAGAGCGGCGCCTGTTACATTCTGTAGATTTTTCGGTATTCCGGGGTTGGGCTGCCATCTGGTTCATACAGCACGAGCGTCGGCATCCAGTGCAACTGCGAACCGCCGCCCTTCACCGCGTCCGCCAGCAGGAGCTTGGGCGGCTTTCCCGCGAAGGACTCCACCAGGCGCACGCGCTTAGGCGCCAGGCGCGCGCTTTCCATTGCGCGCAGCAGCTCATTGGCGCGCGGCGCGGGAAAAACCACGGAAAACCGCCCGCCATTTTTGAGGAGGCGCGCGGCACACGCGCAAATGTCCTCAATGGACAGTTCTTCCTCATGCCGCGCCAGCCGGATATCCTGCCGCTCGCTTGTGAGCGCGCCGCCCCTTTTGCCATAGGGCGGATTGCAAACACAGGCGCTGAAGGCGCCATATCCCAGCGCCCCAGGCGCCAGGCGCATATCCATGCAGTGCACGCGGATGCGCGCGTCCAGGCCATTCAGCGCCACGGAACGCCGCGCGCGGTCCGCCGCCGCGGCGTCCAGCTCAATCGCATCGAACATAGCATTCGGACAGGCATCCGCCATCAACACCGGCAAAATGCCGCTGCCTGTTCCCAAATCCGCTACGCGTTCCATGCACCCGTATATGGCAAAATCCGCCAGCAGCACGGAATCCGTGCCGAAGCGGAAGCCTTCTTCCAATTGTATCAGTCTAAGGCCGTTGCGCATCAGATCGTCGATGCGCTCGCCCCGCCGCAATCCTTCCAAACTGCCACTCCCTATTGCAAGGGCCGAATGCCCCAGGAAAACGTCCTGCCATATTCCCCTTCATCCATTGGGGAAATCACCACTTCGCCCGCGGAAGCCGAAGCGTGGATAAATTGTCCGTCGCCCAGGTAGATACCCACGCAATCGCTCAAATCGTCGTCCGCCTCCGTATCGAAGCACACGAGATCCCCGCGCGAAAGGTTCTCCCTATCCACGCGCGAGGTGGTCATATAGCCCTGTCCCTGCGTGGAACGCGGCAGCGTGATGCCAACCAGCCCATAAATGTAATACGAAAAGCCAGAATTGTCGAACGAATCCGGTCCGCTGGAAGATGAAGCATAGGGCGCGCCCAGCTTTTCCAGCGCCATGCGGCACACAAATTCCACATAGGTTTCCCGCCCGGCCAGCACGGCGCCCAGCGCTGCCGCTTCCGCCTCTTCCACGCCCGCGAGATACGCTTCCCGGCTCACCGCTTCCAGGCTGAAAATCCTGCCGCGCGTGGTCTCGTCCACGCTGCCGGTCACTTCCAATTCGTTGCAGAACTGAAACGCCTTAACGGCCGTCAGCATATTCGCGCCGAAGATCCCGTCGATGTCGTCGGAATAATATCCCAATTCCCCCAGCACGAGCTGTAGCTGCGCCACGGCGTCGTTCGAATCCCCATATTGGATGGGCGCGGCCAGTTCTCCCTCCGAACGCGCCTTGAGATACGGCGTCGCATCCGCGTCATTCATGCGCGCGCGCGTCAGCTCATCCGCCGCACCAGTCACTTCCATGCCATGCGCTTTTTGAAAGAGAGACACCGCCGTTTGCGTCGCGGTGCCGAATTCACCGTCCACGCCGCCCGAAAGATAGCCCAATTCCTTCAGGCGCATTTGCAAAAGCCGCACCGCCGCGCCAGAATCACCGAAGCGCACCGGCTGCGCCGCCAGCTGCGCCGCATATGCGGTTTCATACGCGACTTCTCCGCTGGAAAGCATATCCCGCATCGCCGCATCCACGCTGCCCGTTTCCGCCAGTGCGTTCTGCCGCTGAAACTGCAGCACCGCCGCCTTTACCGCTTCATCGAAAACGCCGTCCATTTCCAGCGTGTAATAACCGTATTCCGCCAGAAACTCCTGCAAAATCTCCACGTTGTGCCCCGTATCTCCCAACGACAGGCACAGGCCAGCCGCTTCCGCTCCATCCTGTGGCGGTTGCGCGGTTTGAAAGGGCAGGGCGGAACCGGCAAAGAGCGCGTCGTATGTCGCGGCATTCACCACGCCCGTGACCGACAGCCCATTGCTCGCCTGGAACGTGGAAATGCTCTCCGCCGTGGCGCTGCCATAGCGCCCGGACGCCTCTCCCGAGGCGTATCCCAGCTCCACCAGCCGGCATTGCACCCGTAAGACCACATCCCCCTCATCGCCCGGCTGCGCAACAATCTGGCTTTCCTTTTGCCGCGCCTGTTCCACCAGGCTGTTGAGGTACGCGTCTTTGGAAACGGCATCCTCCGAGCGCATGCGCTCCACCGTTTCCTCATCGGCCGTGCCCGTACTTTGCATGCCGTTGGCCGTTTGGAAATTCTTCACCGCGGTCTGCGTTTCATCGCCAAAAATCCCATCGACGTCGCCGGAGAAGAACCCCAGTTCCTGCAGCCGGCCCTGCATGGCCCGCACCACATTCCCCCGGTCGCCATAGGATATTTCGCTTTCCGCGCCGGCGGCGCCGGAAAAAGCCAGCGCCAGCGACAACGCTATGCCTGCGATGCGCTTACAAACCCGTGCCATATTTCCTCCTGTTTCAGTCGGGCTCCAGCCCCGCCATCAGAGCGTAGCCCCACTCGCCTTTGTAAAAGACCTGCGCCCATCCGTCGCGCGCCTCATTCACCGCCACGCGCACGCCCGCTTCCAGCCGTCCCATCGCTTCCATGCCAAACGCCGGCTGCGCGTATACCGCCAGATCCTCCAGAGCAACGGCCGTATACCTGGGTCTTTCCAGGTACTCGCGCGAGGCAAACCCCGTCTGCCCCTGCCAGCGCACCCTGGCCCAATCGCCGCGATACTCCAGCACTTCAATCACCGCGCCGTTGGGCAAGCGGCCCACGCGCGCCGCTGCGGAAGAAGCGCTCTCGCGAAGGGAAAGCGTGCTGTCCGGCTCCTGCAGCACGACCACCGCGTAGAACAGCATTTCCACGCCGCTTTCCCCGGGCGTGGGCGAAGGTTCTGACAATTCCCCGCCAAACCAGGGGACATCTCCATCTTCTGCTTCCCCGCCGCCGCTTTCCTCGCCTTCCAGCGCCAGATACGCCTGCGAAACATATCCTTCCACGCCCAGCGCCCGGATCTTCACCCAGCCGCCAGATGCCCCCAGCACCTCCACGCGGAACCCCTGGGAAAGGCGCGCAATGACGCGGGCAGAAGTAGAAGCGCTGGCGCGCACATTCAACTGACTGGAAGAAGAGTTGAGCCGCACCGTCGCATAAACGCCGCTCTCCTCTCCTTCGGAACCGCCAAAGAGCGGCAGATCCTCTCCTTCGCCACTTTCCTGCGGCGGCGCGCCAAACACCAGATACTGCGTCTTCACATAGCCTACCATGCCGTTTGCCCGGATGTTCGACCATTCTCCCGACGCGCCCAGCACTTCCACCCGGTCCCCATGCGAAAGGATGGTCAGGCTCGGTGTCGACGTGCTTGGCCCCTGCCGCAGGTGCATGCGCCCGGAAGACGAGCTGAGCGTCAGCGTGGCCCACCGGCCTTCCCCCGCCGCCGTTGGCGCGGGCGTGGGGCCGGGCGCGGGCGTCGCCTCCGGCGTAGCCGCTGCCGCGTCGAACACCAGATACTGTGTCTTCACATAGCCCACCATGCCGTTTGCCCGGATGTTCGACCATTCTCCCGACGCGCCCAGCACTTCCACCCGGTCCCCATGCGAAAGGATGGTCAGGCTCGACGTCGACGTGCTTGGCCCCTGCCGCAGGTGCATGCGCCCGGAAGACGAACTGAGCGTCAGCGTGGCCCACCGGCCTTCCCCCGCCGCCGTTGGCGCGGGCGTGGGAACCGTCGTTCCCTCCTCCAGCCGCAAATAGGATTTCATCACATAGCCAACTGCGCCAGCATAATGGACGCGCACCCAATCGCCTTCCACCAAGAGCACTTCCACCCGCGCGCCATGCGAGAGCTTGCCCAGGATGCTGCTGGACGTGCCCGGCTGTGCGCGCAGATTCAGGCGGCTGGACGAATCGGAAAGGCGAACCACCGCATAAACCCCTGTGGATTCTACCGGCGGCTGCGTCGGTTCCGGGCCATCCTCCTCCGCTGTACCCCCGGAAAAGTGGCCCGTGGTATCGGTGAATTCCAGCGTGCGCACCTCAATGCCCGGAAAATAAAAGGACAGAATGTCGCGATACGGCATGCCATATTTCGAGGCCATCTGCTGCGCGCCGCGCTGGCTCATGCCCACGCCGTGCCCAAAACGGCGGGCCGTGAGCGTGAAGCCGCTCGCCGTTTCCGTAACCTCGTAAGTTTCGTTGTTCGAGGAATTGATGCCCAGCCCCAGCGCGCCCTCCAGCAGGCCATACGTGGCCAGATCAAAAGACACGCTGCGGGAAGGCGAAGACCCCGCCCGCGCAGTGACGGTGACCCGCACCTGGGTATACGTGCGGCTGGGCGCGGGATAATTCGGGGAATGCAGCTCCATGCCATCCAGCGATTCTATTATAACACCGCTGCCATCGGTTGGCAACCCATTCTTTGTGAATTCCGCCGCCACCGCGTTTAGCATCGCGCTTTTTACGCTATTGGGCAGCGAATTGGCGGAAAAATCCCGCTGGAATGTATAGCTTTTCTTTACGCTGGCGGTGTTTTCATAATCGTAGGGATCGTCTTTCTGCACAAGATAGGGCAGATTGCTGGTCCATACATTGCCGGACAGCTCGGTCTGTCCGCCATTGCTGGCCGCATAATACAGCCGCGCCATGCTGCCGTTGTAATATGCAACCATGCCGCGCGTGGCATTTACCGCCGCCACCACGTTCGAACCCGTGTTATAGCCGCGAAACGCCTGCGCGCTCGTGTTGTCCACCAGGTCATAGGATCCGGAAGACTTTTTCACCATCATTGCATACGTGCGCGCGGCAATGGCCTGCGCCTTCAGCGCTTCCAGCGGAAAAGAATTGCCCATTTCACAGGCTACCACGCCCACGACATAATCCTCGATAAAGGCGCGCAGCACCGTTTGAATCGAGCCGGACGAAACGCTGAAAAGCAGGTCCCCCGGATATACGCCCGAATAGCTTGGCGAAGTGAATGTCACGCCATTCGTGCCGCCGGACGAGCCGCGCCGCAATTCCAGCGAAATGCCCGCCGCCGCCTGCACGCCATTGACTGTGAGCGTCAGCCCGCCGCCCGACAGCGTAACCGTGCAGTTCGCGCCGCTGGGAATACGCCGGTCAGTATTCCCGCCAATGGCATAGGCGCAGTTGGTGCGAAAGGAAATGGATTGCCGTGTGCCCAGCCTGGTGAGCTTCACGCGGATCATGCCATCCTGTGCCGCCAGCGCCGAACATTCAAACGCCGGAAAACAAATAATAACGGCCAGCAGGATTGCGATAGCGCGATACATCGCCCTTTTGTGCATCATAAAATTTATCCTCCGTTGGCGGGCATGCCGCCCGCACTATGGAAAAGAGATACGACAAGCGCCCGGCGATTTCCTGCATAAACTTGTAATATTTGTAACATTATCGCATAAATTAACGATGCGATTACGTATATGCGCTCCATTTTATCGTTTTGGGAAAAATTTCCAGCAAAAAAAACGCAAGGGCCACCGCCAATTTGGCATTCTCAAGCGGCCCCTGCGCAAAAACAAATCCTCTTACAATTCCAGCACCATCATTTCACAGCACTGGAGCGCATCCAGGTGCACGGTGCAGGCCCCCATTTCCCAGGCAAACGGCATCGCTTCACCGCTGGAAACCCGCCATACCCTGCGCGGCTTCTGCGCGCAGGAAACCGATATGGCAATGTCCCGCGCCGCGGGAATATGGAAGGCCTCGAACACGTTGATCACGCTTACAACCTTCTTCCCTTCTTCCGGCGCATCGAACAGCACGCATTCCACATGTTCCGGCGCTTTCGCCGTAAAGCAAAAGCGATTCCCGGCGAGCATGGCGATGATGCTGGCAAAAATATCGCTATGCTGCTCGCGATGGGGGCGCTCAATGGGCGCCGCGGACCAGACGCACTTACCCCTTCCATATTCCGCGTACACCATGGCGGGCGCGCCGGTATAGATCCCCGGCGGATTGGAATGGATGGAGGCGAAGCGTAGCGTGCGCTGCGTTTTGCTGGACATATCCAGCGCATCGAAGAAAGGGGTCTCCGAGGTGGCGGATACATTGGGAATCGTATACGGGAGCGTCAGCGTGCCCAAAACCGTCCCCTTCGGCGTGCCCTCTACGGTGGGCTGCCGTTCAAACATTGCCAGCGGATATTGGCGCGTGTAGTGCTTCCCCATATATGCGTCCCCCGCGCCGGTGGGGGACACATAGGTGACGGATTCCTCCGTCCAGCCCGTATACCGCAGGCCAAAAAGAGATTCCAGCAGCTTCGGGTGGCAATGGCCGGACATATACAGGCTTCCACCTTCCTGGATATATTGCATAATCTCCTCTGCCCTGGCATCTTCAAGGGCGGGAACATCGCTCAGCACCAGCACCCTGGCCTTGCGATAGCGGTGGAAATAGTGGTTGTTGACGATGCCATAGGGAATGTGATGCGTGCGCAGGGAGCGCGCCGCCCCCAGGAGCGCATTGTGCATGGGCCCCTTTTCCCGCTCCTGGCGCGCATCATCCGCCAACCCCGCCGCAGGAAATTCCGGGTCGTACTTGCCATTGAGATCATAATACAGCGCCACGTCGAACGCCTGCTCGCCCAGCGACATCACGGATTCAAAGGCTTCCGCCTCGCGATACACCTTGCCAATGCGCTCGTATACGCGGGAATCCATGGTGCCAACGGGATCGATTGCGTCGATGAGCAGATTGGCGCCATGGTGCGCGCAAGTCATCATCACATGCTGGCGCAGCATATCCTCGGATTTGGTGCTGGTGTGTTCGCTGAGCGCGGGATAGGCGCGGGACGTCATGTATTCGAACGGCTGGTTTTCCGTCGCGCCATAGTACAGCTTGCAGGCGAAGGACTGTTCCTCAATGCCGCCGTACAGGTCGCCGCCGGAATACGTGCTGGCCAGGGCGATGTTTTCGTTTACGCCCCAGAGCCAGGGGTGCATGATGGTGGAATACTGGTGCTCAACCGACGCGCCCGGCTTGTATTGGCGGGTCAAATCCGTGACCCACTGCGCGAATTCCCCCATCCATTCGCAACGCTTTTGCTGGAACAGCCGCCAACGCGGATCTTTCCAATCGACCATCGCGGGCAGTTCACCCCCCACTTCCGCTTCCCAGCGAGCACGGCAACTGGGGCAAACGCAAATCTTCGTCCAAAAGAGCATGTCATAGAAAATGCCTTCAAAATCAAAGTACTCGCACAATTCGCGAATCTGCATTTCTGTGAAAGCGCGGTATTCCATGTTGTTTGGGCAGCATTGCCCATAGCGCCCGCCATCGGAGCGGGTATCCCGCCCCGCCAAATCGACGATGCGCCAGTTAGGGTGGTTCTCATGCGCCCAATTGTTGTAAATCAGGCTGTAATAGGCGATGACGGCCATGCCATTTTGGTGGCACAGCCGTTCCAGGCGCTTCATTTTGTCTTCGCAGCCCAGAAACGCGCGGTGCATCCTGCCGGAACGCGTGGGCCAATAGCACAGGCCCACATGGCTTTGCAAATAGAGCATGGGCGCGTTGATGTGCCCGCGCTTCAAATTCTCCACATACGTTTGCGGGTCGAATTGGGAGAGGAATTCGTCGTTCCAGTCCTCAATGTGCATATCGACCAGGTTGCGGCGAAATTTCGTTTGATACCACTGCACAGTGCAGCCCCTCCTTTGCCAGATATTCGCCTTGAGAAAACGCCCCTTACACCGTTGCAAAATGGAATTTCAGCCCTGTGCGCACCATTTCAAAGGGCTGCAGAACGGGAAGCGTGCCATTTTCCCGCTCAAATTTTCTCCCCATGATATAGCAATTGGTGGGCTCCAGCCCGCAGACATAGTCCCCGCTGGCCATGCTCCTCCACTGCGCCAGGATGGGCAGGGTATCGCTCCATGTGAGTTCCACCCGGGTATGCAGGGCCCTGTTGACCAAAGCGGCCCGGTGTTCCATATCCTCGTGGAAGAACACCCTTTCTTCTTCGCCGGGCACGGGAGGATCAAACGACGTCTCCCGGCCGAGCGCCGTTGCTGCAAAGGGCGTCCTGGGGCTTGTTTTGCGCGCTTCTGGCAATTCCAAATGGCACTCCTCGCAAACCAGCGGGTAGCCAAAATTGCAGTGATAGAGCAGCGCATATTCTTCCGGCCGAAAACCCAGGTTTGTGAGCTCGTCCTCCACAAGGATCTGCGCGCCCATCGCTGGAATGCGGATGGTGCGGGTTAACTGCAAATTGCAGCCAAACAACGCCGTTTCCCGCACCGTGCCCCGGATGACAACGCACCCATCTTCCACAAAGGCAGCGATGGGTTCCGCGCTTAGGCCATGATAGCGGCCATGCATGGGCTGCCATTCTTCCCCGTCCCGGTGCGCGCCGCCCGTGGTGCGCAAGCCACAGGTGTACAGCAGGCCCCCGGGAAACGTATGCAGGAATTCCGTTTCAACCGGGAGGTTGGCAGCGGGGCTATCGTAGCCGCTTTTGCTGATGAAAGTCATGTTCACACCCTTATAGCGCACCTGCCCGATATCCAGGCCCATATCCGGCAAAAAATCCACCTGTAAGCCGCCCGCGGTGCAGGCCTCGATGATGTCCATCCCCCTGGCTTTCCCCTCCGCCACCGTTACCCGGCGTAGGGTATACAATTGCTGCGGATGGCAGACATAGCCACTTTTTAAAATCTCCTCCATATCGTTCTCCCGTCCTTTCCTTCTCCATTCCCACCCGTGCGGGCGCTTCCTCCCCCAATAAAACTGCCCGGCCGGCAGCAAAACGCCAGGATTTGCCGCCAACGGCCGGGCAACGCTCATTCTTCCCGCTTCCAGCGTTTCAACTGGGGCAGGGTTTCCCAAAGCAGCTTGCGCGCCTGCTCCTCGGTGAAGCCATCCGCCCCGCCCACCATGAAGGGAACGCTGGATTCGATCAGCTCTTCCAGGGTTTCCTCCCGGGAAAAACGGCCGTTCTGGTAGCAATACTTGCAATACTCCTGATTCGCGCCGCCACCGGCGTTGGTTCCAAAGTCTCCATCGGTCATGGGCATTCCACAGGACTGGCAAATTTTCCGGGTTTCCATAAAAGCCTTACCTCCTCGTTTTTTGCTCATTATAGCCGCAAAACCCGACAGGGTATGGCAAGTTTTCTCCGGAGGCCGCGAAATTTTCCCCCTCACCGGTTGGCAATGAGCACTTGCGCAGCGGCCCGTGCCAGCGCTTCCCGCAATCCTGGCGGATCGAGCACCGAAAGGTGCGGGCCAAAGGAAAGCAGATAATGCACCAGCCAATCGCCGCCCGCCAAATGAGCGCGCACGCGGAACGCGCCGCCCGGTTCCCTCTCAATTTCGCAGCCATAGAATTCCTCGAGCAGGCGCGTCTCCAGCTCAGGATCCGCACGCAGCGTAACCCAGATCCGATTTCCATCGCCGGCCATTTCCGCGATGGGCGGTGGGCATAGCGCCTCTGCAAAGCGCTCCTCCAGCGCCTCCACACTGCGCATGCGCACGATTTTGAACGTGCGGTAAGCGCCGCGCAGCAGGCAAAATCCCTGCAAATACCACGCATGGTGCTTAAAGGTGAGTTTCGCGGGACAAATGGTGCGGCCCGCCATTTTTCCATCCGCGGCGATGTAATCAAACCGCAGCAGGCGCTTTTCCAGAATCGCGCGCCGGATGGTCTCAAATGTGGCGTGCTCCGCCGCCTCGCTCCCCCAGCGGGAAAAATCGACATCGATCCAGTCCACCGCCGGCCGCCGGAACAGGGCCGAAAGTTTTTCCAGCAGAGCCTTTTCGGGAAGCGCCGCCGTCGCGCTCAATAGGCTGAGCGCGGACAAAAGCCTGTCCTGCTCCTCCGCCGTGAACAGCGCTTTCCCCACCGCATAGCCATCCATCAGCCGCACGCCGCCGCCACGGCCCCGTTCGGCATACACGGGAACGCCCGCGGCGCTGAGCGCTTCCACATCGCGATAGATGGTGCGCGTGGAAACCTCAAAGCGCCCGGCGAGCTCGGCCGCGCTCGCGCGCGGATGCGTCAGAAGATAGTTTACGATGGCAAACAGCCGCCCCGCGCTCATATCGCGGCGATCAGAGCTGCCAGGAATTCGGTAAACTGTGCCTCCACGCGTTTGCCGGTTTCGATGACTTCGGCATGCGTGAGCGGCGTTTTGCTCACGCCGGCGGCCATGTTCGTGATGGTAGAAAGTGCAAACACGCGCATGCCCGCATGCCGGGCCACGATGGCCTCCGGTACAGTGGACATGCCCACCGCGTCCGCACCCATGGCGCGGGCCATGCGGATCTCTGCGGGCGTTTCAAAGCTCGGCCCGTAAAACTGCATATACACACCCTCAAACAGCGGAATGTCCTTTTCCGCCGCGATGGCGCGCGCCACGGCGCGCAGGGCGGGATCGTACACGCAACTCATATCGGGGAAGCGCGTGCCGAGCGAATCGTCGTTCGGCCCGATGAGCGGATTGCGGCCCGTGAAATTGATATGGTCGCAAAGCATCATAAAGCAGCCCTCGTGATAGCCCGTGTTCACGCCGCCCGCCGCATTGGTGAGCAGCAAGGTGCGCACACCCAGTTCCTGCATGACGCGGATGGGAAATGTGATTTCCTTCGGCTCATAGCCCTCATACATGTGCAGCCTGCCGCTCATCACCATCACCGGCCTGCCCCGCACCGCGCCAAAGAGAAACGCGCCATCGTGGCCTTTCACCGTGGAAACGCGCATATGCGGTACTTCGCCATAGGGAATGCGCACCGCGCTTTCCATCTGCGCTGCGAAGCCGCCGGACCCCGAACCGAGCACCAGCGCCGTATCCGGAATGGACGCCACCCTCGCGCGGATCGCGTCCGCCGCCTCAACGATCTGCCTCTTGTAGTCCTGCATGTCCATCTCCTCCTGAATCATGTTTTTCTCTATCCCATTGTAGCGCCTGCCGCGGCGCTTGTCAATCGGCCTGGCGGCTTTGGGCCATAAAGTATGGCGCAGCCATTGCCAATTGCGGAAAAACGTGCTATGATACATCCGGCATGCAAAAAGAAAGGCGGGAAACACATGAAAATCGCGCTATTGACCACGGGCGGCACCATTGCCAGCCAACCCACCGCGCGCGGGCTGGCCCCCGCGATGGACGCGCAGGCGCTGCTGGAACGCGCCAGTTGTGTGCTCGATATGGCCGAAGTCGTGGTGGAGAACGTATTCTCTTTGGACTCCAGCAATATCCAGCCTGAAGAATGGTGCGTGCTCGCGCGCGCGGCCGACCGGGCGCTGCGCTACGCCGATGGCGTGGTGATCACCCACGGGACGGACACCATGGCCTATTCGGCAGCCGCGCTGAGCTACATGCTCTCCGGCCAGGTGAAGCCCGTGATCTTTACCGGATCGCAACTGCCGATTGCGCATCCACTCTCCGACGCGCCCGCCAACCTGGCGGAAGCGTTTCTGGCGGCCACCAACGGCGTAAGCGGCGTATACATTGCCTTCAACCGCAAGCTGATCCATGGCGCGCGCGCCGTGAAGCTGCGCACCACGAGCTTTGACGCCTTCGACACCGTGAACGCGCCCCTGGCAGGCCTTTTCGATTCCGATGGGCTGCGCTGGATCGCGCCGCAGGCGCGCAGCGGGGAATACCGCCTGCTGGACGGGGTGGACGAGCGCGTGTTTTTGCTCAAGCTCGTGCCCGGCACTTCGCCGGACGTATTCGATTATATCCTGCAGGCGGGCTACCGCGGCGTGGTCATCGAAGCGTTTGGCCTGGGCGGCATCCATTATATTCGCCGCAACCTGGTGGAAAAACTGCGCGAGCTGGAGGCGCACGGCGTGATCTGCATCGTCACCACACAATGCCTGTATGAGCGCGCGGATTTTTCCGTTTACGAAGTGGGCCGCAACATCCTGTCCGAACACGTTTTTTCTGGCCGCGATATGACCACCGAAGCCGCCGTGGCCAAGCTGATGTGGATGCTGGGCGACTGGGAAGCGCGCGGCCGCTTTGCCCAGGAAAGCGTGTGCGGGGAAATTTAATGTTTCACGCCTTGTCGCCCAGGATTTCGTAGAATAAGCCGTGAAAGGGCGCGAGCCGGTCGAAAACCCAGCGGTTGCCATCCACTTCGCGCTCGCCGCAATCGATGATTTCCGTGCGGTCCTCCAGGCCGTTCATCAGCGCAGAAAGCGGCTCGGCCAGCGGGCCCGGCAGTTTTTCCGCCAGATGCAGCGCGCGTCCGGCAAACGTATCCAAAAACGTATGGATCAAAATTTCTATGGCCAGCGAGTCCACGCCAATATCCAGGGGCTTGCCGGCCCTTTTTTCGTATTCGCGCAAAATTTCTTCCGCCAGGGCCCGCGCGCCGTTGCCCGCTTCGCCCAGATATTCCACCAGGGCCGCGTCAGTTTTGATGTGCACTGCCCGGTCGCCATAGCGCACCCAAACGCCTTCTGCGGTTTGCGCCCATTCTCCCTTTGCGCAAAGATACACGCCATAATCCAAAATAACGCGGCCCTCGCCATCGGGCGTGGTAAAGCGGGGGCAGTTGTAGCGCTCAAAGCACAAAACGGGCTGCTCCGCCGATCCGACGCCTTCGGGCGCATCCATGCCCGCCTGGCGCAACGCGCGCACGCACGCTTCGTGCATGGTATAGAGCGTGGGATCCTGTTCGTGCGCCCGCAGATAACAAACGCCCGCTTCTCCCTCCGGCAAGTCCAGGCTTTCATAGCCTTCCGGCGCCTGCGTCCCCGCCGGGAAGAGCATGCCAATCCAATATTCCCGCGCTTCTTCTCCCCGCGCGACCATAAAGCCGTAAAACGCGCCCTCGCTCTCCTTTAGCGCGCCCAGCATTTCCAGCGGCAAAAACCAGCCGTTTTCAAACCATTCTCCCCAGTGAGAGGCCGCGCCTTCTTCGGCTAGGGAATAGCGCTTGCCGATCAACCGAGCGGCGGGAACGTGTTCCCGAAAGGCTTTCACGATTTCCGTCATTGGCTTCACACACCTTGCAACACTTTTTCTGCCGGATGGAGAAAAAGCCCCGGTTGCCGGAAAGGACAACCGGGGCTTTGAGGTCTCAATTAATACTGGCTGTGGCGCATCTTGCTGAAGCACTCAGAGCAGTACACCGGACGATCGCCGCGGGGCTGGAAGGGAACCTGCGTCGGGCGATGGCACTCGTCGCAAATCACGTCGTACATCTGGCGCTCGCCACGGGCCTGGCCATTGTTGGCGCGGCGGGCGGCACGGCAGGCCGGGCAACGGCCCGGTTCGTTCTGGAAGCCCTTATCGGCATAGAACTGCTGCTCAGACGCGCTGAAAACGAATTCCGCGCCACACTCACGGCAAACCAACACTTTGTCTTCAAACATGGGGAAAACCTCCTAATCATTATGCCCTGCGAGACGACCGCCATTTGTTTCCGAGCTTCCATCGGCAGGGACACCACCGGAGGGATACAGGTAAATCAAGGGCCAGTGCATTCTTGGGCTAAGCCGTATTATACCACAGCCCTGCGGAAATGTACAGCCTTTTTTGCCGCAAACGAAAAATTTCTTTAGCGAATTTCTTCATCCGCCCGCGGGTTGGGATACAGGCGGTTGAGCGCGCTGACAAGGGCATTGACCGAAGCCGCCATAATGTCATCGTGCGTGCCGGCGCCCCAGGACATGCGGCCGCTGCCATACTCAATGATACCCACATAGGCGATGGCCCGCGAATCCGATCCATGCCCGAGCGCGTGCTCCTGGTACTTCACGATGGAATACTGATAGCCAAACAGCGATTTCAGGCAATTGGAAACCGCATCCAGGCGGCCATTGCCGGTGGCGGTAGCCTTCCTGCGCGGCCCGCCATTGACCCGCACATCGATATACGCGGTGATTCCGTCCTTCTGGGCGAAATGCGCCTCCACCACATCGATGGGTGTGAACACATCCAAAAATTCCTTCTGGAACACGGCGTGCACGTCGGCCAGGGAAAGCTCCCGGTGCTCGCGATCGCTTGCCGCCTTGATCGCGCGCATAAAATCCATGCGCATTTCCCTCGGAAAAGCCAGGCCGTATTTCTGCTCCAGCAAATAGCCGATTCCCCCCGAGCCAGATTGCGAATTCACACGGATCACATCGGCCTCGTATTCGCGGCCTACGTCCCTGGGATCCACGGGCAGATAGGGTACGCGCCAGCGGCCCGGCCCTTCCTTTTCGCGTTGGCGCATACCCTTGGCGATCGCATCCTGATGCGTGCCGGAAAAGGCTGCGAACACCAGCTGCCCTGAATACGGCTGGCGCTCATACACCCGCATGCCCGTCGTTTCTTCGAATTGGCGCACGATTTCCGGCATGCGCGAAAACTGCAGCCCCGGGTCGACGCCCTGGGAATACAGATTCATGCCCAGCGTAACCAAATCCGTGTTGCCCGTGCGCTCCCCATTGCCAAACAATGTGCCCTCCACGCGCTGCGCGCCTGCCAGCAGGCCCAGCTCGGCGTCCGCCACGGCGCTGCCGCGGTCGTTGTGCGTGTGCACGCTCAAAATCACATTTTCCCGGCACGCCAGATTCTCGTGCATATATTCCACCTGGCGGGCGTATACGTGCGGCAGAGAAAGCTCCACCGTCGAAGGCAGGTTGATGACGGCCGGCCGGCTGGGCGTGGGCTTCCACTCTTCGATCACGCGGTTGCACACTTCCAGGGCGAAATCCGTTTCCGTGGCGGTGAAATGCTCGGGGGAAAACTCAAAGCGCACGCCTTCGCGCTCCCCCGCCATCTCGCGGATGGACGCCGCGCCGGCAAGTGCGAGGTCGATCAGCTCTTCGCGGGATTTTCGCAGCACCGTTTCGCGAAACACAGGGCTGGTAGCGATATACAGGTGCACAATCGCGTGCTTTGCGCCCTCAATGGCCTCGAACGTGCGCCGGATGGGCTGCTCGCGCGACATTGTCAGCACCTGAATGGTAACGTCGTTGGGAATCAGATCGTTTTCAATCAGGCAGCGGACAAATTCAAATTCCGTGTCGTTGGCAGCCGGATACGCCACCTCGATCTCCTTAAAGCCGATATCCACCAGCATCTGAAAAAACTGCAGCTTATCCGCCATGCTCATGGGCGCTGCGAGCGCCTGGTTGCCATCGCGCAAATCCGTGGAGCAAAAAATGGGCGCCTGAGCGATATAGTTCTTTTCCGCCCATCGCAGCGTGCCTCTGGGCGGCGGATAAAACGCAGGTGCGTATTTCTTTTCGGCCATGTTTCGTCCCCCTTCGTATGCAGCAATGGTACAGCAAACGCGAGCATTTGTCAAGCGCTCCCTGCCGAAAGCAAAAATTGTGATCAAATTGTGAATTTTTTCGCAAACACGCGCAAAATACCGCAATTTATGTTATCATATAGCAAGATGTATTTTCATGGAAGGGTGATTCGACAATGGCAAAAAAGGCAAAACGCAAGGCATCCGCTCCGCCGATGGGGTACAACGCGCGCAAAAAGAAAAGCAAGCACCGCCCGCTCACGCAAAAGGAAAAGCGGCTGATTCTCATTGGAATCGGCGTATTGGTGCTGGCGGCGATCCTGTTTGCGATATTCTACGACGATGGCTCCCTGCCCATGCGCGGGGAAGACGTTGTGACCGAGGGCGCGCAGCAGATGCTGTCTTACGCCATCGATCCTGAAACCGGCGAGCGCGCGGCGGAACCCAGCGAAAGCGAAGTGGCCGTTCTGAATACCAACTGGCTGATCACGAATTTCGGTTCTTCCAGCAAGCCCAAGTATTACAAGCTGGCCGAAATCAGCGTGCCGGATGGCTTCTATCGCCGGCAGGACACGAATAAGTCCAACCAGGAAACGGACTTCTGGTTCTATCCGGAAGATGAGTCTACAGGCACTGTCAATTTTGTGTATTTCTCCGGCAGCACCGAAAAATACCACGAAATCCCGAATGATACTTCCGCCATGGTTTCGGCCTATAACGAAAGCTGTGAAGTAAGCGAAGTGTTCAACGGCCCAATCGGCGGCAAGGACGCTTACTACTATTACTACAGCGCCTCCAACACCAATCAGGAAACCGGGGTGGTGGAATACAGCCAGTCGTTCAACTGCTATTTCCAGGGTCCACGGGATTCGACCATCGTAATGTTGTTGACCGTGTCTGGCGATTCGGAAGATATTTACCTTTCGGAAGAGGAGCTGCTGGCGCAAGCGGAGATTTTCGCCGCCTGCATCCATCTGGACGAAGAGGCATAGGCAACGCAATCCACTTGCATGTGGGGCCGCCGCAAATTGCGGCGGCCCCGCTGCATTTCAAAATAAACTTCAATTTAGCGCACAGGAGGAATTCATATGCCGCCTTTTACGCCCGGCCGGACGCTGTCCCGCGCTTTTTATGCGGAAATCCTGCGCCCCTTATTGGGAGATAGGCTCCACGACGCCTGCCTGATCGGCGAAGGCTCGGATGTGCTGGGCTATGACCAGCGAATCTCCATGGACCACGATTGGGGCCCAAGGGTCACGCTCTTCTTTGCCAGCGAAGAAGAATGCAACGCCGTGCGCGGCAAGGTCCTCGCCCAACTGCCCGATAGCTTTCGGGAATTTCCCACCCGCAAAGACCGCCAGGCCAGCAACATCTGCATTACCACAGCGACCCGGTGGCTGCGCGAACACTTGCGCATTGAGGACATCGATGCGCTTAGGGCCTGGGATTGGCTGGCCTTTCCGCAGCAGCACCTTCTGCAGTTCACGGGCGGCGCCCTGTTTTGCGGCACGCTTGGCCATTACCAGCACGCCAGGGAGATTCTTGCCTGGTATCCGCTGGATGTATGGCGCTGGATGATGGCGGCGCAATGGTATTTCGTCTGGAGCAGTGAACGCCTGATTTTTCGTGCCGCCGAAGCCGGGGACGCGCTGGGCGTCCGGCTGCTGCTGCACAAGCTGATTCGCATTTGCGTGGAACTGGTTTTCCTGCAAAATAAAGCCTACCGGCCGTATGACAAATGGCTGGGAACCGCCTTTGCCCAAATTGACGAGAGCCATGGTTTCGCGCAGGAAATTGTTTCTATCCTAAACAGCCAGGACTTGCGCGAACAAACTTCCCTTTGGCAAAAATTGCTTGTCCAGCTCGGTGAAAACCACAATTGGCTCGGCATAACGCGCCCCGTAGCGCCGCAGATCCGCCCCTACGAAGTGGGCATTGATGGCGCCGTACGCCCCTATCGCATTTTCAATGCAGCCGGTTACACAAACGCCTGTACCGAAAGCATAGCAGATCCCGCCCTCAAATCCCTGGCGTGCGTGGGCGCGCTGGACCAAATGGCCAACGCGACCGACGCGTTCATCAATTTTTCCCCCTGGAATACCATTGTTCGCGATGGTTTTCGGGCGCAGCTAACGCAGGAGCCCTAACCCGCATGGTTTGCGCACGGCGCGGTTTCCATGGCGAAATACGGATTGGCCGCGCGGCGGAGCGCACAGCCAAAATTTCAGCCGCCGCGGAGACAGGCTCCGCGGCGGCTCAGAGCATTGACAAAGTATCGGAAGAACGAGGCTTAAATCAGAAATGACGGCGTGTACGTCATTTCTGGCATTTTTTGCAGAGCAAATGCTTGCATTTGCGGTAAAAATGCATTCCCGTCCCGGTCGCTGGCCGCAAATCTTTGATTTGCAAGCGACCGGGTAATCCTCGTTGACAAACCGAAGGTTTGTCAACGAGCAGAGCCGCCGCGGAGACAAGCTCCGCGGCGGCTGACAGGAGTTGGATGCAGAGGACTCTTCATCCCCGCAATTGAAGCAGTAAATTATTGCGCGTATTCGGGCACTTCGCAGCCGAGGCATTCGGCGGTCTGTTCAATGATCGCCTGGCCGCCGCGGGAGAGCCACTCATTGGCGAAGTCTTCGTATTCATCGAGGCTGCGCGCGCCGGTGACGAATTCGAATTCCGTGGCGTTGATCCAGTCGCCCAGGGTGATGGAGGCTTCCGCCGCGTCGCCGGTGAGCGTCACAGAGAGGCCGTAATTCGGCCAGCGGTCGACGCCCGCGATGACCTTGATGGCTTCGTTGGTGATGGCGTTGGCGTTATCGATGACAGGATCGCCCGTATCCGGGTCGCTCAGCTGCCAGGACACGTTCAGGCCGAAGTTCTGCCAGCTGGCGAGCTGCAGTCCGCCGTAGCTGCCCTGGTCGTAGGGGAACTGCTCGGCGCCGTTTTCGTCCAGGTTGGTCTGGCGGATGTAGAACATGCCGTCATCGGTGTAAACGAATTCCTGGCTGCCGATGCGCTCGATGCCGAACTGATCGTACACGATGTCATCCGCGCTCTGAGCGGTGTGCGAGAAGTTCTCGCCGCCCACGCACATGGTGTCGATCATGTGCAGCACGCGCAGCAGCTTGCCTTCCTGGCCTTCGAAGCAGGGAGCGCTGAACGCCCACATATAACCGGGGTTGCCCGCGACGTCGTACTTGCCGCCCTCGATCGGGTACTGCTCCATGAACTTCCACACAGCCATGGTTTCCTCATCCTGGTTGCCCTGGGCCATGGTGTATTCGCCGTAGAGCGAGCCGGCCGGGTAGTACAGCAGGCCGATCTTGTCGTTCAGGGTGTAGCTCTTGGCGGTCTCCCAGTCGATGGTGTACCAGTCGGGCGCCAGCACGCCGAGATCATACAGTTCCTTGCAGAATGTGAGGAATTCCTTGCGCACGCCGTTGAAATACGGATGCGAAAGTTCACCGTTCTCGTCCACATAGGCCTGGTTCGGGCCAGCCATGGTGCAGAAGATGTTGTGCAGCATGCCCAGGCCATTGCCGCCGCCCGCCGCCGTCATGAACCAGGTGTCGTCCTGGCCGTTGCCATCGGGGTCGTTAAAGGTGCAGGCCTTGGCGTATTCGATCAGTTCTTCGCGGGTGGTGGGCATTTCCATGCCGAAGGCTTCCAGCCAGTCCGTGCGGATCGCCGCGCACCAAATGCCATCCTGGATGCCATACTTGGTGATGAAGGCGATTTCATCGTTGCTGGTGTTGGTGGAATAGTCGATCATGCCCTGCGTGACGTACTTCTGGTGCAGGGGCAGGTAGGGATACAGCTCGCGCGCGTCGATCAGCAGGCCCGCGTCAGAGAGCTGGAAGGCGAATTCCCGGCTGGGCAGCACGAAAACGTCCGGATAGTCGCCCGCCGCGATGCGCGTGGAAAGGTGGGTCTCCAGGTCCTCGCCATTGACTACGGTGAAGGTAATGTCGAGGTTGAAGGCGTTGTTCAGATAATGGAGAATGGGGTCTTCCTCGTTGGGCAGGTGGGGCGAGCCATAGCCCTGGGAAACGATTTCCACTTCGTAGGTTTCCGTCATGTCGTCGTAGCTGTAATCCAGGCTTTGCGCGTCCTTATAATAGCCGCTGGGCATGGTTTCGGGGAACACGATGTCCTCAAATGCGGGCACGCTGGCCGCATCTTCCGCCAGGGCCGCGCCCGACAGGCCGAGCAGGACGCAGACGAGCAACAGGGACAGGAATTTTTTCACAACAAACCCTCCTATAGTTTTGTATTTGGGGCCCAAGCCCCTATGTAACTGCACGCGGCAGTTAGCATCTCCTTTAGCCCTTTACAGAGCCCGTGTACATACCGAAGATAAAGTACTTTTGCAGGAACGGATACACGCACAGGATCGGCACCATGCCCACAATCACGCACGCCATCTTCACGCCCTCGGGCGTCATCTTTTCAAAGGCCGTGAGGGAGAGGTTCTGCGTATCGCTGGGGCTGGAGAGCATCAGCGAGCGAATGATGAACTGCACCGGGTGCAGAGAACTGTCGCGCACATAGAGCAGCGCGTCGAACCAGCTGTTCCAGTGGGCCACCGCGGCGAACAGGGACAAAGCGCACAGCGTGGGCACCAGGAGCGGCACGGCGATTTTGATCATCTTCTGGATTTCCGAAGCGCCGTCCAGGTCCGCGGATTCGATGATGTCCTTGGGAATGTTTTCCACAAAGATCTTTACGATGAGCATGTTATAGGTGTTGCCGAACGCGGGCACGATGTACACCCAGAAAGTGTTGAGCAGCTTGAGATCGCGCATGAGCAGATAACCCGGGATCAAGCCTCCGCCAATGAGCATCGTAATGATAAAGAAGATCATGATGCCGCGCTGGCCCGGCATTTCCCGCTTGGCCATGATGTACCCGCCCGGAATCACGAACACCAGCATGGCCGCCACGCCCAGTATGGTGCGCGCCACAGAAATGCCCATGGAATTCCAGAAATTGAATTGGCCAAACACGTATTCATACGCCTTCAGCGTGGGATGCTCGGGGATGATGACGAAATAATTCTTCTGGATCATTTCGCCCTCAGATGTAAGCGACATGCCAATCACGTATAGCAGCGGGATCACGCAGCAGATGGTAAACAGCGTTACAATCGTATAGATAAAAACCTGATAAACGACGTCTGCACGCGTCATGCGGATGCGGTTGCGCTTGCGCGCCTGCAACTTTGCTTCTTTCGTCATGCTTTCCACCTCCTACCACATGCCCCTGCCCGCAACCTTGCGCGAGAAGGCGTTTGCGCCGATGATCAACACCATGGAAATGATGGCTTTCAGCAGGGAAACCGCGCTGCCGACGCTATACTGCATTTTGCCCAAGCCCACGCGGTACACCCAGGTTTCAATGATATCGCCCACGCTGTAAACCGCCGAATTGTAGAACATGAGCACCTGCTCGAAATCGTTGTTCAAAATCGAGCCCAGGGCCATAATCAGGGAAAAAGTCACAACGGGCATCATGGCAGGCAGTGTTACCGCGCGCGTGCGGGCAATGGGCCCTGCGCCATCAATTTTGGCGGCCTCATACAGCTCGGGATTCACGTTCGTCATAGCCGCGAAGTAAAGGATCGTACCCCAGCCGGCGCCCTTCCACACCTGCGAACCGACCAGCAGCGAGCGGAACAGCGAAGCGTCCATCAGGAAATCCTGCTTTCTCCCACCCAGCGCGGCGATGATGTTGTTGATCATGCCGTTGCCGGAGAAGAAGGCGAACACAATGCCGTACATGATAACCCAGGAAAAGAAATGCGGGATATACACAAATGTCTGGCATACGCGCTTGTATTTGGCGCTGGTCAAATCGAAAATCATAATTGCCAGCACAATCGGCGGCCAGAACGTCCAGAACAGGCGCAGCACGCTCAAAATCAGCGTGTTCTTCGTCACGCGCAGGATCTCGCTGTCGTGGAAAATGTAATCAAAGTTTTCCACGCCCACCCACGGCGCATTGAACACCGACATGCCGAGCTTAACCTCTTTGAAGGCCATCATCACACCCATCACAATGGGCCAGTAGTAAAACAGCAGATAGTACGCCATGATGACGCCCACGATCACATACAACCCCCAATAGCGCGATAATGCCAATCGAAATGGCATTTTTGTGGGCACGCCCATGCGCTTAGCCGCCTGAGATTTTGTAACGGATTTGGTCATCTGTTTCCCACCTTTGGCAATTCAATTTATATGGAT
>DVJN01000196.1 GCA_018716755.1 Candidatus Alectryocaccomicrobium excrementavium
TCACGGGAGGGCGGTCGTGAATCTCACACCCCACGCCATCAATTTCCTAATTTCAATTCTCGCCCTCACGGGAGGGCGGTCGGAAGTTGCGCACTGTGTGGAATTTGCGAAAAAAATTTCAATTCTCGCCCTCACGGGAGGGCGGTCTTAGCCTGTACGAAAACGGTCAGCGCATAGGCACATTTCAATTCTCGCCCTCACGGGAGGGCGGTCCCTTGGCGCAATCGAACAGCTTGGCTGGCCGCTTATTTCAATTCTCGCCCTCACGGGAGGGCGGTCAGCAAAAATGGACGCAATGCGAGTCGCATTTTTCCATATTTGTCACAAAGTGTAGCTATTAAGGCAGGGCGCACGCAAAATTCTCGCTGCCCTACGTAGAATATGCGCGCAAAAAAGTGCCCGTTATTTGCGCGTACCCACCCGGAATTTCTGTGCGGGAAAGGTTCGCGCATTCAGAGAATCAAGGGTTGTCCAGCCTCCACCTTAGCGCTACGGCCCAGCGTATCGATTTTGTTCTGGTAGTGATTGCCCAGGCGGTAAAAGCGTATGCTATCCTTTTCAGGATCCATCGTCCGCTGCAATTCGCTTTTGAGCACAGTGAGCTGCGCCGCATCCACCATCACTTCAAATACGGAATTCTGCACACGAGCGCCATAGCGCTCGCACAGCTTGGCCACCTGCCGCAAGCGCTGCGCACCGCCAGGATCGGCAGTATTGACGTCATAGGTGACCACTAGCAGCACCGTTCATCACCTCCATACAAAGGGCGGATAGCGGTCCAAATCTCCCCGAAGCACGCGGGCAAACAGCATCGCTTGTGCATAAGGGATCAGCCCAATTGGGATTTTCTCCTGCAAAAACGGATGCACAATGGTTTCGCCCTTTCGCTTTTGCCAGCTTGTCAAAAGCGTTTTGCGTCCCCGTTCATCGAGATAGACCGCCTCTCCATCTGCCTCAAAATCCGACAGCGACAATTGGCCCAGATTGAACAAAGAAATCACGAACCGGTCGCAAAGCGCTGCACGAAGTTCCTCCATCATATCCAACGCAAAGGATGCGCGCCCTGGCCGCAGCGCATGCAAGTATCCAACCGCGGGATCCAGGCCCACACTTTCCAGAGCAGAGCGCATTTCACTGGCCAAAAGCGTGTACGTAAAAGAAAGCGCGGCGTTAACTTCGTTCTTGGGTGGACGGCGGCTGCGCCCCTCCAGGGCAAAGCCATGTGCCGGCGTTCGCAACATGCAGTCAAAGCAGGAAAAATATTCGGATGCGGCCGCGCCTTCAACGCCTCGCATGCTATCCACCTCCGAACAATCCGCCAGCTGCCGCGCCAACGCACTGAGTCTCTGCGCGCCTTCTTTGAGGCGAACCACGTCATTTTCGGGCAAATTGCCGCGCGCGGCGCGCAGCAAAACTTCTTTGCTGTTGCGCAGCTTGGCATACAGCAGATCGCGGACGAGGGTATCCACAAAATCGCGCCGCCCAGTGCTGGCGTATTGCGCTGTGCGCAACAAGACATTGCCGCTCACCGGGCCCGTCACCCGCCCAAGAAAGCGCCCATTGCCAGAAAGAAACGTCAGCGCGATGCCTTTTTCGCCGCAAAAGCCGATCAGCGGCGTGGAAACGGTGTTCACACCGAAGCAAACGATGTTTTCCAGCGTCAGGGCCGGAATGGAAACTTTCTCTTCCCCGCCAACTTTGACGCAGATATTTTCGTTGCGATGATAGAGATAGCTTTCCGGCGTAAGGACATAGAGCGTGTTCAACAGCTTTTTCACAGAGCTTCCACCTCCTGCGCCTCGCGGGCAAGGGTTTGACAGTACGCCTTCGCGGAAGAGGCCGTCTTGGGCATGCACAGATCCTTCAGGGAACAGCGCTGGCATTTGCGCCCATATTCCGCCGCGGGAACTTTCAATGTGCGCCGAATCTCCCAGAGCGCGTTTGCCGCCGCTTTTGTCTTTGCGCGCAATTCAGGGGTGAACGCCACTTCCAAGCGCCGGTGTGCCGTGATAAAGAAGATGGCGCCGGAAGGAATGTGCGTATGATACATTTCTTCCAGGCATATGGCCTGCGCGCAAAGCTGGATGTTGTATTCCGGTTCTTCCCGCACCGAACCATGCTTGTATTCCACGGGATACAGGCAAACCGGGAAATCTGCCGCCGGGATGCGGCACCCCGGTTCGCAACGCTGTGCCTCGACGCAATCGCACTTGCCCCATATGCGTAGCTGTTCGGAATACACATCGTACTCGAACAATTTGAGCTGATCGCCCCGCCGCTCGATCCTCCGCTCATGGGCGCGGCGGTGTTCATCGCGCCCCTTCGCGGTATCGGCATTTTCCATCCACAGCCGCTCATTGAGGAGCAAAGCCGCTCTTCGCAGGCAATAGGTTGCCTGCGAGAGCCAGGACAGCGGCAGATACTCTTCCTCATCCATTGCGCAGCCAGTCCTCCTGCTCGGGCAATGCTCCCCAGACGATGGGATCAAAGGCATCGCGCTGGAAGCCAATCTCTACGCCCGCAGGCACCTTATCCAAATGGACGATGGCGTCATAATCCCGATAGGAGCGTGGAATCTCCACATTGGGCTTGCGATGCACATCCACCAGTTCAAACAACCGGTGCGCAGGCGCGCAGCCCAGCTTCGCCTGCCGGCAGCGCTGGTTTTCATCGCTATCCGTGCCCACATGCTTGAAGAGGATCAGCGGCGACACGACCTCCATCTCGCCCTTGCTGGCGGAACGATCGTGTTCGTACATGTTGAGGATGGCTTCGAAGAGCACCTGAAGGTCGCGATCGTCAAACCCCGTTTCTGCCGCCAGATTCGCGCTGATAAAAGCGCGTACCTCATACAGCCCAAAGGGGATCAGCTGCTTGCGCCCCATCGTGCGAAGCTTGTCTTCTGGCGTGGCGTCCTCGTCCTTCTGATAGTCCTCCATCGTGCTGTTTTCCTTGAGATTCTTGGCAATGGCCATGCGCGTGATGCTGATATCCAGCGGCAGCACCGGATCCAGGCTCTTGCCAAAGGTGAACTGCACCGGCCCGCGCACCTGACCCGCGTTGGGGCCAGTGGACATTACCGCGCCGAATGTGCGCACATCATAGAACAATTCGCAAGCCTTCCTGCGCCCGGCATAGACAGCGTCCTTGCCCTTAGCGCAATCTTCAAAGCCAGCTTCCCGCTTGGCGCGAGCGATGTGGCGGTTGAGGTTGGTAGCCTGCTGGACGATGATCTCCATGCCCGGCTCACCCTCGTGAGCAGCAACAACGTAGTCGCGAATGCGGCGCTTGGTCGCCACATCTGAAATAAAGCCATGCAT
>DVJN01000197.1 GCA_018716755.1 Candidatus Alectryocaccomicrobium excrementavium
CATGTTCTTCAGCGGCGGTTTGATTCCCAGCTATTTGCTCAACAAGTCCCTGGGGCTGGTAAACAACTTTTGGATTTACATTGTCCCCGGCCTGTACAGCATCTGGAATGCGACTCTCATGCGCAACTACATCATGTCCATTCCCACGGATCTGAGCGAAGCCGCCCTGGTCGATGGCGCAAACCCCGTGACCATCATGTGGAAAGTCCTGATGCCCGTGTGCGTACCCATCATCGCCACCATTGCGCTGTTCAACGCCGTGGGGCACTGGAACGCCTGGTACGACTGCCAGATTTACATCCAGTCCCAGAGCAAAATGGTGCTGCAGATGCTGGTGCGCAAAATCGTCATCCAGAGCGAGCTGCAGGAAATCGTTCCCGGGATCAGTACGATGATGGCGGACCAAAGTTCGCTGTATACGACACAATCCGTCGAAGCCGCTACGATCCTGCTCACCATAGGGCCGATCATCGTCGCGTATCCCTTTGCGCAGAAATACTTCGTCAAGGGCATCATGGTCGGCTCGCTGAAGGGTTGAATCTATCCGCCGCGGGCGGAAGAGAATAAAAAATCGAGGAGGAACTGCACATGAAAAAACTGACGTCCATGCTCCTGGCCGCTCTGCTCGTGTTGAGCTGCCTGGGCGGCCTGACCTCGCTGGCGGAGGAAGAACCCGTCACCATCCGCTGGGCATTTTCGAACTACTCCGCGCACGAAAACGCGGATACTTCCAGCGGGGTCTATGCCCTGATCAATGAAAAATACAACGTGAACATCGTGCCCTTTACCACGAACTACCTGCAGAACGCCGAGCAGTTCAGCATGCTCATGGCCTCCGGCGACATTCCGGACGTGTGGTATGACTGGAACTGGCAAACCTGGTATGAGCAGGGCTTGGTCCGCACGCTGGATATGTCCGTCTATCAGGAATACATGCCCTATGTGTGGGAACACGTCGTGCTGGAGCTGGATCCGGAACTGACCGCCCTCAAGCAGCGCACCGTGGAGGACGGGACGGTCATCGGTTTCCCCAGCTATGGCGGCACGAGCACGCCCTTCTTCCGCATGTACCGGCAGGACTGGCTCGACGCGCTGGGCATGGAAGTGCCCGTAACGCTGGAAGACTTCAAGGCCTACGTGCAGGCCGTGGCGGAAAACGACCCCGATGGCAACGGCGCGGACGACACCTATGCCTTCTATCTTTCCGTGAATAACATGGGCCCCGGCGACGTTATGGGTGCTTTCGGCCTGCCGACCGATTTCGGCTATATGCTCGACGCAGAAGGCAAAGTCGTTTACGCGCCCGCCAGCCAGCAGTACAAGGAGTTCCTGCGGCTGATGGCCGAATGGTACGCGGCGGGCTACATCGCGCCGGAAAGCGCCACCATGGATACGGACGCGGCGCGGCAGTTCTTTGCCAGCGGAAAGTTTGGCTCCTGGTATACCAACGCCTTTAACCACGACTGGACATATGAAAACTCCGCCGAATACATGCTCCGCGCCAACGACGCGGATGTGGAATTCACGCCGGGCAATGCAATCACCGGCGCAAACGGCGAACAGGGCGCCTATTCCTTCACATACGACAGCGGCTGGTCGCTGATGTTCGGCCTGAACACGACGGACGCGGTGATTGAAAAAGTATTGACCATTCTCAACGACCTTGCCACGCCCGAAGGATATCTTTTGCAGTGGGGCGAAGAAGGCAAGGATTTCGAATTCGTGGATGGCAAAGTCACGACCCTGCTCAGCGGGGAGGACGCCTACACCATCGGCCAGGCCGTATTCCCCCGGTATGACGGCCCCGAAGTGCTGAATTATGTCGCTGGTAACGGCGCGTATTACGATCTGCTGGTGTTCAGCATGGATCAGCCCATGAGCCTGAGCGTGATTGACGGGTACACCCTGTCCGAAAGCGAAGAAATGGGCTATGGCGCGAACCTGAGCAGCATCCAGGAAGAATACTACTGGAACGTGATCATGGGCGCCAAGGATCTGGATGAATCGTGGGATGCCTACATTGCCGAACTGGAAGCGGACGGCCTGCGCGAACTGGAGGCCGAAGCGCAGAGGATTTACGACGGCCTGTAACGAATTTTTTTAACCATCCCGCGAGAGGGGCCGCCCGAAAGCGGCCCCTCTCGCCCAAACAGGAGGAGAAACGATGCGATACGGCATTATGCTCAACGAGGACGATACCCACTTTTTCTACACGCGCAATTCCTGGCAGCGCCTGGGCGAGGCGGAAATCCGTGCCTTTATCCGCCAGTACGCGGGCACGCAGGTGACGGACTTTTTGCTGTGCTGCGCGGGGCGCATGGTGGATTATCCCTCTAAAGTTCGCGACAGCTGGCTGGACAAATACGACCAAACCGAAGAAAACGGCGTCCCCGTGAACTATCGCGACAATCCCGTGGTTCGCGGGGCGCACCGTCTTTTCCGCGAGGAAGGATTGGACTTTTACGCCATCTGCATCGATGAGCTGCGCAAAATCGGCATTCGCCCCTGGCTGTCCATCCGCATGAACGATTGCCATTGCAACGACGAACCAGCCAGTTTTCTCCACCCGCGCATCTTTCACGAGCACCCGGAATACCGCCGCGTAACGCACCGGCCGCCCATCGGCTATTTCGACCGCTGTTTCGATTATGCCCGGCCGGAAATCCGCCAGATGATGCTGGATTCCGTGGAGGAAACCGTAATGCGGTACGACGCCGACGGCCTGGAAGTGGATTGGCAACGGGAAATTTTCTGCTTTGCCATTGGGCATGAATGGGAAGGAATCGCGCTGCTAAACCAGTTCATGCGCGATGTGCGCGCCATTGTAAACCGCGCCGCGGAAAAGTGGGGGCACCCCATTGCCGTGTGCGCGCGCACGCTGTCCACACCGCAGGCCGCGCTCGATTGCGGATTTGACGTGCTGGCCTGGGCGCGCGAAGGACTGATCGATGTGCTCGTGCCCACGCCCCGCTGGGCGACCACGGATGCCGATATCCCCGTCGAATTGTGGAAGCGCCTGTTGGAGGGCACGGGCGTGCAGTTGGCGCCTGGCATCGAAATTCTGCAAAAATCCACGCCTCAATCGCGTCTGATTGCCACTACGGTGGAAAGCGTATCCGCGCTCGCCGCACAGTTTTTCAGCTTTGGGGCAGACAAAGTGTATCTCTTCAACTATATGGACGCGCCCGAGCCGGAAAAAGACGCGATGGCGCGGCACGCTTTTGCCAGGCACGCAGAATACCCGCTCAGCCCGCAAGGTTACCCGCGCCTGCTGCGTACGGCCGGCGCGCCCGAAACGGCGGTCAGCGCCGAACGCAGGCATGTGGTAACGTATGCGGATGTCGGTCCTGTCTGGTTCCGCGCAGAGCAGGAGGCAGCCCTGCCGCTGACCGCGCAGGCAGATGGAAGCCCCGCTTTTGTGCGGGTGCGCACGGGGGACATTCCCGCGGGTGCGGCGGTGGAAATCCGGCTGGGTACAGCGGCGGCCGGAGGGCTCACCGTATACGCCAACAGCGTTCCCTGCGCTTATTTGCGCACAGAACCCGTGTATCCCGAATATACGGATAACCCCGCCCAGGTGTTTCGGGTAGAAAACGATGGGCATTTGCCGCCTTTCCTCGTGGTCGAAATTCTCGCGCATGGACAGGAAGCCGCCATCGATTATGTGGAAGTGCACGTGCTGCCCGTAGGTTGCGAAGCGCCGGACGGCCATGCCTAAGCGCTCCACTCCGCCAATTTACCCCTTTCAATCAAATTGGGCCGCCCGCAAGCGCCTGCGGACGGCCCATTTGTCCATTCTTTTCTGCTAAGTGGGCTTTCCCTGTGCCGCGCTCTCAATACCAAACAGCCGCCTGCCATTTTCATAGGCGGCGAGGGCGAATTCCTCCGCGTCCATGCCGCGTAGCTCAGCCACCTTTTGCGCGGTATAGGCCACAAAAGCGGGCTCGTTCCGCTGGCCGCGCATGGGCACCGGGGCCATATAGGGGCAATCGGTTTCCACCAGCAGCCGGTCGAGCGGCACGTTCTGCGCCACCTGCGCGAGCTTGGGCGCGTTTTTGAACGTGACCGCGCCGGACAGCGAGATATAAAACCCCATATCGAGATAGGCTTTCGCGCTCTCCCAGCTGCCCGTGTAGCAGTGCAGCACGCCCGCGGGGCGGTCGGCGGTGCGCAGGATGTCCATCGCGTCGCCATGCGCCTCGCGGATGTGGATGATCACGGGCTTGTTCAGCCGCCTGGCCAGCGCGAGCTGGCGCGCGAACACGTCCTTTTGCACATCGCGCGGGGAAAGGTCATAGTGGTAGTCCAGGCCGATTTCCCCCAGCGCCACGGCCTTGGGATGCGCCATCCAGGTTTCGATCCGGGCCTGGATGGCGTCGTTATACTTTATCGCGTCGTGCGGGTGCACGCCCGCAGCAGCGTACAGGAACGGATAGGCGTCCGCCAGGGCGAAGGCGCTCTCGGGCTGCGCCGCCGCGTCCCCCACCACCACGGCGAGCTGCACGCCCGCGCGCCGCATATTTTCGATCACCGCGAAGCGGTCCGCATCGAACCGCTCGTCGTTGATGTGCGTGTGCGTATCGAACAGAACCAATTTAGCGAACCTCCGCTCCGGCGGGCAGATCGCCCTCGTGGGTCACGAGCTTGAGGTTGCCCTGCTCGTCCGAGGCGCAGAGGATCATGCCCTCGGAGAGGATGCCGCGCAGCTTAGCGGGCTTCAGGTTGGCCACCAGGATCACGGTTTTGCCGACCATTTCCTCAGGCGTGTACGCCTTGGCGATGCCCGAAACCACGGTGCGGGTTTGTCCATTGCCCACGTCGAGCGTGGACTTGAGCAGCTTATCCGCCTTGGGCACGCGTTCACAGGCGAGTACCCTGGCGGAAATCAGCTTCACCCGGGCGAAATCGTCGATGGTGATTTCCGCGGGCGCTTCTTCCTCCTTCGCGGGCTCGGCGGCGGGCTTTTCCGCCTTGGCCGGGGCCGGTTTTTCCGCCGTCTCTTCCTTTTCGCCGCGGAAGAAGGCCAGCTCCTTTTCGATGTCCAGCCGCGGGAACAGCGCCGCGCCCTTCTTCACCACCGTGCCGGCGGGCAACGCGCCGAATTTGCCCAGGCTCTCCCAGGTCATCAGCGCGGGATCGGTTACGCCGATCTGCTCAAAGATGCGCGCAGGCGTGCGGGTCATGGTGGGCGCGATCAAAACGGCGATGGCGCGCACGCACTCGGCCAGGTAATACATCACCGTCGCCAGGCGCGGCTTGCCCTCCTCGCTCTTGCCGAGGATCCAGGGCTGGGTGATATCAATATAGCGGTTGCAATCGCCGATCAGCTTCCAGATTTCGCCCAGCGCCAGCGAGAACTCAAAGGCGTTCATGTGCTTTTCCACCAGCGCGGGCAGGGCCTCACAATGCTCGCGCAACTTGGCGTCTGGCTCCTGTTCCTCGCCGGGCGCGGGCAGCACGCCGCCAAAGTACTTTTCGATCATGGCCACCGTGCGGCTGACCAGGTTGCCCAAATCGTTCGCCAAATCGGAATTGATGCGGCCCAGGATGGTTTCCAGCGTGCAGTTGCCATCCGAGCCAAAGGGCATTTCGCGCAGCAGGTAATAGCGCAGCGCGTCCACGCCATAGCGCTTCACAATCGGCTCGGGATACACCACATTGCCCTTGGATTTGCTCATCTTATCGTTGCCAAAGAGCAGCCAGCCGTGGGCGAACACCTGCTTGGGCAGGGGCAGGCCCAACGCGTGCAGCATGATGGGCCAATAGATCGTGTGGAAGCGAATGATGTCCTTGCCCACGAGATGTACGTCCGCCGGCCAGTATTTGCGGTAGAGCGAATCATCGTCCGACCCGTAGCCCAGGGCGGTGATGTAGTTGGAGAGCGCATCGATCCACACATAGACTACATGCTTGGGATCGAATTCCACAGGGATGCCCCAGGTGAACGACGTGCGCGACACGCACAGATCCTGCAGGCCGGGGCGCAGGAAGTTGTTCAGCATTTCATTGGCGCGGGAAACCGGCTGGATGAATTCCGGATGCTTTTCGATGTAATCGATCAGCCAATCCTGGTATTTGCTCATGCGCAGAAAATAGCTTTCTTCCTTCACCAGTTCCACGGGGCGGCCGCAATCGGGGCAGCAGCCGTCCACCACCTGCGTGGGCGTCCAGAAGGATTCGCAGGGCGTGCAATACAGGCCCTCGTATTCGCTCTTGTAGATATCGCCCTGGTCGTAGAGCTGCTTGAAGATCTTCTGCACGACCTTCACATGGCGCGCCTCGGTGGTGCGGATGTAGTCGCTGTATTCGATGTCCATCATCTTCCACAGGTCTTTGATGCCCGCCACGATTTCATCCACGAACTCGATGGGCGTTTTGCCCGCCTCCATGGCTTTGCGCTCGATCTTCTGGCCGTGCTCATCGGTGCCCGTGAGGAAAAACACGTCGTATCCCGTTTGCTTCTTAAAGCGGGCCATCGCGTCCGCCGCGACGGTGGTGTACGTGTTGCCAATGTGCAAATTGCCGCTGGGATAGTAGATGGGCGTGGTGATGTAGTACGTTTTCTTTTGCATGCCTTTCCCTCCAAAATAGAAAGCCCCTCGCACTGCGAGGGGCGTTATGATACGCGGTACCACCCTGCTTGGTTCTCCACCGGCCGATACCGGCTGCGCCTGTAACGGGACGCCCCGTCCCGCGCT
>DVJN01000198.1 GCA_018716755.1 Candidatus Alectryocaccomicrobium excrementavium
TTTGCGCGGCTTTGGGTCGCCTGCCAGGCGACAAATGGGCGTCGTTTCTGATCGTTGACAAACCTTCGGTTTGTCAACGAGGATTACCCGGCCGCTTGTCTTCGCACCGCCCTCGCCTTACGGCGGCGCAGTGTTCCGGCGCTGCGGACGCCCTTTGGGCGTGTCCTCGCGCCTCCAGCCGCTTCGCGGCCTCCAACGGCCAGCGACCGGGTCGGGAATGCATTTTTACGTTTCGCACCGACCCTCAATTCAGCATGGTCGTTCCACTGCGCTCGCAAGCTCGCTTGTGGCTCTCCCTGCTTCATTGGGCTTACTACGGCCTGTTTCCGCCACTGGCGGCGGCCTTCGTGCGCCCCTGCGCTTCGCTTGCGCGGTGTTCCGTGCCTGCGCACTTCGTGTGCTCGGCACTTCAGCCCTTCGGGTCTTCACCTTTTTGCAAGGCATTTGCTCCCGAAAAATACCAGAAATGACGTACACGCCGTCATTTCTGATTTAAGCCTCGTTCTTCCGATACTTTGTCAATGCTCTGAGGCGGGCCGCAATCGCGGGCCCGCCTTTCTTCATTCCTGATCTTCCGGCACGGCATAGATTTGAATGCCGCCGGAATCGTAGACCAATGTGAGATTTTGCGCGAACCAATCCACATCCGCGCCGTAGCCGCGCTCCGTGGCGCCGATATACACATAATCGACGTCGTACTGCGCCAGAGCCTCGAAACTGGGATTGGCGTACGTTTCCTGAATATAGGCCGACCTTGCGGTAAATTCCTGCGAAAATCCATGCCACCACAGATAGAGATCCGGCCCGCAAACCACGGTGCGGCCTGCCAGCACGGAAACGGGGTTGATGTGATCCGTGTCGGTGAGGAACACCGCGTCGCGCTCGGTGTTTTCCTTCACGAATTCCGCGGCTTCCACATCCTGCGGGGAAAAGAGCGTGTAGCGGCTGATGGCCTCGCGCGCCAGCGACATCGCGCCCGAGGTGAGCGCGAGCACCAGAAACACGGCGGCGAGCAGCGCCCGGCCGCGAATGCCCTTCAGGCGGTCGTAAATCGCCAGCAGGTATTGGGCCGCCAGCGGCAGCACGGCGATGTAGGCCACGTAGAAGAGCTTGATGTTGTCGTAGGGATTTTCCTGGAACTGCACCAGTTCCGCCAGCGCGAACAGGATCAGCGCGCCCAGCGCCAGCGCCTTGCCGCGCCGCCCGGCGGACAGCGCCGCGGGAACCAGCACGATGAACACCGGCCCCACGTTTTTGATCCAGAACCAGAAGTATTCGTCGATCAGCCCGCTGCCCGTGTTGTTCACCCAATTGAAGCGCAGGCGCGGATAGCCGCCGCCAAACGTCTGCGGGAACGACCAGAAGAGCAGCTGCGGCAGCGCGAGCACGCAGGCGATCGCGCCATAGAGCACGAGATTTGCGACTTTATCGCGTTCCTTGCGGCAAGCATAATACGCCAGCGCGCCCAGGCTGATCGCGCCCAGCGCCAGGAAGGAGTGCGTGTGAATCATGGGCATAGCGCCCGCCCACACGCCCAGCGCGACGAACAGCCGGCGGTTGTTTGCCTTCAGCCCGCGCAGGAGCAAATACAGCGCGGGCAGCACGGTGAGCCAACCGGCCAGCAGCGTCCTTTGCGGCAGCAGCAAATCGACCACGCAATTCACCCAGCGCACATTTTCCTGCGTGTAGTTGGCGGGCGCGTAATAATAGCCGAACAGCGCCTGCTGGAGCAGCGTGGAATCCTCAAAGACCTTATCAAACGTATACAAAAAGCCCAGGCCGCCGCCCAGGAACAGCAAGAGGAAGGCCAGCAGCACAGCACCTTTGCGCCGGGTAAACTCCCAGGCGAAGAGGCAAAATCCCCAATACACCAGCGCCATCATCAGCGTGCCCGGCAACGTAAACGAAAGTGCGAGATCACAGCCCAACTGATACATGGAGGCCGAGAGCGCGTCCACCAGAAAGGGATAGCCCAGCATCACGCCCGGCAAAATCGTGTATTCCGGGGGGAAGCTCGCGCCATCCAGCCCCGTGGCGATGCCCAGGTGCAGGCACAAATCGCCATAGGTGGATTGGCCCACATAGAGCGTGCCATCCGCGCCGGGGCACAGCACGTGCGTATATTGCAAATACGCCGAAAACAGCGTGAGCGGGATCACCAGCGCGCAAATCAGCCGCGTGGGCGGCGCGGGCGAACCGGCATCGCGCAGATTCGGCCTGCGCCACAGGCACAGCGCGGCGGCGAGCGCCGCCACGCCCAGGCCGCAAAACTGCGCGGCAGGCGTAAAGCGCAGCGCGAACGCGAACAGCGCGGGCAGCCACATCATCAAAACGAGTCCCGGGCACAGGCCCAGCCAGGCGCGGATGGCGCGCGCGCAGCCCGCAAACAGGCTGCGCGCGATGGCCAGGCCGCACAGTTCAAACGCAATCAGGAGCAAAATTCCCAGCATAGCAGGATCCTTTCCATACGATCCGCGATTGGCCGCGCGGACAATTTTCCCTGCCCGTTCATTCAGGGGGATGGGAGCAGGCTCAATGGCTCAAATATTCCACCAGCGTTTTCACGCCCGCTTCCATATCGCTTAAATCCACGGTTTCCGCGGCGCTGTGCACATAGCGGCAGGGAATGCTCAAAACGCCGCTGGGTACGCCGCCGCGCGATTGGGCAATCGCGCCCGCGTCCGTGCCGCCACCGGTGAGCACTTCGCGCTGGTGCTTCGCGCCCGCGCGCTCCGCCGCGCTTTCCAGGGCCTTTACCATGGAAGGCGCGCAAATCAGCGAGGAATCCATCACCTTCACGGCGATGCCCGCGCCCAGTTCCACGGAAATCTTTACGCCCTTGGGCGTGTCCCCGCACAGCGTCACATCCAGGGCCACGCCCTCGTCGGGCGCTACGCCATAGGCGGCGACCGCCGCACCGCGCAGCCCGACTTCTTCCTGCGTGGTGAACACGGCCACGACGGTGTTCTCCCGGCTTTCCAGCGCCTTCAGCGCCTCCACAAGCAGAGCGCAGCCCGCGCGGTTGTCCATGGCCGGGCCGCTCACGCGCTGGCCCATTTCGAACACATCCGGCGCGTAAACCGCCACGTCGCCCACGTCTACCATGGCTTCGGCTTCTTCGCGGGAACGCGCGCCGATGTCGATAAACAGCTTGCTCATGGGGCTGCTCGCGGGATTGAAATCCTCCACCTCGTGGGAAAGCACGCCATTAACGCCGTTTGCGAACACCACGCGGCGGTTGAGCGAATTGGCCCGGTTGATGCCGCCCACGTTGTGTACGCGCAGGAAGCCCTTTTTGTCGATATGGGTCACGATAAAGCCGATGTGATCCATGTGCGCGGCCACCATGATCTTTTTGCCCGCGCCCTTGCGGGTGGCGATGAGGTTGCCCAGCGCGTCGGTCGTAATTTCATCCACATACGGCTCGATCATGCCGCGAATGGTGCTGGCGATGTTGCTTTCGCGCCCGGTCGCGCCGTAAGCGCGGGCGAGGGTCAACAGGGTATCTTTGATGGTTTGCATTTTGGTTATCCCTCCTGGAAATCGGCGTTCGAAGCCAAAAAGGCGTTCACAAGGCGATAGGCCGCGTCCACATCCGCCAGCGAAGCCACGCTCGACGGCGAATGGATATAGCGGCATGGCACATTCAAAACGGCCGTGGCGACCGCGCCGCGCTCGCGCTGCAGGCGGCCCGCGTCGTTCCCGCCGGAAACGTAGGATTTCATCTGCCAGGGGATGTCCTCCTTGCGGGCGAGCGCGCGCAGGGCGCGCCAGAGCGGCTCGTGCGAAAGGGACGAATTGTCCATCATGGAAATCGCCACGCCCTTGCCCGGCGCGCACACGCGCAGATGCTCGGGCACGTCGCCCAGATCGTTGGCCGTGGTGCCTTCCAGCACGATGGCGCAGGTCACGTTTTCGATGTGCTCCATCACGGTCTGCGCGCCGCGCGTGCCCACTTCTTCCTGCACGGTGAAGGCGCAGGTCAAATCGCAGGGATAGGTGTTTTCCAAAATCGCCATCAGGATGGCGCAGCCGCTGCGGTCGTCCAGCGCCTTGGCCTTGACCATCCCCGCGCCGAATTCCACCCATTCGCTGTCGAAGGAGACGAAATCGCCCTTGTTCACCTGGCGCTCCGCGTCCGCCTTGTCCTTGGCGCCGATGTCGATCACCAGGCTGTCGTGCTTCATCACGCTTTCGAATTCGCTTCTGGATTGCAGGTGAATTGGCTTGGCGCCGATCACGCCCGGCACGGCCTTTTCGCCCACCAGCACGCGCTTGCTGACGATCACGCGCGGATCGATGCCGCCGCAGGTGTCGTAAGTGAGATAACCCTTATCGTCGATGCCGGTCACCATCAGCCCAACTTCGTCCATGTGCGCGCACAGCACAACGTGCCGCGCGCCTTCCGTGCCCTTTTTGTGCGCGATGAGGTTGCCCATGCGGTCAATGCGCACGTCGGCCAGCGGGCGAATCCGCTCCAGAATGTAATCGCGCACCGCGGCTTCGTTGCCGCTCACGCCGCGAAGGGCGGTCAGTTCTCTCAGTACCATTGAATGTCCCCCCATTCGCGGGCGATGTCGTCGATAAAGTGCGCGAGCAAGCGCCCGGTGTTTTCGATGGTGGAAACCTTCGCCGTTTCCACCGTGGTGTGCATATAGCGCGTGGGAATCGAAACCAGCAGCGTGGGAATGCCGTCGTGCGCGGTCTGGATGTCCCAGGCGTCGGTGGCGGTATCGCCCGCCTGCACCTCGATATCGAAATCAAACCGGTGCCGCTTCGCGCATTCTTCCAGCTTTTTGCGCATCACAGGATGCAGGTTCGGCCCCATGGAAATGGCGATTTTATCCGGATCGATTTCAAATTTGCCGCTGCCCGGGGCAGTGGCGAACGTCGCGTCGATGGCGATGGCCAGATCCGGATTGAGCGCGTGCGCCGCCGTGCGCGCGCCGCCGCCGCCAATTTCCTCCTGTACGGAGGCCACGAACACGGCCTGCGCGCTCGCGCGCAGCCGGTCGAGCGCCTCGGCGCACGCGAGTATGGAGGCGACGCTTTCGCGGTTGTCCAGCGTTTTGCCCGCGATGAAGCCGTTTTGCAGTTCCACGAGCGGGGCCTTGAAAACCACCGCGTCGCCCACGTGCACCAGGCGGCGCACGGTGGCCGCGTCGTACCCTACGTCCACATAGAGGGAATCCATGGTGACGGCCTTTTCCCGCTCGGCCGCGGTCAGCAGGTGCGGGGGCTTCGCGCCCACCACGCCGAACAAATCGCCGCCTTCCGCCTTCACGATCACTTCGTGCGCGGGCAGCACGCGCGGATCCACGCCGCCGTTGCGCCGCAGGCGCAAACAGCCGTCGTCCTCGATTTTGGTCACGCACATGCCGATCTCGTCCATGTGCGCGCACAGCATAATCACGGGGCCGCTTTGCCCCTTGCGGGCCACGACGCTGCCCAGCGCGTTGATTTCCACGCTGTCGCACAGGGGACGCATCGCGCTTGCAATATAGTCCGCGACCGCGCCCTCCTGCCCCGGTACGCCGGCAAGCGCGGTGGCTTCCCGGAGAAATTGGATGGTATCCATGCGATGATCACGCTCACTTTCTCCCCAATTATACCAGCATTTTCGCCGGAGCGCAACGCCTGCACACAAAATGAACAAGCCGGGCACAAAAATACCCGGCTTCAAATCCTGCTTCTCCGGCGAAGGAATGCTCACTTTCCTGCAAAGTGACAAGCGACCAGATGTCCGCCGCCCACATCGGTAAGAGGCGGATCGACCTCGCGGCAAATCTGCGCGCAGCGGTCGCAGCGCGTGCTCAATCCACAGCCTGTGGGCTTGCGGATGGGACTGGGCACATCCCCCTGCAGGATGATGCGCTTGGCGCGCTTTTTCAGCGACGGAATGGGTATGGCGGAAAACAGCGCCTGCGTATACGGATGCACCGGGTGACGGTACAATTCATACGCTTCACACATTTCCATGATCTTGCCCAGGTACATCACAGCGATGCGGTCGGACATGTACTGCACGACGGAAAGGTCGTGCGCGATGAACAAATACGTCAGGTGCAATTCCTGCTGCAAATCCTTCATCAGATTGAGCACCTGCGCCTGGATGGATACGTCCAGCGCGCTGACGGGCTCATCGCAAATGACGACGCTGGGATTCACGCACAGGGCGCGCGCTATACAGATGCGCTGG
>DVJN01000199.1 GCA_018716755.1 Candidatus Alectryocaccomicrobium excrementavium
TTTTGCGGTTTTTAGGAAAAGGGAAGCTTTGCAGCACAGCCGGTTTTCAATGGGAACCGATTAAAATGGCAGGATTTTTTCCTCGCAAAATGAACTGGCGAAGGATGGGCTTCGATGGTATAATGGGGGCGAAAAATGGTGCGGAACGCCATGATTTGCAAGCGAAAGAAGGAAAACAAATGACGGACGTCGAGGTACGGGAAACCCGGCTGACATTGCCGGCTTATCGCGAACCACCATACGAAAAGCTGCCCATGTTTGCGGAAAACAGGGTGCATCAGCGTTCAAGCGGCAATCCCTATCCCAATCCGGTGGTGGTGTGCGTAGACCGCGCCCACCGCGAGGAAAAAACGTATCGCTGCCTAGTGTTGGAAAACGCATATTTGCGGTTGGAAATTCTGCCTGAACTGGGCGGGCGCATCTATTCCGCGCTGGACAAATCAACCGGTTACGATTTTTTCTACAAGCAGCATGCAATCAAGCCTGCGCTGATCGGCATGCTGGGTTCGTGGATTTCCGGAGGCGTGGAATTCAATTGGCCCTGCCACCACCGGCCCTCCACGTTCATGCCCGTGGACGATTGCATAGAGCGGGAAGAGAATGGAGCCGTGACCGTATGGCTGAGCGAGCACGAGCCATTGAACCGCATGAAAGGTATGGTGGGCATCCGCCTGGCGCCCGGGGAAGCGCGTTTTGAAACCCGCATGCGGGTATACAACCGTACGCAGACCCGCCGTTCATTTCTTTGGTGGGAAAATGCCGCCGTACCAGTGAATGAAGAATATGAGCTGTTTTTCCCGCCGGATGTTCACTTTGTGCAGTTCCACTATCGCAAAAACGTCACTTCTTTTCCCATTGCCAGAGGGGTGTACAACGGCATCCGCATGGGGGAGGGCGTGGACATTCGCCTGCACCGCAACACGCGCCAGCCCACCAGCTATTTCAGCGCGGGCAGCCACTATGATTTTTTTGGCGGTTACGATCATGGCAGGCAGGCAGGGGTCGTTCACGTGGCGGATCCGCATGTGTCCGTCGGCAAGAAAATGTTCACATGGGCTTATGGCCAGCTCGCATCCTCCTGGGAGCGCGCCCTCACCGATGAGGATGGCATGTACGCCGAGCTGATGGCCGGCAGCTATTCTGCCAATCAGCCGGATTTTGCCTGGCTGGAACCCTATGAGGAAAAATCGTTTTCGCAATGCTGGTATCCCATCGGCGCGCTGGGCATACCCCTGTGCGCCACGCTGGACGCCGCTGTGGCTGTGAGAGAGGGAGAGATCCGTTTGCAGGCGACGCGGGAACTGGTGGACGCCTCGCTTGATATTCGGGACAAGCGGTATTGTATCCATGCAGCGCCCGGGGAAATCGTTCGTTTTCCCTTTGCGGGCGAGGTGGGGGAGCTGGCGCTTTGCGATGCGCAGGGCAGAACCTTGTTGCGCTATTGCCCGGCAGAGGAACGTCCGCAGGCGGTGCCCGCGCCCCTGGCGGAACTGCCTGCGCTCGATCAGCTGGCGAATGCACAGGATGCCTACCGGGCCGGCGTGCATGTGGCGCAATACCGCGATCCGATCCGCTCGCCAGAACGCTATTGGCAGGAAGCGCTCCGGTTCGATGCAGGTCATGCGGAGACGCATCAGGAACTTTCGCGCCATTGTTACGAGCATCTGCGCTATGAAGAGGCGCTTTCCCACGCACTTTCCGCCTGGGAGGCAGTCACGCGCTACAATTTCCATCCCCTGAGCGGGGATATTCCCTATCTGGCGGGTCTGGCGCTGGAAGCCCTCAACCGGGATGCGGAAGCGGAAGACTGGCATCAGAAGGCGGCCTGGGCGCAGGACGCCCGCAGCCGGGCCATGGTACGCCTGGCCATGATTGCCGGGCGGAGAAAGGACTACGCGGCGATGGAGCGGTACGCACGGCAGGCGCTCGAAGCGCACGCGCCCAATGGAACGGCAGCGGCGTGCCTGGCGTTGGCGCTGTGGCGGCAGGGGAAAGCTGGCGAGGCAAAAGAAACGCTGCGTCATCGCCTGGCGCACGATCCTTTGGATAAGCTCTGCGGCCTTTTGCTGGTTGCGCTGGAGGGACGCGCGGCAGGCGTGGAGCGGACGGACGCATGGCAGAACGCGCTGGATTTGGCGGAAGACCTGGAGCAAATGGGAGAGCGCGAATGGGCCGAGGAACTGCTGGCCCACGCGCCAAAGCCGGAAGTCACCGCGTGGCCGAGCCGGCATGGGGAATACCGGCGGTTGAGCGCTACGGGGGCGGACGATCATGGGCTGGCCTGCCTGCTGTACGCCAGGGGGCATTGGGCGCGGGCAGCCATTCTGTGGGATACGATGGGGGATGACTGGCGGGCGCTGCGCAACCTGGCCGTTGCCTGTTATAGCCATCTGGAACGCCGGGGCGAGGCATTGCCTTTGATGCAGCGGGCGTTGGCGCTGGCGCCGCAGGAAGAACAGCTGGTGTGGGAAACGGCCTATCTCATGGCACGGCTCGCCCTGCCCTGTGAGCAGCGACTTGCCTTTCTGGATCCTTACCTTGCGGCGGGGACGCGGGAAGATATTTTGCTCGAATTCGTGCGGACTCTCAACCAGGCGGGCAGGATGGAAAAGGCGCTGGACGTTCTTTCTGGGCATGCGTTCACGCCCTGCGAGGGCGGGGAGCACGCCATTGCAGAGCAATATATGTATGCGCACCACGCTCTGGGCCGGCGGGCTCTGGCGCAGAAGAATCCGGCCCTGGCCCTGGCGCATTTTCAGGCGGCGCAAAAGTTGCCGGAAAACCTGGGCTCCGGTCTGTGGAACGAATGCCTGTTGGCACCGCATCAGTTTTTCGAGGCGGAATGCCTGGACGCCCTGGGGCGGCGGGAAGAAGCCAACCGCCTGCGCGAAGCAATCGTGGGGTTATGGATAGATGGATTTAGCGATATGTATTTGCCGGAGCTGCGCTGCTATCAGGCGCTGTGCTGGGCGCGCATGGGGCAGGCGGGCCGGGGAGAGATGATGCTGCGGGAACATATCGCGCTTTACGAACAGGCGCGCAAGCACCGCGATGCGGGATGGTTCCAGACGACGCCTTTTTTTGTCTCCTTTATGGAACCAGCGGAAACGCTGCGCGGAGCAGCCTGCGACTGGCAACTGGCCATGGCCCACTGGGCGCGGGGCGAGCGCGGCGAGGCGGCGGCCTGGGCTGGCAGGGCGCTGCGGGGAGAACCGCTTTTGTTATATGCAAGGTTGCTGATGGAGGAGGGACTTCAATGATCACATTCGACGCGCGGAGGCGCATGTTTCACATCCAAACGGCGGAAATGAGCTATCTGTGTTCCATTGGCCAGGACAACCGCCTGGTTCACCGCTATTGGGGTTCGCGCCTGAAGGACACGGAGGATTTGGGCGAATTGTCGCAGGATTGGCCGGTGCAGGATGCGGGCTGCAGCGATCACGGTTACATTCCCGTCCCGCTGGAATACCGGGCGCAAGAGCCGCATACTTTCGATGAGCCCGCCGTGCGCGTGCGGTTTGCCGATGGTGTGACGGGTGCGCGCCTGGTCTATAAGGCGCATCGCCTGGAGGAAAACAGCCTGACCATTACGCTTGCGGAGGAAACCTATCCTTTGGAAGTGGAATTGCGCTATGCGCTGTATGGGGATCTGCCCATTCTCAGCCGCTCGGCCCGGTTTTACAATGGGGGCGCGGGAGAAATCGTACTGGAAAAGATGGCCAGCGCTACGGTGTGCCTGCCCGATGAGCCGTTCTGGCGGCTAACCCATTTTGCGGGCCGCTGGGGCCGGGAGTACCAGCGGCAGGAGACGCGGCTTTCGCAGGGTAAGATGGTGCTGGAAAACAACCGGGGCCTGTGCGCCGCGCACCAATTGACGCCTTTTTTCGCCCTGGATGCCCGGGGAGAAGCGACGCAAACGCAGGGTGAGGTATATTATGGCGCGCTGTGCTGGAGCGGAGATTTCAAAATCACCTGCGAGCGGAACGACCGGGGCATGCTGGCCGTTACGGCGGGCGTTGGAGAAACGGACACTGCCTGGGTACTGCACGAGCGGGAATCCTTTTCAACCCCGCAGCTGCTTTTGGGTTACAGCGGCCGGGGATTTGAGCGCATGTCGGAAACGCTGTACGATTTGCAGTACGATTATCTTTGCCCGCGGGGAAAGATTGATTTGGAAAGGCCGGTGCTTTACAACTCCTGGTATCCCTATGAATTTTCCCTCACAGAGGGCAATTTGCTGGGCCTGATGGAAAGGGCGGCCGCTCTGGGCGTGGAACTGTTTGTGGTGGACGATGGCTGGATGCCCGGGCGCACCAACGACCGTGCAGGGCTGGGCGATTGGGTGGCGGATCCCCGGCGTTTCCCGCGGGGGCTATCCCCGCTGGCGGAGCGCTGCCACCAGCTGGGCATGGGGTTTGGCCTGTGGATTGAGCCGGAAATGGTCAACCCGGACAGCGCGCTGTTTCGCGAGCATCCGGATTGGGTGCTGGGGGAAACCACGCGTCCGCGCACCCTGGCGCGCAACCAGTATGTGCTCAATTTTGCCCGGGATGATGTGCGGGATTACGCGATTGCCTGCATCGACCGCCTGATCGATGAATACCGGCTGGACTATCTCAAATGGGATATGAACCGCTATATCGGCGAAACGGGTTGGCCGGGCGCTCCCGCGGAGAAACGGGCGGAATTGCGCATCCGCTATATCCGCAATGTATATGCCGTATGGGAGCACATGAACCGGAAATATCCCCATGTGCTGTATGAGAATTGCGCCGGGGGCGGAGGAAGGACGGATTTTGGTATGGCCGCTTATGCGGACCGCATCAACCGTTCGGATAACGCGGATCCGGTGGACGTTCTATTGCTCCACGAAGGGTTTGCCACGCTGTTTCTGCCCAAGATGGCAGGCGGCGCGGGAAACATATCCCCATCGCCCAATGGCATGAACGGGCGGGTAACGCCGCTGGATTTCCGCATGAAGGTAGGCATGATGGGTTCTTTGTCCATCGGCATCAATCTGTTGCAGGCCCCGGAAGGGGAATTGGAGGCATTGAAGAAGTGCGTCGCCAAGTTTAAGCGTTTGCGGGCTGACCTACAAAACAGCTATGTATATGTTATAGCCTCTTTGCGGGAGGGGCCCTATGCCGTGTTCCAATATGTGAATCGCGCGCGGACTGCGTTCACGGTGTTTGCTTTCGGCCACGGACTGCATTTTCGCGACGCCGTTCCGCGCTTGCGCCTGCGGGGCTTGCGGCCGGAAGCAACGTACATCCGCGAAAGGGACGGCTTGCGCGCGCGGGGCGACGCCCTGATGAATGGCGGGATCCACGTCGCACTGCATGGGGATTACGAGGCCGTGGTGGATACCTACCGCATGGAAGAAACGAAGAACTAGGGAGGAGCGTTCCCTGCGCGGCGCGAGTGGGATGTACGCGTAGGGACGCTTTTCTCCGCCGTTGCGCTTGACAGCCCCGGATGGCGATGGTATGATACTACCGGCAGGCGTGCGCTGCCTGGCGCAAAATCCGGTAGAGCGGGTGGCAGAATGCAGATTTTTGCGATGGTGGAACCGGCGTTCCGGCATTCCCTTTGGTGTGAACGCGTGGTGAACGGCATGTATACCGAGGCAAAGCGCAAAAAGTACGCCGTGCGGTTTGTGGAGGACTGGCCCGCGGAGTACGACGCGTTGCGGGCCGATGGCGCGCGGATGGTGGTCGTGGTTGGCACCAGCATTTCCTGGATCCCCAGGGCGCTTGCGGAAATCTCGGCCCGCGCGTTGCGGGCCATATTGGTCAACTACGATTCCCTTGGCCAGCTTTCCAACCACAGCGTGGTGCGCATGGACTATGTGCATGCCATGCGGCGGGTGATGGGCTATTGCGCGCACCATGGGCGGCGGCGCATGGCGTTGCTGGGCGTAAATCCCAATTCATCCGCAGACCGCATCAAGGAAGAATTCTTCCTCGCGGCGCTAAAAGGGCAGGGCGAGCTGGAACCGCAACGCCATATTTTTTATAACCGGGGCGATGTAAGCGCTTGCCTTGCGCGCTTTCTGGCCGCCTGGCAAACCTATGACGCGCTGCTGTGCACCAACGATCTGGTGGCGGTTTTTGCGCTGCGGGAATTGCAAAAGCAGGGCGTCGCCGTACCGGAGCGGATGTTTTTGGCCGGATTTGGCGAATCGGTGCTTTCGCGGCAAGCGCAGCCTTCCATCACCACGGTGACGCTGGACCACGAGCAAATGGGCCGGCAGGCGGTCAGGCTTTACGCATATTTGAGCCGCCAAAGCCTCCCGGTCACGGCCTCCATTCGCGTGGAAAGCAGGCTCGTCGTGCGGGAAAGCACGGCAGGCCTGGCCGACGCAGGCCACCTGTTTCCGCAGCCGGATAACGGCGCGGTGGAGCGCGTGGATTTTTATCGCGACGGGCAGGTGCGGGAATTGCTGGCACTGGAGAGCTTCTATGCCGGGCTGGATCCGCTGGATGAGGAAATTCTGCATGCTCTGGCGCGGGATATGTCCATTGAGCAAATCGCGGAAGCGTGCCAGGCCAGCGTATCTACCATTGGCTACAGGATCCGCAACATGCGCCTGCGCGCAGGCGCATCTTCCCGGCGGGAACTTTTGCAGCGGGTGGTGTGGAGCCTGCGCGGCGGTTGAGCGGCTGCTAACCTGCGCTGCCCGCAAAATGCAGGCGGCGCCGCCAATCTGGCCTTCCATACTGCGCTTTCGCTTATGACCACCGGCCCGCATCGCGCATAGCGCGATGCGGGCCGGTTTGTACGCGGAAAGACGCATTTACAGCAGAATACAAATCATGCCGCCATTGCCCTCATTGATGATTTTTTGCAGCGCTTCCTGCATTTTTTGCCGCACATCCTCGGGCATCATGGTGAGCTTGCCGGAAAGCCCTTCGCGCACCAGTTCATTGAGCGACTTGCCAAAGATGTTGGTTTCCCAGATTTTATCCGGTTCGTTTTCAAATTCCCGCAGCAAGTGTTCGACCAGTTCTTCGGATTGCTTTTCTGTGCCGACGATGGGGCTGACTTCGGTTTGAATATCGACGCGGATCAGGTGCAGGCTGGGCGCGCTGGCCTTGAGCTTGACGCCGAAGCGATTGCCCTGGCGCACGATTTCCGGCTTTTCCAGCGAAAGCTCGCTCATCAGCGGCGAAACCATGCCGTAGCCCGTCGAGCGCACGGAGGCGAGCGCGCCCGCCACGCGGTCGTATTCCCGCTTGGCGTAGACCAGTTCGGTCATCAATTTGAAAAGGTGCTCCTCATTTTCGATTTGCTGGCCGCTTTCTTCGCCCAGCACGCGGTAGAACAGCGCCTCGTTCAGCCGCAGGCGGTAGGTCATCGCGCCCTCGTTGAGGCGCATTTCCTCCACTTCTGCACTTTCTGCGTCGTCGAGCGCCAGCAGGCTGTTCGCCAGGATGGTGTGATCGCGCACGCGCGTCATTTGCTTGGCGGCCGCGCGCACGGCGTCGGTGATCTGGGAAACGAGCCAGTGCGTGGGCTTCAGGGCGTCCACCCAACGGGGCGCGACCACGTCGATTTCCGTGAGCGGGAATTCAAAGAGCAGGCTTTCCAACAGGCCGTTGAGGTCGTCGATTGTCATGTGCTCCACGTCCATGGCGGTCACGGTAACGCCATATTTTTCGGCCAGCGCGTTGCGCAGGCGCAGGGTTTCGTCGCTGCCGGGCACGCTTGTGTTGATGACGACGACGAAGGGCTTGCCCAGCGCCTTCAATTCGCGCACAACGCGTTCTTCCGCCTCCGCGTAGGCTGCGCGCGGCATCTCCGTGATGGATCCGTCGGTGGTTACAACTACGCCCAGCGTCGAGTGCTCGGCGATCACCTTGCGCGTGCCCAGCTCCGCGGCTTCCTCAAAGGGAATGTCGTGATCAAACCAGGGCGTGCGCACCATGCGGGTCTCTTCGCCCTCGTTCAGTCCCAGCACGCCGCGGATCAAATACCCCACGCAGTCCACCAGGCGCACCTTGATGGATGCCTGATCGCGCAGCGTGATTTCCGCGGCCTCATTGGGCACAAATTTTGGCTGCGTCGTCATGATGGTGCGCCCTGCGCCGCTCACGGGCAGCTCGTCAATCGCGCGTTCGCGGCGGTGCTCGCCCTCCATGTTCGGGAGCACGAGGAGCTCCATAAAGCGCTTGATAAAAGTGGATTTTCCGGTGCGCACGGGACCGACCACGCCGATGTATATGTCGCCGTCGCACCGAAGCGCGATATCGCGATACAGATTTTGGTTCATGCTGCGCCTCCTGCCATGAGATTTGCCCTGCTCAACCATATGTGCCGGAGGGACGGGGTATGCGCGGCGTTTGGGATGATCCGGCAGATTTGGGGCCAATCCGGTTTTGCGGCGGGGCGTTTCGCGCGCTTTGGCGGAAATTTCTGCGGCGCAGCTTGCGCGGCGGCGCGTTCTTATGTATAATAAGGGCAGATTGGAGGACTTCATGAGCAGAAAAGACGATCGCAAAAGGCAGGACGCGGGAAGGCGTCAGAAAATACTGGCTTATGTATGCGCTGGATTGATCGCGGTGATCGTGCTTTTGAGCGCGTACATCGCATATTCTCTGCGCGAGGCGAAGCGCGCGCGCGGGCAGGGGGAGGAATACCGGGAACTGTATCATGCCTCGCCCAGCGCGCGGGCGGAAGTTTCGGCTTCGCCAGCGGTTTCCGCGCGCCCCACGGCTACGCCAGCGCCCACTCCGGCGCCTACGCCCACGGTTATGCCTTCCGGCATTGCCGTTGAGGTGGATGGGCGCACCATTGTGCTGGGCACGCCGGACGCGGGCACCATTCGCGTGGCGCTGCCCACGACGCCGCCGGTGGACGAGGCGTTTGCGCCGCTGCTGGCAGAAAATGCGGACGTTGTGGGCTGGCTCCGGGTTTCGGATATCATTGATTTGCCCGTCGTGCAGCGCGACAACGAATTTTACCTTTCTCATGGCCTGGATGGGGAGCCGCTCAGGAGCGGCGCGCTGTTCATGGACGAGGCGAACCGGCTGTTCCCGGCGGACGATAACACGCTCGTGTACGGTCACAATATGAAGGATGGATCCATGTTCGGCCGCCTTTCGCGCTATGCGAGCGCGAGCTATTTGCGCGAAAACCCCATCGTGGAATTTTCTACCCTGTATGAAACGGGCGAATATGTGCCATTTGCTGCATTTCACGCTTCCATGGATGCGGAAGACGGGGAATATTTCGAGGTGCGCAAGCTTGCCTTCGCCATGGAGGATTCCTTTGATCTGTTCATCGAGCAATTGCGCGCCCGGTCGGTGTATTCGGTTCCCATCGACGTGTCGTATGGCGATGCGCTCTTGAGCCTGGTGACGTGCAGCTATGAGCAGGATGACGGCCGCTTTATTCTGGTGTGCCGCAAAATGCGCGACGGGGAAACGCGGGAGGACGTGATCGCCGCTGTGCGGGAGACGTCCACCCATCGCTGATAACAGGAGGGAAGGGCATGTTTACCACGGGACTGGTTTCGATTTCCTTTCGCGGGGAAACGCCGCAAACGATTCTTCGCGCCTGCTGCGAGGCAGGGCTTTCGCGGATGGAATGGGGCGGGGATGTGCATGTGCCGGTGGGCGATATCGCCCGCGCAAAGCGGGTGGGTGAAGAAACCCGCGCCGCGGGGATGGATCCGTTTTCGTATGGCAGCTATTTCCGCGTGGGCGTTTCGCCGCTGGACGACTGGCAGCGCACCATGGATACCGCGCTCGCCCTGGGGGCAAGGCAAATCCGCGTGTGGGCGGGCGAAAAGAATTCGCAGGATATGGATGAGGCGGATTGGAGCGCACTGATAGAAACCGCTGCCTGGATGGCGTATATGGCGCGGGAGGCGGGGCTTGTCGTGGCCACGGAGTGCCATAACAACACCGCGACCAATGAATACCACGCCGCGGAAAAGCTGCTGCGGGCGGTCAATTTGCCCAATTTCCGCACGCACTGGCAGCCCAACCAGTTCTGTTCCGACGCCTACAACCTGGAGGCCGCCCGCGCGCTCTTGCCGTGGATGGAAAACGTCCATGTATTTTACTGGCGCGGGCACGAACACTTCCCGCTCGCGGAGGGTGAAGCGATATGGCTGGAGTATCTGCGCGTGGTGGGGGAGCGGCCGCTTCTTTTGGAATTCATGCACGACGGCCGGCTGGAGAGTCTGCCCGAAACTGCGCGCACGCTGAATGCTTGGGTGCGCAAGCTGGAAGACGGGGCAAAACTGGTTTGAAGGATTCTGGCCCGCGTGCTTATTCCTGCGTGTGGCGGTTGTTCCAGTATCTGTAAAAAAAGAACCCCGCGATGCTCAGCGCAGCCGTAATGCAAAATACGATGATCGCGATGGAATATTCCTGCAAGCCCAGCGCGTCGCCACTGATGGTGGAAGTGAGGATGGAGGGCAGGCGCGCCACGGAAGTGATCAGCAACCATACGGGCAGCTTCATGCCGGTGAGCCCGGCGGCATAGGTCATCACGTCTTTGGGCGTGCCCGGGATCAGGAACAGTACGAAGGCCAGGAATGTGAGCCTGCGTTTGTTTTGAAACAGGCGAAAGGAAAGAATTTTTTCGCGGGAAATAAAGGGGTCGATCACGCGAAAGCCCCACTTGCGCACCGCCAGAAACACCAGCGTGCCGCCGATGAAAGAACCGATTACGCACAGGATCGTGCCCATCAGGGAGCCAAAGGCATAGCCAGCTGCGATTTCCAGCGGTTCGCCCGGTATTACGGCCACGATGATCTGTAGCACCACAAGCCCCACGAAGCAAATCTTCCCCCATGCGCCATGGGATTCGATCCACGCGCGAAAGCTCTCCGGGTCGTTTGCAACCTGCACGATGGGCTCCCAGGCCACAATGCAGATGACGGCCATCACAATGAGCACAGCTGCGATGGCGAGCAGGGATTTCAGGCGCTGTTTTTTGCGGTCGTTCATGGTCGGTTCCTCCCCCAAATGGCAATTGTCCGTATAGCTTCCAGTATAACGGCAAAAATCAACTTTCTCTCAAGTTTATTGTAATAATTCTCGAAAACTTACAGCGGTGCGGGCGTGGCCGGTTTCCGTATTGGAGACGGTAAGTTCGCCGCCATGCTTTTCGCATAAAATGGTGCTCACATAAAGCCCCAGGCCGAAATGCTCGCCGCCGCCGCTGGTGTAGCGGGCGAGGGCGGCGCGTTCGAGCTGCGCGGGCGTGAAGGGCGGGCCGTCGTTATCCACCTGCACGCAAAGCGTATGCCCGCTGGCATATACGCGCATCCGCACCGTTTGCTTTGCGAAGCGCACGGCGTTGGACAGCAGGTTTTCTACAGCCTGCGCCGCCATGCCGGTATCGAGAGACATGCTTTCGGGCAGCGCGTCAACCGCGCAGGAAAACAGCAGCTTGCGTTCCGCGCAGAGCATCCGCGCGGCCTGCGCCCATTGCCCGGCCAATGCTTTCGGACAGGCAGGAGAAGGATTGGGGGAAATATCTTCCAATTTTTGCAGGCGCGCCATGTCGTTCACAAAGGTTTCCAGCCGGGCCACATTTTTGCCGATGGCCTTTGCCATGCCTTCCACCTGCTCCTGCGCGAAATCGACGCCCGATTGCCGGGAGAGCATTTCCGAATAACCGCGAATCACGAACAACGGCGTGCGCAAATCGTGCGCAAAAGCGGCGTTCAGGCGCTTTCGCGCCTCCATGGCCCGCCACATTTGCCGGTTGTTTTCGCTGAGCGCCATTCGCATGCGCTCAAAGGAGGCGCACAGTTTGCCCATTTCATCCGCGCGCTCGTAGGAAAGCGTGAAATCCAGATCGTTCTTTTCAATTTTTTCCGCCGCGCCTGTGAGAAGGGAAAGGGGTTCTTTCAGCTTGCGCCGGAAGAACGCCATGGCGCACAGGATGGCGCCCCCGCCATAACACAGGGGGAAGGTGAGCGTGTATAGAACGACATAAAATGCGTCCATCTGGCGCTGGCGCGAAGTGTAAGAGGGATAGACTACGATGGAATTAATGGTGGCAGCGCCATTTTCTGTGGAATGGATGACATACATATCCTCCCCCGGCTGCTCGCGCACGGAGCCAGACGCCTGGCCGTCCGGCCCGAAAAAGGTGACGGTCAGGAATTCGCCGCTGGAATGGACCTGTGCGAAGCCGTCTTCCGGCACATCGTATTGGGCGAGAAGGTCGCGGTGCGCGTTTTGCATGCGCGCGGAATCGATCAGATGGAGAAGGAGGGAACACAGGAGCGTGGAAAGCACCACGGCGGTGAGCATATACGCCACATAACCCGCCCGGAGCGAAAGGCAGGGTTTCCATCCCTTTTTCAGCGCACCCATTTGTATCCCATGCCCCACACGGTTTCGATATGGTTCTTGCATCCGGCCTGGGCCAGCTTCGCGCGGATTCGCCGGATGTGCTCCGTGACAACGGCGCTGCCGCCTTCGCTATCCCAGCCCCACAGGCGCTCGTAGATGCGTTCCCGGTCGAAGACCTGCCCGGAATTCATGGAAAGGAATTCTATGATTTCAAATTCTTTTTTGGCCAGGGGAACGCGCTGGCCGCTTGCGTATACCGCCTTTTCGCTGAAGTTGATGGATAGATCGCTTTCATAGGCCACCCGTGCGGATTGATGGCCGCGCGCTTCGCGGCGCAGGTGCGCGGCCACGCGCGCGCCGAGCTCGCTGAGGCCGAAGGGCTTGACGATGTAGTCGTCACCACCAACGGCAAATCCGTTGATTTTGTCCTCGTCTGTTCCTTTTGCAGTCAAAAAAAGAATCGGGCAGGAAACGAATTCCCGGATGCGCTTGCAAACTTCAATGCCATCCGTGCCTGGCATGCTGATATCCAGCAGGATCAAATCCACAGGTTCGCGCAAACGAAAAAGCGCCTCTTCACCGCTGCGGGCCGCGCACGTTTCATAGCCCGCAGCGCGGAAGTAGGCGCACAACATTTCGACAATATCTTCCTCATCGTCGACGATTAGAATCTTTGCCATATTTTCCTCTTAAACGCGGCGCGCGGCAAAAATGCGCCAGTTTTGCGTGGACAATCGGGTTTCCCGGCATGCGCGGGAAAGCGCTGCCGAAGCGCGATTACTGCACTTCGGCAAGGATTGCGTTGAGCAGCATTGCGGTGATCGCCGCGCCGCCCTTTTTGCCACGGATGACGATGCTGGCCATATCGCTTTCCCACAGGCGCTCTTTTAGCTGGATGGCGCTGGCGAAGCCGCTCAGCCCGGTGAGCACGCACACGTCGGTCATGGGCGCGGATTGGCGGCGCTGCACCAGGCGGTGGAGCGCGGTGGGCGCGCTGCCGACGACCATGAGTTTTGGGCCTGGCAGGGTAAGCGCGTGATCTACGGCAACTTCTGCCCGCGTTGCGCGGCGCGATTCGGCGAGGGATACAACATAGGGCTCGTCGATAAAACACATGACGCGCGCGCCGTTTTGCCCCAACAGAGAGGTATCCACATCGTTGGCCAACAGATAGGTATCGGCCACGATGGTGCCGCCCGCCATGAGCAGGCGGCGGATAAAAGTCATAGCGGTGGGACCAAAATGGATGCTGTTTAATAAAGTTTGATCGCTGCATTCCGAGCGAAGCCGTTCCAGCACGGCGCTGATTTCCGCCGTGGTAAATGGAAGGGGTTTGCGATGCTTTTCGCCCTCGCGTGATAGCTTGCGATGCATTTTCGCGAATGCTCCTATTCTTATATTTGTACCCGATTGCGCAATAATGCAATCATACTCTATTACTATACTTTGTATCCTGCTGAATGTCAAGTCACAATGGGGAAGCAAGGGGTTCGTTGTCACAAAAATAACCTAATTTTAATAAAAAACAGTGTGAACGATTGTCCACGATCCTTTACTATGAGAATGAGGTGAAGTACATGTACAAGGAATATTTGTGGGCAGAAAAGGCTCCGTACGAAACGGATTTGCGGCCTTCCCTGGAAGCGCATGAGGTTGCGGGCGCGAAGAGCGCGATTGTGGTGTGCCCGGGCGGCGGCTACACCGGCAAGGCAGTCGATCACGAGGGCGCAGCCTTTTGCCGGCTGTTCAACGAAGCGGGATACAGCGCCTATCAGCTGGATTACCGCGTGTTTCCCTGCCACTATGAAGCGCCCCTGAGCGATGCGCTGCGCGCCGTGCGCGTGGTGCGCGCCAAGGGATATGAAAAGGTGGGCATCATTGGCTTTTCCGCGGGAGGCAACCTGGTTTGCTGCGCGGCGGACTACTTTGATTATGGCGATCCAGCGGCGCAGGACCCGATTGAGCGGGTATCTTCCAGGCCGGATGCGTTGATTTCATGCTATGCGGTGGTGAGCTTTCGCGCCTATACGCATGGCGGCTCCGCCAGGGCTCTGCTGGGCGAGCACTATGGCGAAGAAGCGCTCATGCGCCGTTTTTCCGCAGAACTGCACGTGCGCGAGGATGCGCCGCACGCCTTCATCTGGCATACGGTGGAGGATCAGGCCGTGCCCGTGGAAAACAGCCTGATGCTCGCGCGCGCGTATCAGGAAAAGCAAGTGCCATTTGAACTGCACATTTTCCCCAGCGGCGAGCATGGA
>DVJN01000200.1 GCA_018716755.1 Candidatus Alectryocaccomicrobium excrementavium
GAAGTGAAAGTCACTATCCCCGCCGCGTTACTGGAGGGCTATACGCTGGCGCTGCTGGACGCGGACGGCGCGGAAAGCGACCTGCCCTTCACGGTCGAGGACGAAGAACTTTCGTTCACGCTGGACTTCACGCCTGTAGAGGATGAAGAACCCGTCCCCATCCGTTTGATTCGCCTGATTCCTATCGCTGAATAACTCATACCCCGCCAAGCGGCGAAACTGCGAAACGTGCAGTTTCGTCGCTTATCTTTTTGCCCATTCCTGTAGATTTAAGCGACAAACAAGCGACAAATAAAGGATAGGAACGCCAAAAACCCTTGAAAATACAGGGATTTTGGCGTTTTCTTTGTATTCTGGAAGGGGAATGCGATATGTATGCAAAGGGCGCCCTGCCGGGCAGGAAAAGCCTCTGGCAGCGGATTTTTAAAAACCGGGCGCTATATATGATGCTGTTGCCAGCGTTCCTGATTACTTTGATTTTCAACTACCTGCCCATTGGCGGCATCGTCATCGCTTTTAAGCGCTACAGCGTGGGCCGCGGCACATGGGGAAGCCCCTGGGTTGGGCTGCGGTGGTTTGTGCAGTTTATCGAAAACCCCTATGCCTTCCGCCTGATCCGCAACACGCTGGTGCTGGGTTTTGCTTCTTTTCTGGTTACATTCCCGACCCCGATCCTGCTAGCGCTCCTTTTTAATGAACTGCGCAGCGAGCGCTTTAAGCGCGTAGCGCAATCCGTATCCTATATCCCGCATTTTATCTCCACGATTATCATCGTTGGCATGCTGAAGAATTTTACCACGCAATACGGCATGATCAACAACATGATCGCGGCGCTCGGTGGGGAACGCATCATTTTTTTCACGCGCAGCGAATGGTTCCGGCCCCTGTATATCCTTTCCGGCCTGTGGCAGGGCATTGGCTGGGGCACCATTATCTATCTGGCGGCGCTTTCGGGCGTATCGCCGGTGCTCTATGAGGCCGCGGAACTGGATGGCGCTACGCGCTTTCAAAAGATGCGCTACATCACCTTCCCCGCGCTCACGCCCACCATCGCGACGCTGTTCATTCTGTCCATTCCCGGCTTTGTGAACGTGGATACCGAGAAGATCCTGCTGATGTATTCCTCTGCGATTTACGACACCGCCGATGTCATTGGCACGTATGTCTACCGGGAAGGCATTGAAAGCGCGAATTATAGCTATTCAACGGCCATAAACCTTGCGCTGTCGTGCGTATCGTTTGTGCTGCTGTTTGCGGCAAACTGGGCCAGCCGCAAGCTTTCGGACAACAGTTTGTGGTGAGGTGAGGAAAATGAAAAGGCGCAAGGCAAGCGCATTCGATGTTTTTAACGTGCTGTTTATGCTGCTGATGATGCTGGTGATGATCTATCCGCTTTTGAATGTGCTCGCCACATCTTTAAGCCGCCCCAGCGACATTACCGCCGGATTGGTGAGCTGGTACCCGCGCGGGTTTAACCTGGTTGGGTATCAATACATCATTGAGGACGGGCAATTGTTCATTGGGTATCGGAACACCATCCTTTACGCGGCGGTTGGAACGTTGCTAACGCTCACGTTGACTTCGCTCGCAGCGTATGCCCTGACGCATAAGGAACTGGTTGGCCGGAGGGTGCTCACGTTTTACTGGGCGGTGACGATGTTCTTTGGCGGCGGGCTGGTGCCGACGTATCTTGTGATCAAGGATCTCGGCCTGCTGGATACGTTCCTGGTGATGGTGCTGCCGGGCTGCGTGGGCGCGTATACGCTGTTTGTGTTCCGCTCGTTCATGCTGGCGCTGCCATCGGAACTGATGGAGGCCGCCTACATCGACGGGGCGGGAGAGTGGCGCGTCTGGTCCACCATCGTGTTGCCGCTGTCCAAGCCGCTGCTCGCCACATATGCGCTGTTCACCATCGTAGGGCACTGGAACAGCTGGTTTAACGCCATGCTGTATCTCAAAAACGCCAATCTCTATCCCCTGCAGCTGTACCTGCGCCGGATTGTGGTGCAAAACGACCTGAGCGGCACCTATGCGGATTCTGCCTCGGGCGCGCTGATTGCCAGCGGCGCGATGACGCCCCAAAATGCGCAGATGGCAGCGATCGTGCTCACCATTTTGCCCATTATGCTAATTTATCCCTATATCCAAAAGTATTTCGTTAAGGGCGTGATGATCGGTTCCCTTAAGGGATAGAGTGGTTTGCAATACAGTGCGGCAGGCTTTTCCGCAGCGTGCCTGCGGGCGGCATGCGCATTGTAAATAAAGATCGAGGAGATGCACTATGAAGACCTGGAAGCGTTGTTTGTCCCTTTTGGCGGCGGTTCTGCTGGTGGTAAGCATGGGTTCCTTTGCCATGGCGGAAGAATTGCCCGTACTCGAACTGACCATCTTGAACCCGATATTTTCGTCGTCTCCGCTGGGAACCGTTGTGATGGACGCCTATATGGAGCGGCTGGAGGCCTTCGCCAACAGCGAGCTGGGCGTGACCCTGGACATCACCTGGGAGGAGCCTGGATTTTGGGATTACTTGGAGACGCAGTCGGTCTATCTGGCCGCTGGCGATTTCCCGGATGTCTTCTATATCTATCAGAAGACGAATCTGATGTCGATTGGCGATGAGGGCTTCCTTGTGAACCTATACGATTATGAGGACAGCCTGGAATACATGAAGCCGTTTATGGAAGGGGATCCCGTTGGCCTAAACGGATTGATTTCCAGCGAAACCGGCGCATTGTACGCCATGCCCACCACTTATATCAACGATACGCAGACGACCATCAACAATTATTATCTGCGCTTTGATACCCTCCAGGCAAATGGCATTACGCCGCCGGAAAGCATGGAGGAGATTTATGAGGTCTGCCTGCAATATAAGGAAATGTACCCCAACTCCTATCCGTTTGGCAACTGGGATGCCAATATCATCGGTTCGGTCCTCAGCTGGATGCACACCAATTCGTCCATTCATTGGGATGGCGAAGCCTATGTGTTCGGCCCGCTCCAGGAGGAACAGCGCGTGAAGGACACGATGATTTGGCTGAATCAAATGTATACCGATGGCCTGATCGATCCGGAATATGAAATTATGACCAGCGACCAGCGCCACACAAAGATGCTCGACAACACGTTCTTCTTTATGCCCAACAATTATGTGGATCAGATCACGCAGTTCATCAATGGCAATGAGAACTATCCGGGCGTGGTGTGGGGAACCATGAAACAGCCGCTGAACCTGTATGGCGAGGTGACTTGGCAGCCCGCCTCCATGAAACGCGGGATGACCTTTGACCAGGAGCATTTTACGGTTATCAACGTCGATACCGCCGAGCCGGAAAAGGTTGTGCGCCTGATGGATTATGCAAAATATGCGCCCGAAATGATGGAACTGGTGAACTGGGGCATTGAGGGCGTAACATACACCGTGGACGAAAACGGCGAAAAGACATATGTGGATTCGATCATGAATGCGGATGCGCCCACGCTCGAACTGGCGCAGTATGGCCTGAGCACCAGCTGCCGCAGTGGCATCCAGCTGATGCCGCAGCTTTCGGACGCGGTGTCCGCCTCCATGGGCCTCGTGCCGGTGTATAACGACGGGGAATACTACGAGAGCACCATTTATGAATTTGGCGACGCGGTGAATACGGAAGAGGTCATCAACCCGGAGCACAGCATCGATGCGCCCAGCGTGAGCTTCTCGATCGACGAGCAGGATGAAATCAACCGCATCAAGACGCCGGTCGATACGTATGTAAACGAAGCGCTCACCAAGTTCATGACGGGCGAAATGGACATCGAAACCGAATGGGATTCCTTCATCGATGGGATTGAGCAGATGGGGGACATCATGTCCATCGTCGAGCTGTACAACTCCAAGGTGTAACGCGCCCTGACGGGGCGGGAACTTTTGGCACAAGGCGCCGCGCTGGCGCCTCGTGCCGCTTTGCGTTTGTAAGGGGAGGAAGGGCGAGTGGCAAAAGAGCGAAAAAGTGCGCGCACGGCACGGCGCAGGCGGTCGTTGGCGGGGATGAAACAGTTCCGGCTCATTTCTTATATCATGGGGTTTATCGTGCTGGTCACGGCCTTTGTGAGCGTGTACTTTTATCAATATCGCGCGAGAGAAGTGCAGGAAAGCCGCACGCGACGGCTGAATAACCTGGCCAGCGTATACGAAGATCAGTATAACGACGTTAGCCTTCTCGTGCATAACCTGAGCGTAAATGAGCTGGTATATGAGCTGCAATATGAACAGGGTGCGTCCGCCTCCATATCCGGCCGCACCGAAGAGCTGATCAATGCCCTGTCCCTCCTCCGCGCGGCTTACAGCGCGCAAGTGCAGCCGTTTGTGTACTTTCACAATTCGGACGCGGTGATCAGCAACAGCGGCAAAACGACCAGTTCGCTCTTTGCGCAGTATTTTTCGCTGGAAGGCCGGCTGGATTTTGCCGCCCTCCGCCAAAATCGTTCCCGGGAAATCCAGATCTTCCCCCAGGTGCCCGTCTATTTCAGCGTGACATATGCCGACCGGCAGCCCATGGATTATGGCACCTTATATGTCTATACGCAAAACGACGCCAGCATCCTTCTGCTCTTTCGCAACGCGCCCCTTTTGTTTTTGATGGAAACGGCCATCCAGAGCGGGGATGCGGCGTTTGTCGTTTGGGACACGGCGAGCGGACAGCAGGTGCTGTCCAGCGCCGGAGAAACCGCGGCCTTTGACGGATGGGAAGCGTGCCTGGCCAGCTTTTCGCAGGCGCATGCCGGGTGGGCCATAGAATCCGTGGACAGCGGAAGATTCTGTTTCGCCGTGGCCGAATCCGGCGCGGAGGACGGCCTGCTCAGCATGCAGATCAACCTGTTCCTGCTGGGCACGGTGGCCATTGGCGTCGCCTTTACGCTATTGTATTATTTTATTTTGCGCAAAGAAGTTTTCCAGCCCCTGGCAGAGATTTTGCAAAAACTGCAGGTTGGCAGCCGGCCCCGCGACGAATACGGCGCGATTGAAAACGCGATCGGCCATCTGCAAAGCCGCATTCAAGTGCTCAGCGAAAATCTGCGCGAGCAGGAGGCCCAGAAACAGGAAGCGCAAATGCGCCACGCCCTGCTGGGCGTGCAGGAGGCGCGCGGGCCCGGCGGCTTTGCCGAAGGCAGGCATTACGCGCTGGTCGCGCTGATAGGGGAATCCGAAGACGCCGCGCGGGCCGTATGCGGGCATTTGGCACGCGATTGCTGCGCCCGGCTCATCGCGCACATCGGCGAGCAGCGGATTTTCCTGGTTTGGTTGCGGGAAACGGCGGAATACGAGGCCCTGGTGGCGGCCGTGCAAAATCTGCCCCTAGAGGACAGCCAGAAAGCGCGGCTGGCCCTGGGGCTCAGCCGCGCATACGATTCTCCCACGCAGATGCGCGACGCCTATCTGGAATCCTGCGGCGTTCTCCATGCGCGGCCAGTGAAATGGGGCGCTGAGAGCACGCCTGGCATCGTATACATCGCAGGACGCGGAGAATTGGATAAAAGCGTGAGCGTGCCGCTGGACGCCAAGGATTCCAGCGTGCTTTTGAGCCTGATCACACGCGGAGAGACAGAGGCGGCGGTGCAATTCGTTGCCGATGTTTTGGATCCAGATCTGGGCATGACCATCGAGCAAAACCGGTACCGGGCCATTTATCTCCTCAATGTGCTCGGCATGGCGCAGAATACCCGGCGCGATATGGTTTTTGATTTGACGGTGTTAACTTCCCAGGTGCATACATTGGTGCGCGCGGAATCCATGCGCGCGCTCGTGTTGCAGGCGTGCGAGCAGCTCACACAGGCTTTCGCGGGCGCGGAAAGCGACTCGCTCATCCGCTTCATCCTCGGTTACGTAGAAAAGCACTATATGGAAAATATCTATCTAAAGACCATCGCGGAAGAGGCCGGGCTATCCTACGCTTATGTATCGCACTATTTTAGCGAGCGGCAGGGCGTTGGTTTCGCAGACTATTTGAATTCCGTGCGCATTCAAAAGGCGTGCGAAATGTTGGCGCACACAAGGCTTTCTTTGCAGGAAATCGCCATGCGGGTGGGATTTGGCTCTATGAACACCTTCATGCGCAATATGAAAAAATTCACCGGCACCACGCCGGACGCCTATCGGAAATTGCACAGCGAAGCATAAAAGGCCCCAAAAAGCAAAATTCCCCCGCCGGCGCCGCGCGCCATGCGGGGGAATGGTTTTGCCTGCAAAAACGGCCGTGGATTGACCAGCGTGGCGGAAAAGCGGCCCCGCTCAATCCGCGCTCTGGCAGCGGTAGCGCCCGCGCAGTTGCGCGGCCTTATCCGCGCGGCCCGTGGCTTCCAGGCGGCGTACATAGCCGCTCAGTTCGCCCACCGTGTGGTAAGGGCCGCCCTCCTGCAGCACCGTCCACATGGGATCGATGGGGCTCTGGCTGCTTTCCATCATGGTCTCCTGCCAATCGAGCAATTTGCGCGCGCCCTCGCCACAAATTTCCGGCAGCAGGGCCTTCTGATCGCACTGCTCATGCGGGTCGCGCGCGATGTTAAAGAGCATTTCGCGATCGAACAGGCGGAACCCATCGTGAACCGTGCGAATGTAGAGCCAATCGCCAAAGCGCACGGCGCGCTGGCACACATGCGCCATTTGCGAGAGCACGAGCGCTTCGCGGCCGCAATCCACGCCCGCCGTGAGCGAAGGAGCGAAGGATTGCCCATCCCAGCGCGGCGAATGGGGCAGGCGCAGAAGATCCGCCACGGTGGGCACCAGATCGAGCAGATAGTGCAGACCCGCGTCCGCGCTGCCGGGGCGCACGCCCGGCCACTTGATGATGAGCGGAATGTGGCAGGTCGGCTCGTCTGCCGTGCCGTGCTCGCTGTAAACGCCCAGCTCGCCAAAGTTCTCCCCGTGATCGGCCGTGATGATGATGGCCAGATCGTCGTACACGCCCTTGGCGCGCAGCGCGTCCAGCACTTTGCCCACGGCCTCGTCGGCATAGCGCACGCCGCTGTCGTAACCGTCGATCAGGCGGCGCAGCTGGCTATACTGGCGCACGCTGCCGGGATGCTTGGGATAGGCGGGATTTTCCGCATCGGTATACATGCCGATTTCATTGAGCCCGTGCGGCGAGGAAAGCGTGAGATGCTCGCGGAAGATTTCCTCGGTGATCCAGGTGTTCATCGGCTCCTCGTGGAACGGGTCGAAATCCTGCGGCGTGCGGTATGGCGTGTGCGGATCCCAAAGGTGCAAATGCAGGTACCAGTTGTCCTTTGCGCCATTGCGCTCCACCCAGCTCAGCGCCTCGGGCAGCACTTCTTCCGCGCTCTCGTTGCCGCATTTGCCCACGTTGATCACCTCGTTAAACCCCGCGGTGAACCAATGCGAGGAATGCCGCTCGGCAAACGTGCTGATGGACGCGGTGTGCAATCCCGCGCGGCGGAACAGGTGCGTGAAATTTTCCGTATCGCACTCGTCCATAAAGCCGCGGTGCGCGCCGGTGAGCCGCCGGTCGGCCGCCGTGCCGCCATGCCCAACCGCGCCGTTGTGAATGCCAAACTGGCCGGAAATCAGCGCCGCGCGCGAGGGCAGGCAAGGCGCGTCCGAGCAATACACGCGGTCGAACCGCATGCCTTCCGCGGCCACCCGGTCCATATTCGGCGTGGTGTTGCGGTGATAGCCATACGCGCCCATGTGGTCGGGGCGCAGCGTATCGATGTCCACAAACAATATGCGCATGGAAATTCCTCCCCAATTATGGTTCGCTTTCCGCCGCCGGTTCTGGCGACGCGGTTTGCGGCGCTTCCTCCGCGATTTGCGGCGGGCGGCACGACGGACAGCGCTCCTTTTCATCCAGCAGCACTGCTTCCGCCAGCGAATGCGGATCTGCGCCCGTCATGGAGCCGCAGGACGATTCCGCGTGGTAATAGGTCGAATTGTCGTGATAATACACCGTGATATTGCGCGCCGCGTCCATCGCCGGGGTGAACGGTTCTTCCGGCTCGTAAACATAATGGTCCGCGCCGCACACGGGGCACGCCGCATAGCCGCGATAGAACGTGAGCATGAGGGTTTGCGGCGTCCACGCGCCGGTAAAGTTCGCGCAATTCACGCTGGTGTGATAGATCATTTCCTCATCCAGATACACCAGCGGCTCTTCCTCGTTCAGAATGCTCGCGCGGGGCACGCCGCAGCGGGAGCAGGGCTGCAGGCCGGCGGCGATGGCGTCTTCCAGCGTGCCGGGAATGCCGCCTTCCATATTGCGGCAGGTGTTGTTCATGTGGTAATAGGTGCCGTTTTCCGTGCTATACACCGTTACGCGGCCAACGGGCTGCAGCGTGGGCGCAGGCGTGGGGCTGGGCGTAGGCGCGGGCGTGGGGCTGGGCGTGGGCGAAGCGGAAGCGGCCAGCGACGGGCCGGGCGTCGCCGTGGCAAACAGCGGCGGCGCGGTTGGCTCCTCGATGGGTTCCGGCGTAGCGGGCACATCCAGCGCGGGCGCGTGCAGCAAATCCGCCGCCCAGTTGTAGGCGCTCCAGGCCGCATCGCCCACCGCGTGCAGGGCGTTCTCCAAAGCGCCCGGCCCTTCCGTGCGCACGATGGTGAGGTTGCGGTTGGCTTCGGCTACGGTCGCATTCCAGCCGCTGGCAAACCAGCCGCCCACCGCGTCCGCCGCGTTGCCAACGGCTTCATAGCCCGTGCGAATGCCTTCCTGCACGGATACGAGCGCAGGGTTCTCCGTTTCGACCGTCGCGGCCATGGAGAGCCACAGGAAGAACACCGCGCCGGCCGCAACCGAAACCAGCAGCTTCACAAGCATATGCCATTTCAGCCGGCGCAGCCAGAGCAGCACCAGCCCAATGGGATACACCAGCAGCAGCAACACAATCGTCGCCGCGATGTACGCCCTGTCCTTTCCCGATTTTTTGGGCTTTCGCGGCGGCTGCACACGATAGCCCGGCCGCATCTCCGAGCGAATCATATAATCGTGTTTCCGCCCCCGGAACAAAATGGCCTTATCCTGTATCGTAATCTGCATGGCTCTCCCCTCTTTTTCCGCAGTATAACCGATCTTACTTATATGGTATTATAGCAGAAACGCGCGCTTTCGGCAAGAGGAAATCGGCGGCTCGCCAAAAATACGGTTGCCATAGTCCTGCGCGCGAAAGTCCCAAAATTTTGTCCTCCATTTTCCATCCCTTCGCACGCCATTTGCGCGCAAGCCGGTATATTTTTTCTCCTTACAAATCGCTGACAAACATTTATCCCGCGAACTTCTGCCGCAGGATTGCCGCCATTTCCTATTATATGTGGTTTTTCCACGCCAAAGTTAGCCTTTGTTAACCTATGTATGTTTTACAATCCACAGAAATGTTTCAGATTTGCCTTTTACCCGCCTGTGCTATGCTTTTTGCGAACCAAAAAGAAAGAGGTGCAAAACAATGAAGAAACTGCTTGCCCTGGCGCTCGTGCTGGCGCTGTTCGCCTGCGCGGCCCCCGCGATGGCCGAAGAAGCGGCTCCCGCCGCCCCCAAGTACGTGTTCATGTTCATCGGCGACGGCATGGGCAACCCCCAGGTGACCGCCACGCAGTACTACCTCGGCGCGCTGGAAAACCCGGATTCCACGATCCCGGTGCCCGCGCAGCTCTCCTTCACCGATTTTGAGAACGTCGGCCTGATGACCACTTACGACGCTTCCTCCTTCTGCCCGGACTCCGCCTCCACGGCGACCTCCATGGCTTCCGGCCAGAAGACACTCTCCGGCGTGATCAACTACAACATCGATCTCACAGAATCCTTCAAGATCATCACCGAATACGCCAAGGAAGCCGGCAAGAAGGTGGGCGTCATCTCCAGCGTGTCGCTGGACCACGCGACCCCGGCCGCTTACTACGCCAAGTCTGAAAGCCGCGGCGAATACTACGACATCGCTCTGCAGGGCGTGTCCGGCACCACCTTGGACTTCCTGGGCGGCGGCAGCTACCTCACCCCCGACGGCGACGGCACCCAGGCCAACCTCTTTGACGTGGCCGAAGAAAACGGCTTCACCGTGGCGAACACGCTGGAAGACATCCGCGCGCTGAACAGCGAGAGCGGCCGCGTGCTGGCCATCACCCCGGACATCGCCGATTCCTCCTCCATGCAGTATGAAATCGACCGCGTCCGCATGGAAGCCGAAGGCGCGGACAGCCTCTCCCTGGCCGAGATGGTGCAGGCGGGCATCAATGTGCTGGATAACGACGAAGAAGGCTTCTTCCTCATGACCGAGGGCGGCAAGATCGACTGGAGCTGCCACGCCAACGACGCCATGACCAGCATCATGGACACCATCGCCCTTTCCGACGCCGTGCAGGTGGCCATCGACTTCGCCGCCGAGCATCCGGAAGAGACCCTGATCATCGTCACCGCGGACCATGAGACCGGCGGCATGACCATCGGCTTCGCCACCACCGCTTACGACACGCACTTCAACTACCTGCAGAACCAGACGATCTCCTTCACCCAGTTCGACGCGGTGATCGGCGAAATGCGCGAGAACGAAGCCACCTTCGAAGACGCGCTGGCGGAAATCGAAAAGTACTACGGCCTCACCACCGAAGAAGGCCAGGATCTCACCCTCACCGAAACCGAAATCGCCAGCCTGACGGCGGCCTTCGAGCTGAGCATGCTGCCCAGCGAGGAGCGCGTGATCGGCGAGCAGGAAGCGCTGCTCTACGGCGGCTATGAGCCCCTGTCCATGGCCGTGAGCCACATCATCAACAACAAGGCGGGCCTGTCCTTCACCTCCTACGCGCACACCGGTTTGCAGATTCCCGTGTACGCCATGGGCGTGGGCGCGGACAACTTCTCCGGCCTGTACGACAACACCGATATCTTCAATAAGACCATGCAGGCCATGGGCCTGGAAGCCTGATCCACGGAGAACGGTTTAACCCACGCGCGGGCTGCCCATGCGGCAGCCCGCACAGCTTGTCAAAAAAACAGGGTGAGAGGGCTAATCCCATTCGCGCTTCAATCGTCCCCGGCGGCGTGTACGGCGGGGGCGCACGAAGCGCGCGCGCTGTGCGCGAAACAGCGCGAAGTAAGCCCAATGAAGTAGGGAGAGCCGCAAGCGAGCTTGCGAGCGCAGTGGAACGACCATGCTGAATTGAGGGGTGCATGGGCTCGCAACACGCCGCGACGGAAAATCCCATTTTCCAGAGCAAAAATCGCTTCCTTGCAGTTTCCGCGCTCGAAAATCCGCAGGATTTTAGCGGAAACTGATGAGGGGCGCACGAAGGCCGCGCGCAGTGCGCGAAACAGGCCGTAGTAAGCCCAATGAGCAAAGGAGCTTTGCAAGCGTAGCGCTGCAAGGCGACCATTGCGAATTGAGGATGTGGCAGTGGCGGGGGAGCTTGCTCCCCCGTCCACCTGCTGCCCATGCGGCAGCCCGCATTTTTGAAAAAAACGGCGGCCAGCGGCCACTGGCAGGCGCGCGGCCCGGGAGGAAAATGATGAAAAAAGCCGGCAAGAAATCGACGCTGATCGCCTCCGGCGTGATGCTCGTGGTCTGCGCGCTGCTGTGCCTGATTCCAGACGCGCACACCAACCCTTCCTCGCTCATCCCGCGCGAACAGGTGCGCATCGAAAGCGTGGATAACACCCAACTCGCCCCGCTGGGCATTGTGTATTCCGGTTCGCAAACCTGCGAAGTCACCGTGCTTTCCGGCGAATACGCCGGGGAAACCGCGCTCGCCAGCAATTATCAGAATTCCGCGCTGGATAAGGACAAGCTCTTCGAGCCGGGCGACACGGCCTACGCCATGGTGCAGATGGGCGCGAACGGCCTGATGGTCACGCTCATCGACCACTCCCGCACGGGCGCGGAGCTGGGGATCTTCGCCGCGCTGGCCCTCGCGCTGATCGCGGTGGGCGGCGCCGTGGGCTGCGGCGCGCTGGTTTCGCTGGTTTCCAGCGTGGTGATCGTGTGGAAGCTGCTCATCCCCCTGCTGCTCGATGGGGTAAACCCCATCCTGGCTTCCTTCCTCACCGTGCTGGCGCTCACGGCGGTGATCGACCTGCTGGTGGCGGGCTGCACGCGCAAGTGCCTGGTGGCGCTCACCGGCTCTCTGCTGGGCACGCTGGTCACCTGCGTCCTCGCCTATGCGTTCACGAACCTGCTCAAGCTGGACGGCGGCGATACGCCCTACATCGTGCCGCTGCTGGCGCAGAGTTCCATGACCATCGACCCGCGCGCGCTGTTCATCGGCATGGTTTTCATCGCCAACGCCGGCGCGCTGATGGATTTGAGCATGGACGTCGCCATCTCCTGCGAGGAAATCGTCTACCACCGCCCGGACATTTCCCGCGTGGAGCTGCTCAAGAGCGGCATTTCCATCGGCCGCGGCGTGCTGGGCACGCAGACCACCACGCTCATGCTCGCCTATTCGGGCAATTACCTCTCCATGCTGATGTACTTCGCCGGGCAGGGCACGCCCGTGATGGATATCCTCAACCTCAAATACGTTTCCAGCCAGCTGATGAACACGCTGGTGGGCAGCTTCGGGCTGGTGGTGGTCGCGCCGCTCACGGCGATCGCCGCATCGATCCTGTTTACCCGGCGCGCAAAAGTTGCGCCGGCGGCCAGCAAAGCGCAATAGCCTCTAAGCGCAACAAGCGCCGAAATCCGCAATGCCAAGGATTTTGGCGCTGTTCTATGGGCTTTTGCCGCCGCGAAGCTTGAAAACCGGGCCCCTGTATGCTATACTGCTGCCAGCCACATGAAAAGGAGACGCATTATGGACGAAGCATGGATGGAAGCACTGCGCGAACTGGGGCTGCAAAACTGCGCCTACACCCTCCTGCAGGAAAAGGACGGCATACGCGTCGCGCGGGTGTGGCGCCAGGGCATACCATACATTATAAAGTTTTTCCAGGCCGCGGATTTTCGCCGGGAAATCGCAAATTACCGGATTTTGGCTGCTCTGGGCGTGCCCACGCTGAAGGTCCATGCGCAAACGTCCTCCGCGCTGCTCCTGGAAGACGCCGCCCACAGCCCCCTATACCGGCTGGGAACGCCGGAGGATTTGCGCGACAGCGCCGTCGCGCGGCGCATCGCGGACTGGTACCGCCTGCTCCACCAGAAAGGCTATGCCTACGCCGCGCGCCATGGCGCGGATCTATACGATGAGGCCAGCGTTTTCACCCGGGAAGCGATTGCGCAGATCCAGCAGAAAACCGGCACGCAGGGCGCGCCCGCCTGGAAAGCGCTGGAAGAACGCTTTGCGGCCATCGTCCAGTTGCTGCAAAGCGTTCCCCAAACGCTGACCTACAACGATTTCTATTTCACCAATCTGGCCGTTGCCAAAGACCTGTCTTCCGCCATGATGTTCGATTACAACCTGCTGGGCAGGGGATATGCCTACGCGGATGTGCGCAATGTGACGGCTTCGCTGGAAGAAGAGGCCCGGCAGGCCTTTCTCGCGGCCTACGGCGCATTGAATCCCCTGGAGGCGCGGCTCGACCGCGTGGTGTCCACCGTGGTTACGCTGCATTTTGCCTGCCAGCGCAAAACCTTCCCCGCCTGGGCCGCAGCCGAGCTGGAACGCGTTTCCACTTCGCTGGAAAGCGACGTTCTCGCCCTGTTCTAGGGTTTCACCGCGCGGGTGGCCCAGAAGGTGGGGATATTCAGTTCGTGCAACGGCCCCATGCCGTTGGTATCCTCATACACGTGCGTGAGCGCGAAGCCCGCTTCCAACTGCCCGCCGATCTGCTCTTCCAGCGTGTGGGAAAACTGGATGCCATCGTCGTTTTTGAGCGACGCCTCGTACAGCGCGGGATCCTTTAAGGGATTGAACGGCAGGCCGCGCTTCACCACGGTTTCATC
>DVJN01000201.1 GCA_018716755.1 Candidatus Alectryocaccomicrobium excrementavium
GACGATTACGCGCGCAGCATGGAGGCGCAGTTCATCACCGGCGCCATCAGCCTGGAAGAGGAATTCGACGCTTTCCGCGCGGAACTGGAAAACCTGGGCGTGCAGGAATACATCGATATTTACGCCAAGTACTGGGATCCCTATTACAGCGCTTTGAACCCCGACGCGCAGTAACGCGCCTTTTGAGTGAACAAACGGGGCCGCCTCGATGGAGACGGCCCCGTTGCTTATGCGCTTTCCTTCCGGGACACCAGATTGTGGATCCACACGCCCTTTTTCACCAGAATGAAGCCGATCACGCACTTGATGAGCTCGATGCCCTGGCACAGCGCGTACATGGTCACCAGCGGCACGCTGGTGAACCGCGCCAGGCAGAAGGCCAGCGGCATGGAGCACACCCAGATAAAGCCGGAATCGAAGAAGAACGTGATCACGGTTTTGCCGCCGGAGCGCAGCGTGTAATAGCAGGTGTGCAGGAAGGCGTACATGGGCATGAAGGAGGCGCTCACGCGCATCAGGTTCGTGGCCAGCGCGCGCACTTCATCCGTCGTGTTGTAAATCGCGGGGAAGAGCGGCGCGGTGGCGAACAGCAGCGTACCCAGCGCCAGGCAGCTGAGCACCGCAAACACGATCATGCGCGTATCGGTCTCGCGCGCTTCTTCCATTTCGCCCGCGCCCAGCTTCTGGCCCACCACGATGCCCACGGCCACGCCCAGCGCCATATAGACCACGTTGAAAACGTTGAAGATGGTGGAGGAAATGTTCGTGGCGGCCACGGCCTCCAGCCCGCGCATGGAATAGCACTGGTTCAAAATGGCCGTGCCCGCGGCCCAGAGGATTTCGTTGTACATCAGGGGCATGCCCTTTGCGAAAATCTGTTTTGCCAGGCGCCCGGGGATGTGGATTTTGCGGTATACGCCATGCACAAAGCGGTTGCGCGCGGCGTGCGCGTGCGTCCAGCCCGCGATCACGGCCAGCTCCACAAAGCGGGAAAGCACCGTGGCGATGGCCGCGCCGCGCACTTCCAGCCGCGGGAAGCCCATGCGGCCGAAGATCAGGAAATAGTTGAACGTGAGGTTGACCAGAATGGCGGCAATGCTCGCCACCATGGGCACGACAGTCTGCCCGGTTTCGCGCAGCGTGCTGGAATACACCTGCACGATCATAAAGGGGAACAGGCCCCACAGCATCACGCGCACATAGTCCAGGCCGTATTGCAGCGTGGCCTCGATGTCTGCCGCGGAGCCGCCCTCGTGCAGGTAGAGGCGAATGAGCGGTTCGGGAAAAGCCATCAAAATGCCGATGGCCAGCACGGTCAGCCCCGCGCAGAGCAGCAGCTTGAATTGAAAGGTGCTGCGCAAACCGTCGGTATCGCCGCTGCCATAGAATTGCGCGCCAAAGATGCCCGCGCCCGACGTCGCGCCGAAAATGCACAGGTTGAAAACAAAAAGCAGCTGGTTGGCGATGGCTACGCCGCTCATCGGCTCCGTGCCCAGCTGGCCCACCATGATATTGTCCAGCATGGAAACGAAATTCGTAACGCCATTTTGCGCCATGATGGGCAACGCTACGGCGAGCACCATGGAATAGAATTTGCGGTCGCCAAACAGGCGCTTCCAGCGGGCGGCTTGCATATGGGTTCCTCCAATCTGTCATCTGTCGTTTTTGGCGGAAAAAACCCCGCGCGGAGGCGGAGCCATATAGTATCATTGTATCCGCTTTCCCGCCGTTGTCAAGCGCTGCGGGGGAATTTCGCACGCATGCCGCATAGGATGCAAGATGGTTTCCTTTCATCGGAAGAAACTTACAATCATCCCTTTTGCACTTAACGCAAAACAGGTATAATGGCAGAAAGAACCGGGGATTTTTCGCGCATTCCCGGCCTGGCCGTAGAATTTGGAAAAGCAAGCGGGGTTCGCTATGAAGATATTGATTCTTTCCACCAACACGGGCGGCGGGCACAACGCCGCCGGCAACGCCATGATCGACGCGCTGGCCGAACTGGGCGTGCGGGCAGAAATGGTGGATTCGCTGGCCATTGCCAGCGAGTGGGGTTCCAAAACCGTTTCCGGCGTGTACGCGAGCGTGGCGCGCCATTCGCCGCGCGTGTTCGGCGCGGGATACCGCGTGGTGGGCAAGCTGTCGCCCAAGCATGGGCATTCCGCCAGCTATGCGCTGAACCTGGTGAACATCCGCCGCCTGGAAGAATACATCTTCCAAACCGCGCCGGACGCCATCATCACCACGCACGTGTTCTCTTCCCAGGCGCTCACGCACCTCATCAAGCGCGGCAAGATCGGCGCGCTGACCTTTGGCATCATGACGGATTACAACGTCACGCTGTTCTGGGAGGAAACCCGGCTGGACGCGTATATCCTGCCGCATCCAGATCTGGTCGCGCCTTACATCGCCAAGGGCATGCCGGCGGAGCGCCTGTTCCCCTACGGCATCCCGGTGACGCCGCAAATCGCCCCGGAGCGGGACATCGCCGCCGCCAAGCAGGCATACGGCATCGACCCGGAATGCAAGCACGTGATCGTGGCGGGCGGCAGCATGGGCGCGGGCAGGCTGCCGCGCACCGTGCGCGCGCTGGACGAAACGCTGCCTTCCAGCGTGGTGATCAGCGCCGTTTGCGGCAACAATGCCGCCGCCAGGGAAGAATTGGAAGCGATGGACAATCCCCGCCTGCGCGTGCTGGGCTATGTTTCGCCGCTGAACGCGTTTCTGGCTTCGGCCGATGTGGTGATCACCAAGGCCGGCGGCCTGACCAGCACGGAAACGCTGGTGCAGCGCGTGCCCATGATCGCGCTGCATTCTATCCCGCCCATCGAAACCGACAACGCCGCCTTTTTCCAGGCGCGCGGGCTGGCCTATAACGCGAAGAACGATGAAAAGGCCTGCCGCGCCGCGGTGAAAATCCTTTACGACCCCAATGTGCAGGCCGCTATGCTGCACGCCGCGCGCCAGCACATTCCCAAGGACGCTTCCCGCCGGGTGGCGAGGCTGATTGTGAACAGCGTGGAGCACGGCAGGATCACGCCCCCGGAAAAATAGGCGCTGGCCGCTTCGCTTTTTGCGAAAAGGGGATTTGGGGCGCAGCTGTGCCGTTTGATCGCGGTCTGGCACCGGAGGCGCCCTTTCCCAATTTCTGGAGAGAAGGAAATTTTGGGGAATACCGGCGGAAAATCATTCCATGTTTTCCGTTTGCTGGCCGGTTTGGCGGCGCATGTATAGCAAGGGATAGGGGTTCCCCTGTTCGTCCAGGTCCGTCCTTTTGTAAACGCGAAAGCCCATGTGCTCATAAAATCCCCTGGCCTGTGGGTTCTGCTCGTTTACGGCTAAGCATTCCACGGCATAGCTTTCCATCCCGTGTTGGAGTAGGCGCTTTCCCAGCCCTTTTGCCCTTTCTTCCGGGGCGATGAACAGCATTTCCAGCGCGCCATTCTCAATCCCCATAAAGGCAACGGGCAATCCCGCTTCGTTTTCCGCAATCAGCAGATGGGCAATTCCCTTGAGCGCCTGCGGAACGTATTCCCGGATCCTTATGATTTCGCCCTCCGAGAGGAACAAGTGAGTGGCCCGCACAGAGCCCTCCCATACCTCCAGCAGCCGGTTGAGCAAATCCGGCGTGCGATGGGTCACTTCCGTTATTTTCATATCCGCCTCCATCGGGTTTCCGCTGTCCAGGGGGCCAGGGTGAGTGCGTTTAAGCCTTTTTTGCGGATAGCAACAGCATCATGGGGCGGCGCATTTCATCGCGCATGCCCGGCAGATCCAGCATATCCTCGGGCGGCTGCGGCTCCACCAGGCCGGTAAGGCGCAGGCCGCTGGCGAAAAGCGCGCCCACGATGGTGGTGAGCGTCCGGTGGTATTTGATCACGCGCTCGCCCAGGAAGATGGCCTCCCGTTCGCCTTCCTCGAAATAGCGGTCCACGGGAAAATGCCGGATGGTTCCATCCGGCGCGTAGTCCCAGTCCTGCGGGCCGCTGGATGTGAACACCGGGTGCTCCATGGAGCAGACGAGCGCACCGCCGCGCTTTAACCAGCGGGCGATGTTTGCCACCAGCGGCGCAAAATCCCGCACATAGTGAAACGCCAGCGAGCTGAACACGAGATCAAAGCTTCCGGCGGGAAAATCCAGCTCCTCCATGGCCGCGCGCCGGTATTCGATGGCGGGCGGATTTGCGCGCGAACGCGCCTCGGCAAGCATGCGCTCGGAAAGGTCGATCCCCAGCACGCGGGAAGCGCCGCTTTCTGCGAAATAGCGGCAGTGCCAGCCATAGCCGCAGCCCAAATCGAGCACGCTTTTTCCCGCGGTATCGGGCAGCATGGCCCGCAGCGCCGCCCATTCCGCCGCGCCGGCAAGCCCGTAAATGGAACGGTGCATGCCGGCATATTTGGCGAAAAAGGCCGCGTCGTCGTATTTGTTCTCCTTCATGACAGCTTATCCGATTTCCATGCCGTCGCGCGCGATGGTCACGGGAATGGGCGCGTTTTTGTCCATATAGGCCTGGTATTGCGCCGTGTCCCATTCGTTTTCCTGGTTGATGTGCGTGATATAGGCGCGCGCGCCTTCGGCCAGAGCGCCCGCGCGTTCCAGTGCGCGCAGCTGTTCGCAGCAGTTTTGCCCGCACAGATGCGCGCTCTCCCGCGGCAGGGATTTGGAGCCAAAGGTGCCTTCCGTCACCACGATGCCGATGCGCGCGCCTGCGAGCGCGCCAAGCGCCTTTTCCCCGTAAAGGCCCGTATCGCAGGCGTACAAAAGGCGCGTGCCATCGGGCATTTCAAACAGATAGTTCAGCGCGGGTTCCTTTCCATTCACGATGTGGTTGGTTTCCAGCGTGAAAACGCGCAGCCCGCCCGCCTCGAACCAGCGGTGCGGTTCCACCGCGCAAAATTCCGCACGCCCCATTTGCAGCAGCGCGTCCACCTCGCCCGCGCCGCCATAGAGCGGGCGCACTGCGGCGAGGTATTGTTCCAGCCAGGCCTTCGCGGGCGCGGAAAGGTAAAAGCGGATGGGCCAATGCCCGCTGCGCTTGCCCGCCATGGTGGCCGCACCGATGTTATCCAGGCAAAAATGGTCGGGATGCGTGTGCGTGATGAACACGTTTTCTATGGCATATAGCGGAATATCGTATAATGCGCTGGCGGCCAGCACGTCCACGCCAAAATCCACCATATTGTTTTCGTTCAATAGAAACGCGCTGCGCAGCCGGATTTCTTTTGCGCGGCGGGCGCGCTCACACACTTCGCAATCGCAATAGGGGTTGGGGTATTGCTCCGCCGCCCCTGTGCCCAAAAAGCGCAAGTTCATGCCCATGGAACGATTCCTCCCAGATGCAAGTTGCCTTCATTATACCACGTTTATGGCGCGGGGCGCATGGAAACGGGGCGAGAAGAACGCATATTTCTGTTAAATTTTGCGCAAGGCTTGCGCCTGTGCCGGCTCTTTGCTACAATAAAAGTTCAGCGCAAAAGAGAGACATGGAATGAGGGGGGATTTGCATGGCCATCGACCATCCCGCCGCACGGGAAGAACTGGCGCACTTTTCGCAGGCGCTGTCGGTGATAGAACAGGAACAGGATGGCGCGCAGGCGCGCCTGGACGACGCGCGCGCGGCGCTCGACGCGGCGCGCCGGTTCGATCCGGACAACCTGCCCGTGCGGGAAATGCAGTTTTCGCTCGCGGAACAGGGCGTGCGCGAGTTGCGCCTGGCGGGAGAAAAGCCGTATTTCACGCGCGTGGATTTTTGCGAGGAAGGCGGAAGCACGCAGCGCTATTACATTGGCAAAAATGGCGTAACGCGCTTTCGCACGCTGGAAGCGTACATCATCGACTGGCGTGCCCCCGTAGCGAACCTCTATTATTCCGGCCAGGTTGGGCCCATGGAATACGAGTCTCCCGACGGGCCGGTGCGCGGCGAGATGACGCTCAAGCGCCAGTTTGGCGTGGAAAAGGGCGAACTCAAGACCATTTTCGATTCGGGCATCGCCGCGCAGGATGAATTCCTGCAATCCGTGCTGGGCTCGGTCACGGGCGAACGCCTCACGGAAATCGTTACCACCATTCAGGCGGAACAGAACGCCATCATCCGCCATCCGCTGAACCGCTCGCTCATCGTGCAGGGCGTGGCCGGTTCGGGCAAAACCAGCATCGCCCTGCACCGCATCGCCTTTTTGCTGTATACCTATCAGGACCGCCTGCGCGCGGAAAGCACGCTGATTCTCGCGCCCAACCCGCTGTTTTTGCAGTATATCGCTCCGGTTTTGCCGGATTTGGGCGTGGAGCGCGTGAAGCAGACCACGTTCCACGCGCTGCTGCAATCCTGGCTCGGCACGGCGCTGCCGCCCCTGGGCGCGGCGGAAAGCAACGCCTGCGCGCGCGTGAAGGGCATGCTGGATACCGCGCACAGGCTGGACGCGTGGCTGGATGCGTATGAATCCCGCATTTTGCCCGCGGATGGCTTGCGCTTTGGGCCGGTTACGCTTTTCAGCGGCGAGGCGCTGCGCCAGTTCATTCTGGTGGATGAGAAGCCGTTCCCGCTCGAACGCCGGTTTCGGGAACTCAAAAAGCAGCTTTCCGGGCGCGTAAAGCACGCGGTCGCGCAGATCAACCAGTGGTACCGGCAGGAAGCCCAGCGCCGTGCCGCGCGCATGCAGGGCGATGCGGAACGGCGCGAGCGCCTCTTTGCCCAGCTGGAAGAGCGCACGCAGGCGGCGGAAGCCAAGGGAAAGGAATATATCCGGGAAACGATGCGCGCGTTCGGCGATTTTGCGCCCGCCAGGCTATACCGCACATTTTGGGAGGACATGCGCCAGGCGGAAGATCCCGAGCTGCGCGCCGCGGCGGAGGAAACGCTTGCGCGCAAGGGGCGCGCCGTGGCAGCGGGCGACGCGGCGCTCATCGCCCTGATCGCGCGGCGCGTTTGCGAATTGCCCCGGCAGGAGTTCCGCCACATCGTGGTGGACGAGGCGCAGGACATGAGCCAGGCGGAATTTCTGCTCCTGCGGCGAATGAATCCGGGCGCGACGTTTACCATCGTGGGCGATATGATGCAGGGCGTGAACGCGGCGCGCGGGTTGCCTTCCTGGCAATCGCTCGCGCCGGTGCTGGGCGATTCCTGCGACCTGCGGGAGTTGATCACCAGCTACCGCAGCACCGTGGAGATCATCCTGCTCGCGCGGCGCGTGTGGGAAAATTGCCCCTCGCCCGTGTCCACGCGCATCGAGCCGGTGTTGCGCCATGGCGAAGCGCCGCGCGTGGAAAAAACCGGGGATATCGCGGCGCGCGCCGCCCGGCAGCTGGCGGAGTGGCAACGCCTGCCCAGCGTCGCCGTGATCACCAAGACCGAGGCCGCAGCGGACGAGTTGTGCGCCCGCCTGCCCGGCGCGAAGCGGCTGGACGTGTCCGCCAGCGAATACCACACGGGCGTGCTCGTGGCCAGTGCCGCCGCTGTGAAGGGCCTGGAATTCGATGGCGTAATCGTGGCCGGCGCGGATGCGGACGAGTATGCCGCGTGCGTGGAGGACGCGAAGCTTTTGTATGTGGCGCTCACCCGCGCGCTGCACCATTTGTGCGTGTTTTATTGCGGCGCGCTTACGCCGCTGCTGAAGGGGGGAGAGAACATTGCGGATTCGTAACCTGGAGGAGAAGGACTGGGCGGATGTGGAGGCCCTTACGCGGCGCGCTTTTTATAATATTTATATTCCGGGCTGCGTGGAGCACTATCTTGTGCACATCATGCGCGCTCACGCGGATTTTGTGCCGGAACTGGCGCTGGTGGGCGAAGAGGATGGGCAAATTGTTGGCAGCATCCTGTATACCCGGGCCAGATTGGTCGATGAAAATGGCGCAGAAAAGCCCATCCTCACCTTTGGCCCGATTTGCGTCGACCCCGCGCGCCAGAGAAAAGGGCTTGGCAAAGCGCTGATGGCGCGTTCCTTTGAGCGGGCGGCCGCGCTTGGCTACGGGGGGATTGTAATCTTCGGCGACCCCAAGAATTACGTGAGCAGCGGTTTTCAGAGCGCAAAAAAGTATAATATCTGCCGGGCAGACGGAAAATTTCCCGCTGCCATGCTGGCAAAAGAGCTCGTTCCCCATGCGCTGGATGGCGGGAAATGGGCGTATTACGACAGCCCGGTTATGAACGTTGATATGGAGGCGGCGCAGGCTTTTGACGCGGCCCTGCAGCCGATGGAAAAGAAATACCAGCCGAGCCAGGAGGAATTTTATATCATGAGCCATGCCTTTATTGAGGATTGAAAGGCATGGCTGGGGCTATAAAAACGCCCCAAAAAAACAAAAGAGGCCCGGCCCCGGCTCCCCTGAGGGGGAGCCGGGGCCGGGCGTTTCTATGCGCCTATTTTTTGGCGAGCACGTCCATCGCCGTGGCGGCGACGTTTTCGGCCGTGAAGCCAAATTTTTCGAAGAGAACTTTGTACGGGGCGGATGCGCCAAAGCCGTGCATGCACACCACCGCGCCGTCCAGGCCCACATACTTGTGCCAGCCCAGTTCCGCACCGGCTTCCACGGCCACGCGCGCGCGCACGCCGTCGGGCAGCACGGACTGCTTATAGGCTTCATCCTGTTCGTCGAACAGCTCGAAGGAGGGCATGGAAACCACGCGCGCGTCGACGCCCTTTTCCTTAAGCAGGGCCTGGGCATTCACGCAGGGTTCGACTTCGCTGCCGGAAGCCAGGAGGATGACGTCGGGCGTTTCCTTTTCGCAATCGGAAACGATGTAGCCGCCCTTGAGCGCGGCGGGGCCGCTCTTTTCATACAGCGGCAGATCCTGGCGCGTGAGCACCAGCGCCACGGGACGGTTGCCCGTCAGGCCCTGATACCAGCCAGCGGCCACTTCGCGGGAATCCGCGGGGCGGAAGACGATCAGGTTCGGAATGGCGCGCAGGCCCGCGAGATGCTCGATGGGCTGATGCGTCGGGCCATCTTCGCCCACGCCGATGGAATCGTGCGTGAGCACATACACCACGTTGAGCCCCATCAGGGCGGACATGCGCATGGCGTTCTTCATGTAATCGCTGAACACAAAGAAGGTGGCGCAATAGGGGCGCAGGCCGCCGTGCAGCTTCAGGCCGTTGCAGATCGCGGCCATCGCGTGCTCGCGCACGCCGAAGTGCAGGTTCGCGCCGGTGGGATTTTCGGCGGAGAAATCGCCGCGGCCCTTCATTTCGGTCTTGTTCGAGGGGGCCAGGTCGGCGCTGCCGCCGATCAGGTTCGGCACGCGCGCGGCCAGGCGGTTGATGATTTCGCCGCTGGAATTGCGGGTCGCGGCCTTTTTATCGAACGCCCAATAGGCTTCGTCGTGCAGCAGATCCACGCTCAGCTCTTCGCTGTGCCACGCCTGGTATTCCTGATAGAGATCGGGATATGCGGCCCTGTATTCGTCCATCAGGCGCAGCCAGGCCTGGCGCGCTTCTTCGCCGCGGGCCGTGGCCTCCGCCGCGCGGGCGTACACATCCTCGGGCACGGTGAAGGGCGGATAATCCCAGCCCAGCGCCTTCTTGGTTTCCGCCAGCGCATCGTCGCCCAGCGGTTCGCCGTGCGCGCTGGCCTTGCCCGCCTTGGGCGAGCCAAAGCCGATCTGCGTGTGGCACACGATGAGGGTGGGCTTATCGGCGCCCTTGGCCAGGCGGATGGCGGCGCACACGTTCTTGTGGCAATTGCCGTCCGCCACATCGATCACGTTCCAGCCATAGGCGCGGAAGCGGGCGGGCACATCTTCGCGGAAGGCGATATCCGTATCGCCCTCGATGGAAATCTCGTTATCGTCGTACAGGGCGATCAGCTTGTTGAGCTTCAGCGTGCCGGCCAGCGAGCAGGCCTCGTGCGAGATGCCCTCCATCATGCAGCCGTCGCCCAGGATGCAATACGTATAGTGGTCCACCACCGGGAAGCCCTCGCGGTTGAAGTGCGCGGCCAGGTACTTTTCCGCCATGGCGAAGCCCACGGCGTTGGCAATGCCCTGGCCCAGCGGGCCGGTCGTGGTTTCCACGCCCACGGTGTGCTTGTATTCCGGATGGCCCGGCGTTTTGGAGCCATACTGGCGGAAAGCCTTGATGTCATCCATGGTGAGGCCATAGCCGAACAGGTGCAAAAGCGAATAGATCAGCATGGAACCGTGCCCGCTGGAAAGCACAAAGCGGTCGCGGTTGTCCCACTTGGGGTCGATATTGGTGTGCACCATGTGCTTGCCCCACACGGCGTATGCCATGGCCGCGGCGCCCATCGGCATACCGGGGTGGCCGCTCTTCGCCTTTTGCACACCCTCGGCCGAGAGGATGCGGATTGCGTTGACAACTTTTTGATCCAGACCCATAAGTCATCGCTCCCTTGATGGAATTTCTGTAGAATATTGTACCGGATTGCTGCAAACATCGCAAGGGTTGGCGGCAAAACTCAACGCTTGCTTAATCGAAGCCTTTCAATTTCTGCCACGTCCGGATCGGAGAGCGGGCACTCGCCGCCCCGCTCGCGCGCCAGGTGCAAAACCTTGGCGATGGTTTCAATGCCTTCCAGCTTATAGGCGGCGTCCAGCGCGGTGGTGGAGACGGCGGCCAGCCCGTGGTTGGCCAGCAGGAACGCGTCGTAGGTTTTGAGGACTTCCGGCACATCGGTATTGACCGCGTCGGTAGAGGGCAGGCCATAGCGGCACACGGGCACGCGCCCATAGCGCTGCATCAATTCGGGATACCCCCGCGTTTCAATGGCCTCGCAGCGCAGCGCAAACGAAGTGGCATAGGGCGGGTGCGCGTGCGCCACGGCCTGGGCGTCGCCCCGGTTGCGATAGCAGCACAGGTGCAGCTTCAGCTCGCTGGAGGGCTTGCGGCCCTTACCGGCGCGGATGACGGCCCCGCTTTCGATGTCCACTTCCACCAGATCTTCCGGCGTGAGCAGTTCTTTGCAAATTTGCGTGGGGGTGATGAACATCGTATCCCCCATGCGGACGGAAACATTCCCCTCATACGCGTTCACCAGGTGGCGGGAATACAGCAGCTTGGCGGCGGCCAGGCAATCTGCCGCGGCCTGAATTCGATTGATCATGCGCTAGTCCTCCTTGGGTGACGAATCGTTTTCCTCGGGTATAAGGCTTTGCAAAAATTGCACCATGGGCGCAATGCGCCGAAAACCGCGCTCGACCTCGCCCGCGAGAGCGGGGCTTTTGAGCAGGTCAAAATCGCGGATTTCTTTCTCTACATAAAAACTGCGCAACGGATACCAGGGCCGCAGGGCCTGCGGAACCGGCTCGGGCACGCGCATGCGCTTGATCACGTTGCCCACCAGGGTGAAACCGCCGGTATCCAGGCGTTTTTCGCACAGCGCGGGCTGCAGGCGGATCTGCGTGCGCAGCGCGTTCATCCGGGGCATATTGGGCTGATAAAAGCCCGCGCCAAAGCTCGCGCCCCCGTCGCTGATGTCGAAATACAGGCCCACCGTGCTGGCGCGCTCCTCGCCGGGCCGGCGGAATTTGAGGAACATGTAATCGCGATAGACGGATTTGTCCCGCGAATAGCGGATATCGCGGTTGGGCCGGCAGAGCACGCGGCCAGGCCGGGTTTCCAGCTCCGGATCGATGGCGCGCACGGTATCGCCCAGCGCCTCCGCCAGATCCAGCAGCGGCTCGCGCACCGCGCGCACATACCAATCGTGGTTGGCGAGGAAAAACTCCCGGTTGTTGCAAAAGCGGATGGCTGTGAAATACGAAAACGTTTCTTCTGTGAATCCCGCAAACATGCTATTTCTTCTTTGCCTCCTCGCGCTGCTTTTTGCGCATGCGGCGCGCGCGCCGCTCCTGGAAGGAGGTGACGGCGAGCAGCGTCGTGAGCGCAGCCAGCAGGATCAACGCGCCCGCGATCATATAGGGGTAAACGTTGAAAGAATCCGGCCGCGTGGATTCTCCGGCCAGGATGGGGGCTTCCGTCGCCTGGATGGCGGCGAGCGGTTCCTCGCCGTCGCTGGCGATGGTCACGGTCACGGGCTCGGCGTATACCGTGCTCTGGCGGCCGTTTTCATCGCGCACGGCGCAATAGAACTGAAAGTCCCCCGTTTCCTCCACGTTCAGGGAGAAGGTGCGCACGGTCGGCTCCCCCGCGGGCACGACTGCGAACGTGTGCAGCGCGCCCAGCGTGCGTTCGCCGATTTCCACGTTGGAAACGCTGCCAAAACCGCTGTTGATGAGCTCGATTTCAAAATTGACGTATCCGGCCCGGCGGATGCGCTCCATTTCCGGCCGCGCAGAAACGCTGAGGAAAACCGCGTCGCTTTCGCTTTCCACCGCCACGCCCACCGGGTTGCTCGTGACGGTCACGGGATTGCCCGTGGGCGACGAAGCGTTCGCCGTAAGCTGGAACTGGCGCCGCGTGAACAGGGTCGCCAGGCGCGTAAATTCCGCGGATTCCCCCGGATTCAGCGAAAACGGCTTGTCCGTAAACACGCCCAGCGCGGGATCGGTGAGGGAGATCGCCGTCAGCGCGACAGAACCGGTGTTGGTCACGCGCGCGGTCAATTCCACCTGCCCGCCATAGTACACGTCCTGCGCGCTGGATTCCAGCTCCACCTCCAGCCCTTCCCGGGCGAGAAAAATGTCCACATTCGCCAGATCCTGCCGGCGCTGCGCGCTTTCGGTCTGCGGCGTATACGTGACATAGGCCTGGGATTGCGCGTCGGAACGGATCACGGCGTGGTTCAAAAAGGTTTTTGTTTCGCCCGGCGCGAGCGACGCCACGCGCTCCTCAAAATCGCCCAGCGCGTCGTACACCGTCAGCTGGCGCAAATCCACGTTCCCCAGGTTGCGCACCATATAGGCGATTGTCACGTTCCCGCCTTCCACGACGTATTCGCTGGAAAGCTGGCGCGTGAATTCAAGCCGCACATTGGCCTGCGCCTTTTCGATGGGGATGCCGATATTGCCCGAACCGCCCACGTTGGCAGGATCCAGGCCGCTGTTGATGAACACCACCACTTCGCCGTTGTCCAGCTGGCTCTGCGTAACGCGGATCACCTGCGCGATTTCCACGATTTCGCCGGCGGCAATCGCGTCGTACCGGCTGATTTCATCCGCGCCGCTGGTCGTTTGCATAAATATCCGCACGTTGAAAATGGTTTCGTCGGAAGTGTTTTGCAGCGTGAGCGAAAGCGTGGCGTCCCCGGGCACGACCAGTTCGCCCGGCGTAATGAATCCGCTGAGCACCAGGGCGGTTTCGCTGGCGAAAGCTGGCGCAGCCATGGACAACAGCAGCAGCGCGAGCAAAACCGGCACGCGCGCGATCCACCGCGCGGGCAAACGGTTGCCCGCGCGGAAAGCTGCGGCCACGCGGCCGGAAAAGCGCCCCAATCTTTTTTTCATGCAAGCCTCCCCATGGTCGGTTTGTGCCTTCTATTGTAACCGGATTTCCGCCTTCCGTCAAGCGGACGGGGCTGGGATGCTCTGGTAAAAATCCGCGCAAGGCGCGCCCGCCAGGGCGGGTTTACCGCGCGCCGTGCCCGCCGAGCACGATGCGCACGGTCATCAGGAGGCAGCGCGCATCCAGGCCCGCGGAACGCCTGCGGATGTATTCCATATCGTACACGAGCTTGTCCGGTGGCTGCAAATCGTATCCGCCGTTCACCTGCGCCCAGCCGGTGAGCCCGGGCTTGACCGCCATGCGGCGGGAAAAACCGGGCAGGCGCTCCTCAAAGGCTTCATAAAAATACCTTCGTTCGGGGCGCGGGCCCACAAAACTCATCTCCCCGCACAGGATATTCCACAGCTGGGGCAGTTCATCCAGCCGGGTGCGGCGCAGCACACGCCCCACGCGCGTGACGCGCGGATCGTATTTTTCCGCCCAGCGCGGGCCGCCGCTCTCCGCGTCCTGCCGCATGGAGCGGAACTTGAGCAGGATGAAGGGTTTGCCGTCCAGGCCCAGGCGCTCCTGCCGGTAAAGCGCGGGGCCGGGCGAATCCAGCCGCACCACCAGCGCGATGGCCAGCATGGGCAGCGCGGCCACGGCCGCCGCCAACGCGCCCAGCACAAGATCGAACAGGCGCTTGGCCCGGTCGTAAGCGGGCCTGGCGTCAATTTCCGCGCTGGGCAAAACGCGCATGGCCCGCTCAAACGCGCCGGAGTGCGCGTGGACGGCTTCGTCCATCCAGGCAAAATTCATATGTGTACCTCTTTCTATCCACGCGGGAGAGATTTGCTAGGGTTATGCGCGCGCTATTCCTGCCCGATCAGGCGCAGGGACGGCTGCGCGTTCAGCGAGAGCGGCGCGAGCTCGCCCTTCAAATAGCGGTAATAAGCGGCGCTGCCGATCATGGCCGCGTTGTCCGTGCACAAAGATACGGGCGGCATGTAGACGGCAAGCCCCGCCCGTTCGCCGCGCTCGCGCGCTTCCCGGCGCAGGAGCTGGTTGGCGGCCACGCCGCCGGAGAGCGCCAGCTTGCCCGCGCCGCTATCCACCGCGGCTGCCACGGCCTTTTCCACCAGCATATCGACCACCGCGCGCCGGAACGAGGCGGCAAAATCTTCCCGCCGGATCTCCTGGCCCATCTGTTTGAGGCGGTGGGTTTCGTTGATCACGGCGGTCTTTACGCCGCTGAAGGAATAATCGTATTTCCCTTTGACGTGCGCCCTGGGAAAATGGTAGGCCTGATCGTCGCCCTGCTCGGCCAGCCTGTCCAGCAGCGGGCCGCCGGGGTAGGGGATGCCGATCACGCGCGCGGCCTTGTCAAAGGCCTCGCCCGCGGCGTCGTCCGCCGTCTGCCCCAGGAGCGTATAGCTGCCGTAATCGTCCACGCGCACGATGTGGCTGTGCCCGCCCGAGGCCACCAGGCACACGAAAGGCGGCTCCAGCGAGGGATGCGCGATGTAATTCGCGCTCACGTGCCCTTCGATGTGGTTCACGGGAATGAGCGGAAGGCCCCGCGCGTAGGCGAAGCCCTTGGCCCAGCTCACGCCGGTGAGCAGCGCGCCCACCAGCCCCGGGCCGAAGGTGACGGCCACGGCGTCCACGGTTTCGCCCTGCGGCAGCACCTGATCGAGCAGCGGGTCCAGCGCAAGAACGTGTTCGCGCGAGGCGATTTCCGGCACCACGCCGCCATAGAGCGCGTGGATGTCGATCTGCGAGGCGATGGCCTGCGACAAAACGCGCCGGCCGTCTTCCACCACGGCCATGGCCGTTTCATCGCAGGAAGATTCAACGGCGAGTATCCGCATAGCGGCTCATCCCCTTTCCCAATGCCGCGAGGGCAAGCAGCGATAGGGCGAAGCGCAGCGCGATTTCCGCTGCCATCGCCCGAAAAAAATCCTCTGGAAACATGCGAATCAGCGTGGAGGACGCGCTGAGCAGCCACAAATCGTTGGTGAACAACAATTGGTGGAAGGCCGTGAACAGGCCGGTGAAATCGATAAAAGCCCACGCCGCCAGAATCGCGACGCACGCCGCCAGCGCCAGCAGCGCCCAGCGCCCGCCGCGCAGCAGCACGCGAAAGCCCTTAAGCCGCAGGCGGCCAAACACCAGCGCCAGCCCCAGCGCGGCCAGCGCGGCAAGCAGCGCCAGCACGCGTTCGCACAGGGCCATCAGCGCGCGCACGTCCCGCATGTGCGCGATTTCGCGCGGGGAAAAGACGGCATCGTCCAGCGGCCCCGCGCCGCGCATGTAGCGGGCCACGGCCTCATCCAGCGCGAGAAGCTCCTCCTGCGAAATGCCCGAGCGCTCCGCCACGTTCAGCCGCGCCTGCTGGCGCGCGTAGGTACGCGGGTCGATGGCCACGGTGTAGAGCGAAGCGAGCAGCAGCGCCAGGCACACAAAGAGCGCGGTAAAAAAACTGAGCGGCTTCATTCCATGGCGCGCACGAACGCGCGCGCGGGCGCGCCTTCCGCGCCCACCAGGCGCAGGGGCAGCGCGATCAGTTCATAGGCGCCTTCGGCCAATCCTTCCAGCCACAGCCCTTCCAGCAGCAAAACTTCGCTTTCGAGCAGGCGGGTGTGCACGGCGCTGGAAACTTCCTCCGCCGCGATGGAAAGGTTGTTTGTGCCGATCAGCCGCACGCCCGCGGCCAGCAGCCGCTGCGCGTCGGCCTCCCGCAGCCCGCCGTAGCCCAAATCGTGGATCAGCAGGCGCCCGGTTCCCGCGGGCACGCGCAAGAGGTCTTCCGGCGCGCGCATTTCGATGAGCGCGGCGGGGCCGAAGAAGAGCGCGCTATCCAATTGCTCGATGGTCTTCCCGCCCGCGACGAAGTGCGCGGGCGCGTCCATGTGCGTGCCGCAATGCGCGCTCATGGAGATTTCCGTGAGCGCATAGCCGTCTGTTTCCACCTGGCGCAGCCGCCGGGCGGCAAAGCCCGGGTCGCCGGGGTAAACCTCCATGCCCGATGCCAGCGGGCGCGAAATATCCTGCCACATACGACAAAACCTCGATAGACGGCGCGCTGCCCGCAGGGGCGCGCGCCGCAGGATTTTTTTACATTTTTTGCAGATAGGCGATCACGAAATCTTCCAGCTTGCCGTCCATCACTTCGGCGATGTTGCCGGTTTCGTGGCCGGTGCGGTGATCCTTCACCATGGTGTAGGGCTGGAACACGTAGGAACGGATTTGGCTGCCCCACTCGATTTTTTTCATCTCGCCCTTCAGCTCGCTCATCTGTTCCTGGCGCTCCTGCTCCTGCCGCTCGATCAGGCGCGCGCGCAGCACCCGCATGCAGGTTTCGCGGTTTTGAATCTGCGAGCGCTCGTTCTGGCACTGCACCACGATGCCCGTGGGAATGTGCGTGATGCGCACGGCGCTGTCCGTGCGGTTGACGTGCTGGCCGCCCGCGCCGCTGGCGCGGTAGGTGTCGATGCGCAGATCTTCGGGCCGGATCTCCACCTGGCTGTCCTCGATGAGGGGCGCGACGTCCAGCGAGGCGAACGACGTGTGCCGCCGGGCCGCGGAATCAAAGGGCGAAATGCGCACCAGCCGGTGCACGCCGCGCTCGGATTTGAGATAGCCATAGGCGTAATCGCCCGAAACCTCGAACGTGACGGATTTGACGCCCGCCTCGTCGCCCTCCAGCATGTCCAGCTCGCGCACGGTAAGCCCCATGCGCTCGCAAAAGCGGGTATACATGCGGTAGAGCATCTGCGTCCAGTCCTGGGCCTCCGTGCCGCCCGCGCCCGCGTGCAGCGAGAGCACGCAATTGAGCGCGTCGTATTCGCCGCGCAGCAGCGTGGTGAGGCGGATGGTTTCCAGCTCGCTGTGCACCTTGGAAAATTCCGCCTGGATTTCCGCCAGCAGATCCTTGTCGCCGGATTCCTCATACATTTCGATGAGCACGTCCAGGTCGTCCGCCGCGGAAACGAGCTTGTTGTAGTTTTCGATTTTGCTTTCGGCGGCGTGCGCCTTCTGGTTCACGCTCTGCGCGTGCTCCAGGTTGTCCCAAAAACCGGGCGAGGCCATGTCCGCCTGGTATTCTTCCAACTGTTCCTTCAACCCGGGCAGGTTAAAGTGAGTCACCTGCCTCGCGGATCCGCTCGCGCACGGCGGCCAGATCCTGGATAAAGCCCTCGGTTTCGATCACGGGGGTTCCCTCCTTAAAATGAAGTTC
>DVJN01000202.1 GCA_018716755.1 Candidatus Alectryocaccomicrobium excrementavium
ATTCGCAACATCGCTGTCGTGGGCCACGGCGGCGAGGGCAAGACGACGCTCGTCGAGGCGCTGCTGTTCGCCACCGGAACGATCGACCGCCAGGGCCGCGTGGAGGATGGAACCACCACTACGGACTTTGACCCCGAAGAGACCCGGCGCACGATTTCGATTTCGGCCGCGCTTGCACCGCTGGAGTGGAAGGACACCAAGGTCAATCTGATTGACGTGCCCGGCTACTTCGATTTTGCCGGCGAGATGGTCGGTCCGCTGACCGTGGCGGAAGGCGCGATTATCACTGTGGGCGCCGTGAGCGGCTTGAACGTGGGCGCGGAAAAGGCCTGGGAAATGTGCGATAAGACCAAGACTTCGCGCATGATCGTGATCAACCAGATGGATCGCGAGAACGCCAATTTCGATAAGGCGCTGGCCTCCATCACCGAAAAGTATGGTTCCCACGTGGCCCCCATCGAAGTGCCGATCATGGAAAACGGCCAGTTCACCGGCGTGGTCTGCATCCTGGAGAACAAGGCCTTTACCGGCGAAGGGAAAACGCTCAAGGAGATCCCGATCCCCGCAAGCGCTGCGAGCGCCGTGGAAAGCGCGCGCGAAGCCATTATGGAAGCTGCCGCTGGTGCGGATGACGAACTGATGGAAGCCTATTTCGAGAACGGTGAGCTGGACGATGAGCAGATCATGCGCGGCCTGCGCCGCGGCATTGTGGACGGCACGGTCGTGCCGGTAGTTTGCTGCTCTTCCATCACCCGCGTGGGACTGGCCAAGCTGCTGGATAACATCATCGATCTGATGCCCTCGCCCGAGGGCCGCGTGGCCGAAGGCACCAATCCCAAGACTGGCGAAGCCGAAGAGCGCGTGTGCGCAGTGGATCAGCCGTTCTCCGCGCAGGTGTTCAAGACCCTGGCCGACCCGTTCGTGGGCAAGCTGTCGATCCTCAAGGTGATGAGCGGCGAGCTGACGAGCGAAACGCAGCTGTATAACGTCAATGCGGAAAAGACCGAAAAGGCCGGCACGATTTATATCCTGCGCGGCAAAAAGCAGACCACGACGCCCAAGCTGATTGCCGGCGACATCGGCGCGCTGGCCAAGCTGGTGTCCGTGAACACGGGCCATACCCTTGCGGACGCGGCCAATCCGATCCAGTACGAAATGCTCCATTTCCCCGAGCCGTGCATTTCCATGGCGGTGTACGCCAAGAAGTCCGGCGAGGAAGATAAGGTGTTTTCCGGCCTCAGCCGCCTGATGGAAGAAGATCCCACCATTCGCGTGGAAAAGAACGTGGAAACGACCGAGAGCCTGCTCTCCGGCCTGGGCGAGATGCACCTGGAAGTGATCACCAAGAAGCTGTCCAGCAAATTTGGCGCGGAGTGCGTGTTGCAGGATCCCAAGATCCCCTATCGCGAGACCATCCGCAAGACGCTCGACTGCGAAGGCCGTCATAAGAAGCAGACGGGCGGCCACGGCCAGTTCGGCCACGTGGTGATCGAGTTCTCCCCGAATGCGGACGGCAGCGACGAAGTGCGCTTTGTGGACGCCATCGTGGGCGGCGTGGTGCCGCGTAACTTCATCCCCGCGGTGGAAAAGGGCCTGCGCGAAAACGTGCAGAAGGGCGTGCTTGCCGGGTATCCGATGGTGGGTATCACCGCGAAGCTGCACTTCGGTTCCTACCACGCGGTCGACTCCTCCGAAATGGCGTTTAAGACGGCTACCCGCCTGGCCTTCAAAAAGCTGATCGATGCCAGCCCCGTGCTGCTCGAGCCGATCTATCATGTGGAAGTGCTCGTGCCGGACGAGTACATGGGCGATATCATCGGCGATATGAACAAGCGCCGCGGCCGCATCATCGGCATGGAGCAGGAAAACGGCATGCAGAAGGTCATCGCAGAGGTGCCGCAATCCGAAATGTTCAAGTATGCGACCGATTTGCGCTCCATGACGCAGGCGCGCGGCTCCTTCACCATGCAGTTTGAACGCTATGAAGAAGTGCCCGCTGCCGATGCGAAGAAGATCATCGAAAGCGCGAAGCGCGACGACGACGAGGAGGAATAATCCTTTTGTCAATGATATGGCCCGCCGGGTTCCGGCGGGCCATGAATTTTGCATTGCGGTCCGGGCGATGTGGCGCTGCTGCTGGTGCGGGCTACATCTCGACGCAATCCGTCAGGGGCAATTCCGTTGCGGTGGCAAAAGCCTCGGCCCATTCCGGGGTGCAGTAGAAGACGATGCATGCCTGATAGCCATCTGTCGTAAAATACAGCCTCTTTTCGCTGCCAGAAGCCAGGAGAATTTTATTGAGCTGGTTGGCAACTTCTATGTCGAACCAGTCGTAGTGCATTTGCGCTTCCAGCGTGTATGGTTTGCCTTGCCAGTCAAAGCGCACGGTTCTGGAACCGGTTCCTTCCTCCCAATTGACGGCGCTGGTATCTTCCTCGATATTTTCAAACACCAATTCGCCTTTGCTGAGGGCGGACACACCGCGGAGAAATTCCGTGTACATGGTGTCTTCGCATGGGACTTCCATGTCAAAGCTGTATACGCCATTGGTCGCGGGATCGTCCTCCAGCGACATAAGGAGCGTAGCCGTTTTGCTCAGGAGCACGTCCGGGGGTAGCTGGGACAATGACTGCTCCAATTCTTGCGTTATCTCCTCGGTGATTCCGTTGATGCCAAATTCCTTTAGCACGGCGCCGATTTCAGCGCAGGATTTTTCCTCTATAGACATGACCTCCGTGCCGCGCGAAGCCTGGCAACCGCTAAGCACGGCAAAAACCACAAGCAGTGTAAGCATTTGCCAATACACTTTACGGTTCCCTTTTTGCGGAAACCGTCCCGCTGGCTTACGCATTTGCACAATCCCTCCTTCGTTCAATTCAGAATCGTTTTTTCTATGCGTAGTATACCATATGCAGAGGAACCGGTCAACAAAATTGTTTTTCCTCAAAGAGATGTATACGGCTTGACGAACTTCGCCGCGCATGTTATACTGGGCCTGTTTCAAGCGCTGTATGGCGGCAAAAAGGGCACAAAGGAGCGGATTGCGATGCAAGCCTGCACATCCATCAACGTGTTTTTCGATTCACAGTTTCAGGCCAGCGTGCAAGAACAGATGCGCCGCACGGCGGACGGAGGATTCCGCCATGTGGATATGAATTTTTGGGATTGGAGCCACAGCGAGAATTCCCCCTTCAAGCAGCCGGATTGGCGGCGCTGGGTGGAAGGAATCGGCGCGGCGGCCCAGCGCATGGGGTTGACCTTTATGCAGGCACATGCGCACGTATACAATTTTTATGCCTATGAGCCGGATAATCCGCACGAGGAACAGATTCGCCGTTCCATCGAGGGTTCGGGCATGCTGGGCATCCCGTGGGTGGTGCTACACCCGAGCCAGCGCCCGGATTGGGAACAAGCGGGTAGCCTGGATAGGATGATTGAGGAAAACGCCGCGTATTTCCGCGGCCTAGCGGCGTATGCCCAGCAATTTGGCGTGGGGCTGGCGCTGGAAAATATGAGCGCCGCTAAAAGCGGCCTTACCACCGCGAGCCAGCTTTGCCGCCTGATTGAAGCAGTCGGCATGCCCAACGTGGGCGCTTGCTGGGATACGGGGCACGCTCACCTTGCCGGGCAGGATCAATCCGCTTCCCTGCGCGAGCTGAGCGGGCGCTTGCATGCGCTGCATATCGCGGACAACCACGGACAGGCCGACGATCACATGCCGCCCTTTTTCGGCGGCATAGACTGGCCGCCGATTCTGCTGGCGCTGCGGGAGATTGGGTATGATGGGGATTTTACGTTCGAGGCGCATAGCCTGGTGCGGCGCATGCCAGCGGCATGCCAGGCGGAGGCGATCCGCCTGCTATACCAAATCGGGGCGCACATGGTGGAAGAGGCTGGAAAGTGGTAAGGTGCAGGCGCGCCATTCGAGACGGTTGAGCCGCCAAAGCGTATCAATGGGCGGAAAAGGTTTGCGGAGCGAACGGAGATGTGTTATACTGTCACCATAACCAGAAAGGTGAGGAACGGCAGTATGATTGGGAGAATTTTATCGCTTTTGGGCGCGTTTTTTGCGGCAGTCGCGGCGTTGCTGGTGGCCGGGGCCGGTTGGCTGCACTGGAAGTGGACGGGCTTTCGGGCGCGGGGTTCGCGACGCAACCCCGCAGTGATTGAAAGCAGATTCGTGGATGAGGAATGAGCACTGCCTGGTTCGGGGGGAACGCGTATGAAAAGCATTAAGCCGGGGCGCGGCCCATCGATGATGGGTGGGATTGGCGCCGTAATCGCGATTGTATTCGGCATCGTGTGGACGTTGAGCGCTGCACAAATGGGCGCGCCGGGATTTTTTCCGCTGTTTGGCGTGCTGTTTATTCTCGCCGGGGTGGTTCAGGCGGCATACCATTTTAAAAATGCTGGGAGCAAAAACCGCTTTTCCGCTTTTGATATCACGGAGGAGGGTGAGGAACCCGATCCGCTGAACGAGCGCATTGGCGCGGAAAAGGAAAGAACGGAAACTGTGAGCGGCGCGGGAGCGTCGGGCTATTGCCCCTATTGCGGCGCCGCGGTGGAAAAGGATTTCGCCTATTGTGAAAAGTGCGGCAAAAAGCTGCCGCGATAAAATTTGCATGCAGGAAAAGCGTTGCCTGTGCCTGAAAGGGCGGCCGGCGGCGCTTTTGTATTTTTGGCCGTGCCAGCCGGGGATTTTCCGAAGAAATTGGATGTTCAACCAAAAAAATTGAGTGGACAATAAGGTCAATTCTGGTATACTATAAGAAAGCCTGGAAGGGGGATTTGGATGCCGAAGGATTCCTATGGCGGGTGGTCGTTGCGC
>DVJN01000203.1 GCA_018716755.1 Candidatus Alectryocaccomicrobium excrementavium
TTTGTAAAGGATTTTCTTCGTCCGCAAGTATCTTTTATATCGCTTCTCTTCTACCTTGAGGAATGTAATGACGGAATTCTTATACCCCGGGATATCCTCCTCAACGGCAAGCCGCAAAATGAGCTGGAACCTTTCGTCATCCTCTACAAATTCTTTCAAAAGAAACGCCGTGTTGGGCTTATTTGCCTCCAGTATGTAGTCGGGGCCTTCAACAATTCTTTCGATATATTGTGCATACATTTCAAAATCATCCGAATGTCGTCTTCTAATATGATCAATTCGCTCATCCGTAATGATAACTTCATCGGTTCTAATTTTATCGGATACGACCCTGTATTTGTCGATATCAATTTTTCCAACTGTATGCACTGTTCCGCCCCGCCATCTGCGTGATCCCCTTCCATTATAACAGATTTTGGAGAAACATCAAGACTCATCTTTTCTTTCCATGTCTCTCACTGGGCGAAACTCATATTCTCTATCAGCACACTTTCTCCGGTCTTGGGGTCTGACGCCCGCCGCTTTGCGTCCGCCGCATCCGCCCCTTCCACCGCCGCCACCGCCGCGCAACGGCAGTTGTATACGAGATCGCCCGCCGCAGTTGACCCAATTCCCCCATTCGCCTTCACGGCAGACGAGATTTTCCCGGTGGGCATCGTCCAGCCGCTGGGCAATCGCGTTTAGGCGAGCATAATCAATGCCTTCGTAATATAAACCGATGTCGATGTCGGAGCCTTCCGACGCGCAGCCCGTGGCTCTTGAGCCGCCGAGGACAATGCCTTTTAAGAAGGGGCAACCCCGCAATTCCCTTGTGATCGTTTGCAGAATGGCTTCTATGGGCATGATGCCACCGCCTTTGCCTTTTTGTGTAGGAATTATAGCATGAGGGAACCTTTATGGCAAGCGTGATTTTGCATTGGGGGGACGCGGGCCTTCGCTGCTTTTCCGAGCTGGCGTCTGGATTTTTTCATTGCGGGTCTTTTATTCCGCCCGTAAGTGTGCTATAATGCCAGAGAACAGGGGTTCTGCCCAGCGCGTCCGGCATGGCTGTCTGGCCGCCAGGGGCTGCCTGTCTTTCTTTTGGCCCAATGGTCATGTTCAGTGCCATGGCACAGCGCCGCTTTTTCGAGAACCATGCAGGGCCGTATACGGGGGAAAGTGTGGGTGGAATGGAATGCGAACCAAAGCGGATTTTGCCAAAGAAGAGGTTTTTCGAAGCCTTCCGGTACCGGTCGCCCTGCGCAAGATGATTGTGCCGGCGGTGGTCAGCCAGTTGATCGTTTTGATTTACAACATGGCGGACACGTTTTTTGTAGGCCAAACGAACAATCCCTATATGGTGGCGGGTACCTCGTTGATTCTGCCCGTGTTCAACATTACGCTATGCCTCGCCGGATTGGCGGGGATCGGCGGCGGTTCGCTGATTTCCCGCCTGCTGGGGCAGGCGCGGGAGCAGGAAGCCAGGCGGGTTAGCGCCTTTTCGATCTACCTGGCGCTGGGGATTGCGGCGCTGTTTTCGGTGGGAACCGGCGTTTTTATGCATCCCATTCTGGAACTGTTGGGCGCCGGAGAAAACACTTATGAGTATGCCAGGCAATACGCGTTTTGCGTAATTGTGCTGGGCGGAATCCCCACCGTGCTTTCCAATGTGTTGTCCAATTTGATTCGCAGCATTGGCCGCTCGAGGGAGGCCAGCATTGGCATCGTGCTGGGCGGGTTATTGAACATTGCGCTCGACCCGCTCTTCATGTTCGTATTGCTGCCAGAGGGAAGCGAAGTGCTAGGCGCGGGGATCGCGACCTGCCTGAGCAACTGCGTTGCGCTCCTTTTCTTCGTTGTGGTGCTATTGCGAATCGGGCGGGATTCGGCGGTTACGTTTTCGCCCAGGGTAGGGCTGCCCAGCCGGGCCAGCGTGGCGGCGGTTTTTGGCGTGGGCGTACCTTCGGCCGTTGCCACGCTCCTGTTTGATCTGGACTATGTCATCATCGATAAGCTGATGGTTTCCTATCACGACCTGGCGCTGGCCGCCATTGGCATTGTATTGAAGATAGAGCGCTTTCCGCTCAATGTGGGCGTGGGCATTTGCCAGGGCATGATGCCCCTTGTCGCATACAGTTTCAGCGCGGGCAATGAAAAGCGCATGAATGAGACGATTCGCCTTTCCCGCAAGCTGGGGCTGGTGATCGCGGCAATCAGCATCCTGCTGTATGAATTGTTTGCCGTGCAATTTGCCGGGCTGTTCATTGCCGACGCGCAGACAAAAACGTTGGCCGCGCAATTTTTGCGCGTTCGCGTGCTGGCCACGCCGCTGATGTTTTTGAGCTTTTTCACCGTATATCTGTTCCAGGCCTTTGGCAAGGGCCGCATTTCCCTGTTCTTGGGCGTGACGCGGTGGCTGGTTTTCAATATCCCCATGCTGTTTTTGCTCAATGCGCTTGTTGGCATGTATGGCATCGTCTGGTCGCAAGCGGCGGCCGATGTGCTGACGGTGGTTCTCTCGTTCTATGTGCTGCGGAAGTATAAGCCTTCACCGCGGGAAATTGTGGACAATCTGGACTCTTAGAGCTTGCTATAAGATAAGCCGATCATAGAGCCGGGCGGGCGTCTCCTTCATAAAGGGGGCGCCCGCCCGGCTGCATCCCAATCGAGCAGATATCAAATTCCCGGGGCATTTTGCCAAAGATGGTATTTAAAAAGACCCGGCGAGATAATCCAGATCACAGCCCTCGTCCGCCTGCTGTACATGATCGATAAAATTTTTTAGAAATCCCCTTTGGATATCCGCATGCTCCCGGGGGACAAAATCCTTTAAGCGGCTGGCGATTTCCGCCTCGGACAGCTCCACTTCCAGCAGATTTTCATCCGCTTCCACATGAATGATATCCCCATCGCGCACTGCCGCGAGCGGGCCGCCCACCTGCGCTTCGGGCGAAACGTGCAGGATGATCGATCCAAAGCAACCGCCGCTCATGCGCGAATCCGTGATGCGCAGATAGTCGTCAATGCCCTTTTTGTGCAGCGCTGGCGGCACGGGCAGGTAATTGCCAAATTCCGGCATGCCGGGCGCGCCCTTTGGCCCATATCCGCGCAGGACGACGACCATATCCTCATCGACGGGCGAAGCGGGATCTGCAAGCCACTTTTCCGCGGCGGCCAGGTCATCAAAGACCTTTGCGCGGCCACGGTGGTGCAAAAGGCGCTCCGTGGCCGCGCTGCGCTTGATCACCGCGCCATTGGGCGCCAGGTTGCCCTTTAAAATGCACATGCCGCCCGTGGGCATCAGCGGATTGGCAAGGCTGCGGATCACATCCCGGTCATAGGCAAAACCGGCATCCTGCAAATTTTCGCCCACGGTCCTGCCTGTCACCGTCATGCAGGACAGGTGCAGCTTGCCCTCCAGTTCTTTCATCACGGCTGGCACGCCGCCCGCATGATGGAACGCTTCGCCGACGGGGTGGTTCCCGTGCGGCTTCACATTCACAAGCAGCGGCGTATCGTTGCTGATGGCGTCAAACTCCATCAGATCCAGATCGAATCCCGCCCGGTGCATAATGGCTTTCAGGTGGATCAGCAGGTTTGTCGAGCCGCCGCAGGCCATGATCACGCGGATCGCGTTGCGAATGGAATCGGGCGTGAGAATTTTGTCAACCGTTAAATCTTCGGCGACCATTTCGACGATGCGGCGGCCCGTCATTTCCGCCTGGCGGGCTTTTTCCGCGCTGACGCCCAGCGAGGAGGCCGAGCCCGGCAGCGCGAGCCCCATGGCCTCCACAGCGGTTTGGCAGGTGTTGGCCGTTCCCATGATGGGGCACGCGCCCACGGAGCCATACAGGCAGCCCGCGCGCGCCATCATTTGCTGCCAGGTGAGTTCGCCGGAGATATACCGGTTATACAATTTGAAGGTATCCGTGCCACAGCACAGGGTTTCGCCCCGATAATTGCCCGGCAGCATGGCGCCGCCCGGCAAAAAAATGGTGGGTTTATTGACCGTGGCCGCAGCCATCAGCTGTGCCGGAACGCTTTTATCGCAGCCGCCAATGAGCACGATCCCATCGAAGGGGTGGCGGGCGGCGAGCTCCTCGGTTTCCATGGCGAGCAGATTGCGATAGATCAGGCTGGAAACATCGAAAAACACCTCGCAAATGGACAGGCAATTCACCTCCAGGGGAAAGCCGCCTGCGGCCCATACGCCGCGCTTGACCGCCTCGGCCAGGTTGCGAAAATGCAGGTGCCCCGGATTGGTTTCGCCCCAGGTGTTTAATATGCCGATGATGGGCTTTTCGATATCGGCGCTGGTATAGCCCATGGCCTGCAGCAGGGCGCTGCGGAGCAGTTCCTGCCGGTTGCCGGGATGTTTCCAGGATTGGGAAGTATTGTTTTTCATGGCGAGCTCCTTTTGCCGCGCTTACCTGGCGGAAAAATGCGCGCGGATTGCGTCGTAGTGCTCCTCAAAAAGCCTGTCGTAGTACGCGTCAGAAACAAAGCCGGGCTCGCGGCAAAAATCGCTTTGAATGATGCCGCGCTTTTTGAGGATCTTTTTTTCAAAGGCGATGATCATTTCCACGTTCTGGCGGATGTGGTTCAGCATTGGCAAAATCAGGGTGCTGTGGATGTGCGCCGCCCCGGCCCGGTCGCCGGAAACGTAAGCATCGTATAGGCGGAGATACAGGTCGAACATGGAGCAGCCCGGCATAGCGCCAATCGCGCCCCGATCGAACCCTTCTATGAACTGATAGCCCGCGTTGCCGACGAAAACGCCGGCGCGCCGCTGGGTTAAGCCGATGAGGCTGGTGATATAGGCGCCCGCAGGCTTGCACTCTATTTTATAATATGCAATATTGGGGCATTCCGCAAACAGCTGCGCATACACCGCCGGCGGAATCGCCACGCCGGTTTGCTCCGGCGCATATTGCGCCATCACGGGAATTTGCACCGCCTGGCCCACGGCTTTCATGTGCTGGTATAGCGCCGCCTGGCCGGGTTTCAGGAAAAAGGGCGGCAGGAGCATGAGAGCGTCGGCGCCCATCTCTTCATACAGCCTGGCGCGCGCAACGGCCACTGGCGTGGCGTGCTGGGTGACGGAAAGGATGCTGGTGCCGCCGTATTGGCGGCAGATATCGACGGTAAGGCGCGCCAGGCGGATCATTTCTTCGTCGGTCAGCTTGTAATATTCGCCCGCAATGCCGAAAAGCGTCACCGCGTGGCAACCGCCCTGGATCAATGTGCGCACAAGGTTGGCAAAGGAATCATAGTCCACCGCGCCCTTTTCCGTAAAGGGCGTAGCGATGATCGGGCAAATGCCCTTTAGTTCTGTGGCTTGCATGGCAACTTCCTCCTGATCATAGTCCATATTCTTCCGGCGGATGGGTTTGCAGGGAAGCGCCGCCGTCCATCACGAGGCAACTGCCGGTGATGGAAGCGGCCCAGGGCGCGCTCAGCGCGAGCACTGCCTGGCCGATTTCAGCGGGTTGGCACCAGCGCTTGAGGGGGATGTGCGCATAGGTACTCTCCGGCGGCGGCAGGCGCGCTTCGCCGGTATCCGTCCAGCCCGGCGCAATGGCGTTGACGCGGATGCCATAGCGCGCCACTTCCATGGCGGCGTGCTTTGTCAGCTTCAGGAGCGCTTCCTTCACGGCCCCATAGCAGGCTACGCCCGGCGTTTGCATAAAGGCGTTGTTGGAAGAAAGGATTATAATGTTGCCGCGCGTACCTGCATCGCGCATCCTGCGCGCCGCCTGCTGCACGCAAAAGAACGTGCCGCGAAAATCGATTTGCGTGATGCGGTCAAAGGTTTGCGCGTCCATTTCCAGAAACGGGGCTTTTTGGGTGATGCCAGCGTTTGCCACGAACAGGTCCAGCTGGCCAAAGTCCTGCATATAGCGCGCGAACAGGCTGTCAATTTGCGCGCACTCGCGCACGTCCGCGGGGTAGACGTGGCACCTGCGGCCCATGGCGCACAACTGTTGGCGCAGCTCCTGCGCCCGCTGAACGTTGCTGTTGCAGTGGATGCCCACGTCGTATCCCGCCTGTGCCAGTGCGAGCGCGATGCCGCGGCCAATGCCGATGGCGCCTCCGGTCACCAATGCGCAAGGGGCTTTTTGCATGGCTTTTTCCTCCCTGGGTTAGTGCATCCGGTAATCGCCGGGCGCGAGAATGCCGCCATCCTCCATGGCGAAGGGTGCGCGGGAAAAGTTCGCCGTCACTTGCGTGCCATCCGCGAACCGCGTGCGTTGCACCTGCTTGTCGGGCGTGAGATAGGAAAAGTCCGTCATGGCCTCCAGCGCCACCTTGCGCGCCACGGGGCAGGCGCGGGCCTGCGAGGCGAGCACCTGGTCGCGAATCTTTTCCCATTCGCCCGTATGGAAAGAATACAGCGGCGGCGTGCCATAGAGCGCGTTAAAGAGGTCGCGCTCTGGCAACAATTCCGGGCAGCAGTTGCTGCTGTCGCCCCAATACCAGTAACTCACCGTGCAATCGTGATATACCAGTTCCCACAGGGGCACGCGATAGGCGGGATTGAGCATAAAGCGGTCGAAATTTTCCTCGTGCTCTTCCGGAGCGTACAGGTGCGCCTTGCGGCGGCCCGATTCCTTCCAGCAGATGCGGTATTGCTGGGGGCTCATGCGGCCCTCGGCATAGCATATCGCCGGCACGCAAAATTCCACGCCTTCCTCGGTTCCCGCAACCAGATCCGCGTCCATCATGCTGCCCAACGCCTGCAGGATATACTGGCGGGACTGCCGCCGCGTCATGGGGTGCTCCGGGCTGAAGCACTCCTGCAGGCCGCCGCCCATCACGTCGATGAACCAGGCGTTGCAGCCGAATTGTTGTGCGTATTGGGCCACTTCTTTGCGCGCGTCGCGGGCGGCTGCGCGCGCGCAAAGGGAATTTTGCGGGTGCATAACCCCGTCCGTTCCCCGCAGCGCCCACGCGCCGCAAAGGCTGCCATCGGACACCACGCGCACATCCTGCGGCCAGTTTTTGGCGCGCCGCTGGGTGAAGTCGCACTGTTCCACGCGCAATCGAGGGATCAGCGGCGCCACATCGCCGGGCAGCACGTCGGAATAATTGTCATACTTTGTCACCAGATATCCCATTTCGCGCAGGGCGGCGGAGGCTTCGCAATCGTCGCAGAAGAACATGCCGAAAATCGCGTGCTCCAGCCCATTTTCCCGCATGTCCCGCGCGACTGCGAGCACGGCGTCCGCGTTGCGAACGTCGATTTTCTCCGTGGAAACGGAATACATCACTTCTTCATAGCGGTCGTGCCACAGCCAAATATCGGCTGCGCCCAGCAGCTTTTCGCCATCGGGCAGGCGCCGGAGCTTTTCCCGCAGGGGCACCACCAGCCCCTGCCCTTGCCGGTACGCGCGATAGGCCCGGCACGCTGCGGATAGCGCGCCCCGCGCGCCCAGCATAAAGCGCACCCGCCGCGCATAGCCCAGCCTGCCATTTTCCGGCAACCAGCGCAGCTGCGGGCGCAGGTGCCCGCTTCCATCCCGCCGGCGGCAGACCATCACGTCCGCGGGGTCCTCAATGGCCGTGACAAGCCATCCATCGCCGCGGAGCAGGCCCACCATCCCCATGCACTGGGAGGGCGACCAGGCGAACGCCTCCTCGGGCAGGATGGGAATGGACGCATCGTCCACCGGGAAGGCGAACCCGCCGCCGATGGGCAACAGGGCGATATCGCCCGCGATGGTTTGCGTCGCGCCGGGATAGAGCAATTGCGCGAATTCCGCGCCTTCGCCTTCCAGGGAAAGCTCCACTGCATCCTCCAACAGGCGCAGGGCAGCGTTCAATTCTAGCCCGTCCTCTCGCGCAAGGCGGTAGCGTATGCCGTCCGCGCCCGTTTGCACATCGCTCGCGGCAAAGCCGCGGCAGGGCTGTTCAAACCACACGCCATCCCTTCCGAAGGCAAAGGAGCCGTCGTTTTCCAGGCGCAAAGCCAGCCCGTTTTTTTCCATTCGCATGTTATTCCCCCACTTCCTGCATCCGCCATTCGCCCGGCGGCAGGATTTCGCCATCTTCCAGCGCGTATGCCGTGCCAGAGAAATTCGCCGTTACGAGGATTTTGCCCCCGAACACGCTGCGCTGCACCAGCCGGTCTTCGGTCAGCCAGTCGAACCCTGTCATGGGCAACAGCGCCACTTTCCGCGCCGTGGCCGTGGCCCTGTGATAGGAAGCGGCGATCTGCTCCTTCAAATCCTCCCATTGGCTGGCGCTCACGCTGTAAAGCGGCGGATAGCCGTATAGCGCGTCGAACAGATCCCGCACGGGCATCCATTCTGGGCAGCAATTGCTGTTGTCGCCCCAGTACCAGTAATTCACGGCGCAATCGTGATACACCAGCTCCCACAGGGGGATCCGCACCGCGGCGTTGAGCATTCCGTGCGCGATGGAATCGGGCACGTCCTCGCCGTAATACAGGGTGTTCATGCGCCGGCCCGCGTCTTCCGCGCGGAAAATCATCGGGCTAATGGTGCCCTCGCTAAAGTGATACGCGCGCACTGCCCCTTCCTGCCCGGCTTCGACGCCCGCCACCAGCCCCATATCGGCGAGGAATTGCGTCTGCTGGCAGATATAGCGCCGGGAATCCTCGCGCGTGCAGGGGTGCAGGGGATGCCAGCATTCGCTGCCGGAGAAGCCGCCCTGCACATCGATAAAGCGGGAATTGTATCCCACGCGCCCCACGTCGGGCGGCACATCCTCCATCGTCATCTTCAGGGCGCACATATCGCAGATGGAGTGCTGATAGCACATGCTCCCGTCGGTGGTGTGCAGTTGCCATGCGTTCCACATCTTTCCATCGCGGCCAATGCGCACGTCATCGGGCCAGTTTTTGAAGTGGTGCGCGCCGCGCGCCAGGCGATAGGGAATCACGCGTTCGCGGACATCCGCCGGAATGACGTCCCGGTATATGTCGTATTTGCCCACCAGATAGCCTAACGATTTCAAAAAACGGCAGTCCTCGGGCGTTTCGCCCTCGAAAGAATTCCACAGCACGCGCTCCATGCCCAGCGCTTTCATTTCGCTGGCTATGCGCCGCACATCCCGAGGCGTTTTTTCCGGTTGTTCGGGGCGTGCGTACAGGCGGTTCATGTTGTTGTCATCCCAGAGCCACACGTCCGCCGCGCCCAGCAGTTTTTCCAGCTCGGGCGTGTGGGCCATTTTTTCGCGCAGCGTGCGCACATAGCCCAGTTCTTCCCGCCAGCGGCGCACGTGGGCGCAGCCTTCCGCGATGCTGCCCGAAAGGTAAAAGCGCATCGTGCGCTTATAGCCCCATTTTCCCTTCTGTCCCAGCCATACGACGCCGCTTTCCGTCAATCCATCGCGGCGCAGCGTGTGCAGGCGCGCGTCCGTGCAGTGCGCCAGCACCGAAAACAGCACGCTCTTTCCCCGCTTTGCGCCCCACATGGCCATCGAAAGGAGCGCGCCGTGCACCATATCCAGCCATTCCGGCAATGCGGGCGAACCATCGCCCGCGCCGAAGCATATCCCCGTGCCAATGGGATACAGGCAGAGATCTTGCTCCTGTGCCCGCCAGGGAGCGGGAAAGGGCAAGGTTTCCAGCTCGCCCTGCCCTTCCATGTCGAGCTGCGCAAAGGCATCCCCCAGGGTCAGCAGGCACTGTGCCACAATGGCGCCCTCCCGCGCCAGGGCAAATGCCATCTCTTTTGCCGTGCAGGACAGGCGCAAAAACTGCATGCCGGAATTCGCCTGCCGGAATGTAACGCCCGTCTGCTTGTCCGTCAGCGCCAGCGCGCCCTGTTCGGGCAGCGCCTGCACGAGTAGCCGGTCATTTTGCAGCGCGATGGTATCCATCCGCTTGTCCTCCCTTCGAATGGCCAAAGCCCGCTCCGCGCGGAGCGGGCTTTGGCGCAAAGACGGTGCGGCGCTTTATGCCATGCTTGCGAGATAGGCTTCGTACGCCGCGGTGTAGTAATCCAGCAGTTCCTCAACGCCCAGGTCCTTCAGCTCCGTGAGATACAGTTCGAACTCTTCCAGGGGACGGGCGTTGGTGATGAACTTGGCGGTTTCCGTGCGGATATGCGGCTCCAGGATCGTGCTCAGCTCGTTGATGCGCAGGGCGTCATCCTCGCTGTAATAGGTGATATAGGGATAAGCCGCCGTCAGATAGGGCAGGGCGTTTTCATCCCGCGTCATGCGCCAGTAGTCGTCGCCGTAATCCTCGCGATATACCTTGCCGACGGTTTCCAGACCCGCCATTTCCTGCATCAGCCAAACGGAGCCGTGGCTGGCGTCGTTGAGATCTTTGCGGTAGCCGAACCCTTCGCTGGTACCCCAGGGCGCGATGGTGGAGACGATGGCCGCGAACGTGCTGGGATACGCGCCGCTTTCCACATCCTCAAAGTAATATACCGTATTGCTGCCCTCTTCAAAAGTCCAGCCGCCGATCATGCCGAGCGTATCTTCCGATTGCGACCAGGGGCCATTCCACTTGTACAGGCCGCCTTCGTTGCTGAAGAAATAATCGGCGATGCGCACCAGCAGTTCCGGGTGCTCCGTATTGGCGGAGAATACCATGCTGCCGATATTCACCGTGGAGCCCTGCACATAGATGGGCGTATCGTTCCATTCGCTGGTGACGGGGATTGCGTGGCTCCACTGGATGTAGTCCTCCATGTTGGGGAGTTGCAGGAAAGGAGCGCCGGTGGCCGACGCCACGTTTTGTCCACCGGCCATTTGCGCGTTCACGGCGGTGGAGTCCAGGGTGAAGAAGTCCGGCGAAATGAGGCCCTCGTTGAAATACATGTTCAGGAGCTTTAAAAATTCCAGATAGGTTTCATCCGCCGCCGGGATGACCACCTCGCCATTGCGCAGGGCGGGTGAAAGACCGATGTTGTCCGTTGTAATGTAGCCCATCGCCGTCATCAACCAGGCGCGCGGGTCGCTGCCATTTTCCGCGCCGCCCAGGGGCGTGGAATCCGGATAGTCCGCCTTGAAGGCGCGCAGTACTTCCGTGAATTCATCCAGCGTGGTGGGCATGGCGAGGCCCTTTTCCTCCAAATAGGATTCTTTGATGAACAGCTTCGGCCCATGCCCAACATCCGAAATGTATCCAAATACGGAGTAAATGCCGCCGTCCGGCGCGGTGATCAAAGGCAAAATCTCCGGGAACTGCTCGAACATCTTGAGCATGTTGGGCGCGTATTCCTCGGTGAGATAGGGGGAAATGTCCAGCAGCTGGCCTTCCACCTGGCCGTAGCGCACCAGTTCGTTGGTATCCAGGTTAAAGCCGACAAGGATATCCGGCAAATCCCCGGAGACCATCATCAGGTTCAGGCGTTCATCCGCCGCGCTTTGCAGCACATGCTCCACCTGCAAATCGATGTTCATGGCCTGGCGCATGTATTCCCACAGCCAGATGTCCTCGGGATTGCTGGGATAGGCGTCCTGCTGCGCGGATACCAGCCGGATGGTTACGGTTTCGCCGTCTTTGACGATGGGCAGTTCGCTGTCCATGTTCATGTATTCGGGCGCGGCGAGCGCGCAGCCCGAAAGCAGGGACAGGGCCAGAACCAGGGCAAACAACTTCTTGGTCATGGGGGTCTCTCCTTACATTTTATTCGTAGTAGTTTTTAAAGCCCCTCTCCAAGGGCCGCGAAACGATGGGATGGCGCTGCCGGTTAGACGGATGCCGCCCAAAAAGCGCGCCTGCCAATTTCAGCCTTTCAGCGCGCCGATCATCACGCCCTTCACAAAATGCTTTTGCACAAAGGGATAGGCGATCAGCAGCGGCGCCGAGGCGATAAAGATGATGGCGTATTTCATGGCTTCCGCCATCAGGGCCAGGCGCGCGGCGTCGGCCAGCATTTCGGAATCGTTGGTGAGCGCCGCATCCAGCACGGCCTGCTGGCTTTGCAAAAGCAGGGTGCGCAACACGAGCTGCAGCGGCTGGAATTGCGTGCTGGACACATAGATCAGGGCATTGAAAAACTCGTTCCAGCGCGCCACGCCGAAATACAGGGCCATCACCGCGATGATGGAGCCGGATAGCGGCAACGCAATGGAAATGAACATGCGGAATTCGCTTGCCCCGTCAATCAGAGCGGATTCAAACAGGGCGTCGGGCAGGGTGGATTGAAAGAATGAGCGCGTTACGATCAAATTGTAGATGCTGGCGCTGCCGAGCACCACCAGGGTGATGGCCCGGTTCAGCAGGCCGATGTTCTTCACAATGAGGTAGGTGGGGATCAGGCCGCCGCCAAAATACATGGTGATCAGGCAATACGTCGTGAGAATGCCGCGGCCGGGCAAATCCTTTTTGCTCAGAACATACGCGGCGGGGATGGTGAGCAGCAGGCTGAGCGCCGTGCCGCCCACGGTGTAAAAAATGGTGTTGCGATAGCCCAGCCAGATGCGGGAATCCTTCATGATGTTCTGGTAGGCTTCCATTGTGAACCCGACGGGAAACAGCGCCACTTCCCCCTGCGCGATGGCATAGGGATCCGAAACGGAGGCGATCAGCACAAAATACAGGGGATACAGCAAAATCAGCAGCAATACCGCCAGCAGCGCTGCGTTCACTATATCGAACACGCTGTCCACGCGGCTTTTTTTCATCGATCCCATGGCTTCCCCCTCCTACCAGATGCCGATTTCCGAGATGCTTTTGCAAACCCGGTTCACGAGCAAAAGAATCACAATGTTTACGATGTTGTTGAACAGGCCGATGGCCGCGGAATAGCTGAATTGCCCGCCCTGCAGGCCGATTTCATACACATAGGTGGAAATGGTCTGCGAGGCTTCCAGGTTCAGGGAATTCTGCAGCAAGAACACTTTTTCAAATCCCACGGATAGCACGCTCCCGCAGCGCATGATCAGCATGATGACCACCGTGGGCAGGATCGTTGGCAATTTGATGTGCCAGATCACCTGCAGGCGGTTCGCGCCATCGATGAGCGAAGCCTCGATGATTTCGTCGGATACGCCGGAAAGCGCCGCCAGATAGATGATCGCGCCCCAGCCTACTTCCTGCCATACGCCGGACCACACATAGATGTGGGGGAACATGGCGGGGATGGAAAGAAAATCCGTCCGCGTGCCGCCCAGCGCCGCTATCAGGTTGTTGATCACGCCCGTGCCGCGGGCGCAAAAGAGCTTGATCATGGCGCAGATGACGACCGTGGAGATAAAGTGCGGCGCATAGGAGACCATCTGCACCACCTTGCGGTATTTATCGCTGCGCAGCTCATTGAGCATCAGTGCAAAGAGGATGGGGCAGGGGAATGTGAGGATGGAATACAGGCTGAGCGAAAGCGTGTTGAGCAGCAGCTGCGTAAATCCCCGGTATTCCAGAAAGCGCACAAAGTGTTTTAGCCCCACCCAGGGACTGCCCCATATGCCCAGATTGGTGCGAAAATCCTTAAAGGATATCTGCACTCCGTATATGGGCATGTAATTAAAGATGAGCAGATAAACGAGCAGCGGCAGGATCAAAAGGTACAGCTGCCAATACCGGCCCGCGAGGCGCAATTTGTATCGCAGGCGTCCCCGTGCCTGTGTTCCCATCATATCGGGTTCCTCCCCTCTTTTTTTCGGGCCGTTCAGAACCGCCGCGCTCTTTTCGGTCCGCCAGCGAGGATGCCAATCGCGCCCTCGCAATGTTATTTTTATGGATGCGATTTTAACATGGCGGCAAAGCATCATCAAGAGCAGCATTCAGACATTGACAGCGTTTTTTAGACATAAAATTATAAAATTGCCTGTCGTTTTTCGGACATTTGGGAAGGCAAGATTTCGATATTGACTTTTTCCGGCCTTTAGGGCTATAATAAAAGACGATATTTGTGTGCGAAATCATCATGCAAATTCCCGAAATCTTTTGGCGGCAGGTGGTTTCATGGCGTTCTTTCAGCGCGTACTCTCCAGGCAAAAATCGATCCTGCACAAATATGTGCTACACTATTTGGTCATCGCGCTTTTGGCCATTGCGCTGGTGGGCGTCAGCCTGTTCATCGTTTCCGCCAATGCGCTCAACGCCACGCTGGCGCAGGCGGAACGGGAAAAGCTGGCCCTGGTTGCCAACGATCTGGATGCGCAATTCGACGCGATCCAATCCGTTGCCTACAGCATTTCCAGCAATGTGTACTATCAGCCGGCATATCTGGGGCGCAGCCGGTTTTATGAAATTACGCTGGTGAAGGATTTTGCCAATTATAAGAGCTACTCGCCGGTTATGGCGGATTATTTTCTCCTGTATGAAGGGGAGGAAGATGTTTTTTATCCCGGCGGAAAAACGCCTTTCGCGCTGTATATAGAGCGCATAGCGGGCGGAGACGCGCAGGCCCTTTACGCGGCGATTACCGCGGTAAGGGCCACATCCTCTCTGGAGCCGTTGGATGGCGGCGATTTCCTGTTCATTTGCCCCCTGCGCTTTCTTTCCGCGCAGGAGGGCAGCCAGCCCGCGTGGTTTTGCGCCTATGTGCCGCGCGACACGTTGATGCAGCGGGTGGATTTCGTTTCGGGCGGGTTTGAAAGCCGCATTGCCCTGCAATATGGGCAGGAGGAACCCCTGGCGCCGGACGCGCTGCGCGCGGGCGCGTTCACCATCTCCCTGGTGCCGGCGGAGCAGGCGGAATACAGCGATGTGCTGCGGTTCCGGCAGATGTGCGTTTGGCTATCCGTGGGCATAGCGGTGCTGCTGGTGGCCGTTTCGCTGACCCTGGCCTATGCCTCTTATCGCCCCATTCGCCGGGTGCTCGCCCATCACAGCGCGATTCAGGCGCACGCGCAGGGCAACGAGCTCGCCATGCTGGACGACGCCCTCACCCAGGCCATGCGCAGCCACCAGCTCTCCGAGCGGCAGCTCAAATCCTTGCTGCGCCAGACAAATCAGCAGCGCCGCCAGCTGAAAGACGCGCTGCTTTCGGCGCTGTTCAATGGAAATGGCTCGGATAGCGTGCTGCGGGCGCTGCAGGAAGCCGCCATCCGGCTGGACGGCCCCTGGTATGTGGCCATTGTGCTGGCGCTGGATTGGGAGGGGGAGATTCCCGCGGAGGATGTGCTGGCTTTTACCGAGGCCATAGAGGGCCTTTCGGGCGAGGACGCGCAGTATTATGCCATCCAGATGGACAGGGAACCTATGTTTGCCGTGCTGGTGTCCACCGGCGAAACGAACCCTGCCGCGCAAATGCCCGATGTTTTGCAGGAAATTGCGGAAATGGAACTGCATCGGGTTCCCTGCGTGGGGTGCGGCTATCCCGTTATGAACCTGGCGCAATTGCCCGCCTCGCTGGCCAGCGCCATGGCGCAGGCCTCGGCGCAGGGCGGGAATCCTTCCGGCGCGCAGCAGGAGAGCCAGTGCAATCAGCTTTTCCAGGCGCTCCGGCAGGGCAGCTGCGCGGCTGCCCTGGCCGCGCTGGATGGGATTAACGATGCGCTGCCGCGGTGGTACCCATCTTTTTTGGCGCAGCGCTGCTTTTATAGCGATTTGCTTTCGCGCATCGTGCTGTTGGCGCGCGAACAGGGAATTGCTTTAACGCAGGATTGCGTCAATGCGCTGGGGAGCATGCCGGTGTCGGACGCCTGCCAGCGGGAATTGCGCCTGCTGATTGCCGAATTGTGCGAAAAGGCCACGCGCGAAGTGCCGGAACATGCAGATCAAAGAGGCGCGCAGATTGTCGGCTATATTCAAGAGCATTTGCTGGATTATAATCTTTCGCTGGAAACTGTAGCGGAGGTGTTTGGCCTATCGGGCAAGCAAATCGGCCGCCTGATTGCGCGGGAAACGGGATTGAGCTATAAAGAGCTGGTCATCGAGCGGCGCATTCTGCGGGCAAAGGAAATGCTGCTCAGCGGAGAATCCGTTAGCAGTGTGTGCGAGCGCCTCAATTATGCAAGCCTTCCCTATTTCATCAAACTGTTTCGCGAAAAAACCGGGTTCACGCCAGCCAAGTATAGGAGCATGCACGCAGGGAACCAGGAGGATGCGTAGCCTGGGTGCGTTACGCGCCCCAGATGCTATAGCATGCGTTGATCAAAACGGGCACAAAGGCGGAGCAAATCGCGCCGTTCAATACGGATAGGACAACGCTTTCTTCATCCGTATATTTCATCATCATGGGCAGCGTGGTATCCTCGCTGGTTGCGCCCGCGGCCGCGATGCACGCGGCGGGGTTTAAGAATTTGATCAGCAGCGGAATGCTAAAAAAGGAAAGAAGCTCGCGCAACAGGTTGCTCAAAAAAGCCACGCTGCCATACGCTTCCCCGGATAAGGCGCCGATGGTAACGCCGCCCAGGCTGTACCAGCCCATGCAGCTGGCGATGGCCGTGCCCTCGGCCAGGGGATAGCCGGTGATCCAGCAGGCGGCCAGGCCGCCCGCGAGGGAGCCCAGGATAACGCCCAAGGGGATAACGAGGGCTTTTACGTGATACTGCCGGATTTTTTGCCAAATGCCGCTTTGCTGCCCGATGCCGATTCCCACAGACACCATTAGCAGATTGAGAAACAGGCCGTCGCTGGCAAGAAACGCGTCGACAATTGCGTTTTCCTGCCAGAAATGGCCGCAAAAGGCCCCCAGCAACAGGGCGAGCAGTGCGAGAATCGCCATAAAATTTCCTCCTACTTTTTCTTTGGCAGGATTTTCCGCGTCGCGCAATAGACGGCGAGAATGGACGCGCCCATGGAAAACAGGCAAAACAGCACGCTGTCCAGCCCTAGGGTGGCGAGATTTTGCAAAAGGCCGTCGTTTCTGCCAATGGACACGCCCATGGCAAAGATCAGCAGGATGGTGAGGAGCGTCTGCAGGCGGGCGTTGGCTTTTTGCCATTTTTGGGGGAAAAGCCATTTGCCAATGGCAATCCCGAGGCACATCAATGCGATGGTCAGCATGGTTTCGTTTGGTTCCTTTCTAAAAAGCCGGAAAACCGGCATTATGGGCTTTGAAGCCGCGCAAAGGGCGCCGCGTTTTGCGCGGCGCCCCAATGGCAGCGCGATGGCCGCGCGCTATACGTTGAAGCGGAACAGCGTAACGTCGCCGTCTTTCATCACATAGTCCTTGCCTTCGCTGCGCACGAGGCCCTTTTCCTTGCAGGCGGCGATGCTGCCCTCGCGGGCGAGATCCTCAAAGGGCACGATTTCTGCGCGGATGAAGCCCTTTTCAAAATCCGAATGGATTTTGCCCGCGGCCTGCGGGGCCTTGAAGCCATTGGGAATCGTCCAGGCGCGCACTTCCTTGGGCCCCGCCGTCAAAAAGCTGATCAGCCCCAGCAGCTCGTAACAGGCCTTCACCAGCCGGTCGAGGCCCGATTCGCCGATGCCCAGCGCCTGCAAAAATTCCGCCTTTTCCTCGGGCGGCAGCTGGGCGATTTCCTCCTCCACGCGCGCGGAAATCACCATGGCGCGCGCGTTTTCCCGCGCGGCGATTTCTTCCACGGTTTTCACCATGGGGTTGTCCGCGCCGATGTCGTCCTCGGCAATGTTGGCGGCGTAGAGCACGGGCTTGTCCGTGAGCAAAAACCAGCCATGCACGGCCTCGCGTTCTTCCTCGCTGAGCGGACAGGTGCGCGCCGAATGGCCCGCATTGAGATGGTCGAGCAGCTTCTGCGCCGCGTCCGCCTCGGTGCGGTATTTCGCCTCGCCTTTTTTCACCAAAGAAGCCGCCTTATCGCGCCGCTTTTCCACGCTTTCCAGATCCGCCAGAATCAGCTCGGTTTCAATGGTTTCAATGTCGCGCGCGGGGTCGACGGAGCCATCCACATGGATGATGTTGTCGTCCTCAAAGCAGCGCACCACGTGCACAATGGCGTCCACCTCGCGGATGTGCGAGAGGAATTTGTTCCCCAGCCCCTCGCCCCGGCTCGCGCCGCGCACCAGGCCCGCGATGTCCACGAATTCGATGGTCGCAGGCGTGTATTTTTCCGGATGATACATTTCGCTCAGTACGTCCAGCCGGCTGTCCGGCACGGCCACCACGCCCGTGTTCGGCTCGATGGTGCAAAACGGATAGTTGGCCGCCTGCGCGCCTGCGTTGGTAATCGCGTTGAAAAGCGTCGATTTGCCCACGTTGGGCAACCCTACTACGCCAAGTTTCATATTCGCATCTTCCCCCAGTCTTCGTTCCTTTCATTATACCCGCCCGCCGGGCAAAACGCAACCGCAAATTGGGAAAAATCCCGTGCATTCTGCGCACCGCGCCCGCCTTCGGCGGCCCGGTGCCAAGCGTTGATAAAGCAGCGATAGAAAGCATTCGAATTGGAAATGATGGAGCGCATGAGGGCCGAAACAAATTATAAAGTGCGCGTGCAGCGCTTGACTTTCGATATGATAAATATTATAATATTATGTAAAGCGCGTGGGTGTTAGATATACAACGGGAGGAATACAAATTCCATGAGCGAGATTGCGCTGTTTGAGCAAAAAGAAATCCGTCGGGTTTGGCAGGATGAAAAGTGGCATTTTTCGGTGGTGGATGTCGTATCGGTCTTAACAGATAGCATTGACGGTAGAAAATACTGGAATAAACTCAAGCAACGGCTAAAAGATGAGGGAAATGAAACGGTGACAAATTGTCACCAGTTCAAAATGCTCGCTGCGGATGGCAAAATGCGCTTGACCGATTGCGCCGATACCGAGCAGCTCTTGCGCATCATCCAATCCATCCCCTCGCCGAAAGCCGAACCATTCAAGCGCTGGCTGGCCGCCATTGGCGCGGAGCGCATCCGCGAAATCGCGGATCCGGAAATCGCGGCATTGCGCGCGCAGGAGCTCTATCGCAAAAAAGGCTATTCTGACGACTGGATCGCTTTGCGTGCGCGCGGCGTCGCCACCCGTGCGGAGCTCACCAACGAATGGAAAAATCGCGGCATTGAAAAAAGCAGCGATTATGCCATCCTCACCGCTGAAATCAGCAAAGCCGCTTTTGGCATGACGCCGGCTGAATACAAACGCCTGAAGGGGCTAAAATCAGAAAACCTTCGCGACCATATGAGCACGCTGGAGCTGCTGTTTACGGAGCTGAGCGAAGCCGCAACGACGGAGATCGCCCGCAATGACGACGCGCAGGGCATGGCGGAAAATGCGGACGCCGCGCGGCGGGGCGGCAAAATCGCCGGTGACGCCCGCGAAAATCTCGAGCGGCAGACCGGGCGCAGCGTATCCACGAGCGATAACTATAAGCATTTGTCCGCACGCACGCGCAAGAAACTGCCGGAAGAGGAATCCTAAAAAACTCCACCCGGTAGACGGCGCACAGAGAAAAATCCCTTAAAACCCCAGTTAATCCCTTAAAACCCCAGCGGTTTTAAGGGATTGTGTTTTCCTCTTGCCATCTTGCCATGGCGAAAAATTTGCGGTACAATAAAGGTGGCATACTTGTGCAAGTATGCCGCAGAGTATTGACAAAGTCTCGGAAGAACG
>DVJN01000204.1 GCA_018716755.1 Candidatus Alectryocaccomicrobium excrementavium
AAGATGCGGGGTTTGCCGCTATGCAGCCCCGCCACTCACCTCCTCGGGTTCTGTAGTATGACGACTCTACTGAATCCAGTATATCAATCAATTGTGATAAGCGAAAGAGCTCCCCGGGTTTCATAACCCCATTGGTCCCTTTCGCAGAAAGGCGGGTTTATAAAGATGAATTTTCCGTTTCATGGGGCGCGCTGGATTGGTTGCCCGGATTGCTCGGCGGATGCGTCGCCGGTGTTCCGCAAGACATTCCAATGGTCCAAAGGCGCGAGCGGCGCGGCGACGCTGTACATTTCCGGCCTGGGCTTTTACGCCCTCCGGCTCAATGGCGGCGCAGTGAACGATGAGATGCTCAATCCGGCTTTTTCCCGCTACGACCAAACGGTGTATTACAACGAAATCCCCCTGGACGCGTTTTTGCGTGAGGGCGAAAACGTGCTGGAAGTGGAGCTGGGGAATGGCTGGTACAACCAGCAGCAGGAGGACGCGTGGCAATTTGAGCACGCGGTTTGGAAGGGCGCGCCGCGCCTGATTTGCGCCCTGTATGCGGGCGAAACCTGCGTGCTGGCGTCCGGGAGCGATTGGCAGGCGGCCAGCGGCGCCACCACATTCAATTCCCTGCGCTGCGGGGAAACGTTCGATGCGCGCGTTCAGCCGCAATGGGGCCGCGCCGCCGTTGTTCCGCCGCCAGGGGGCGCGCTGAAGCGGCAGGAAATCGAGCCAATCCGCCTTCGGCGGTACATCGATCCGGTAGGCGTGGTTCCATCGGAGCAACCGGTGGTGTACGATTTTGGCGTCAACCTTTCAGGCAATGTGGAAATCTGCGTGGAAGGCCCCTGTGGCGCGAAGGTAACGATCGTGTATTCGGAGATTGTCATGCCCAACGGATATCTGGCGCGCGAGCAGCACCAGCAGTTTGTGTATTTTCCCCGCTTCCAGCAGGATGAATACATCCTTGCAGGGCAGGGTCAGGAGACATGGCACAGCCGGTTTGGCTACAACGGGTTCCGCTATGCCATGGTGCGCGCGCCCAGGGAGTGCAAGGTATTGCGCGTGCGCGCCTGTCAATTTCACACGGATTTGCAGGATGCGGGTGGAATCTCCACCGGGGATGCTTCGCTCTGCCGCATCCAGGCGGCCATTCGCCAGTCGTCGCTGACGAATTTTCACCACATGCCTACGGACTGTCCACACCGGGAAAAGAACGGCTGGACGGGCGATGCGTGGCTGTCCGCCAGGCAGATGCTGTTCAATTTCGATATGCGCAAAGCATATATCAAGTGGTTGGATGACATTGTGGATTGCCAGCGGCCGGGCGGCCAGATCCCCTGCATCGCGCCTACGTCCGCGTGGGGCTATGCCTGGGGCAGTGGCATCACCTGGGATGTGGCGCTATTGGCGATCCCATGGGAAATGTACTGGTTTTATGGCGATGCAGCCATTTTGCGGCGCTATGCCCAGCCTGTGCAGAAATACATGCAGTATTTGCGGGATACGCTGGATCATGGCATTCCTCCCTATGGCTTGGGCGATTGGTGCGCGCCGCCGGAAGCGGATTTGATTCCCGAGGCGGCCCTGCGGGCGTGCATGGCCGTGTACGCGGGCCAATTGGCGGAGCAAATGGGGCGCGCGCTGGCGGATGACGCGCTGCGGGAGCTGGGCGAGGGCGTGGCGCGGGAGTGCAAGCCAGCGTTTTTGCGCGAGTATGGCGCAATGGCGGGCGAATCGTCTTGCCAGCTCTATTACGCCCTGCGGCTTTTGCTGGGCTTGTCCGATGGGCCGGAAGAGGATTTGCGCGGCCTGCTGCGCAGCCTGGACGCGGCGCAGGGGCACATTATGGGAGGCATTTTTACCGCCCGTTTTGTGCCGGAGGCGCTTACGCGCTTCGGCCGCCCCGACGCAGCCTGGAAACTGGCCAGCGCGAAAGGGTATCCGGGCTGGGACGATCTGGCGAACAAGTGCGCGGGCACGCTGGGGGAGAGCTGGTTTGGCGGCAGCTCCATGAACCATCACATGTTTTCTTCGATCGGCGCGTGGTACTATCAGGCGCTGGCGGGCATGCGGGCGCTGGAACCGGGGTTTGCAAAGGTGCTGCTGGCGCCGTATATCCCGCAGGATCTGCCGCAATTTTCCGCCTGGCATCAAACGCCCCGGGGGAAATTGCTCCTGGAATGGGATGAGGCGCGCGTGACGGTGGAAATACCCGCGGGCGTGGCCGCGACCGTGCGGGCGCAAAAAGCGCAATGGGATGTGGGCGCTGGCAGGCACAGCTTCTCGCGGCGGGATTTTGAAGCGCAGGAATAGCGGAGATTGGAAAAAATCTGAAAATGAAGCGCCGGAAGCAACGCATCCGTCGCCTGACGGGCGCGCCCATCGCGAACTGCACGCCATCCGCGCGGCAACAGGACGAATAACGACGGCATGAGGGAATTTGGAAAGGAGCGTTTTTTGCCATTTCCGCCCAGCTAAAGGCGATTTTTAGTTAAAGGCTCTGCCGCGGCGTTATCGCTGCGGCGGAGCCTTTAGCACAGGGCAATTGCGTATCGGGCGGCGATTCCGCGCCAATATGGTTTTTCCCTGTTGCATCGCTTTATTTGGCGAGTGCGGGAATCCGGCAGGCCCAGGGATTTTCATCGCCGTTTAAGTAGCCGCTGAATTCATAGACCGGTTGATAGAATCCCTTGGTATCATAAAGATAAGCAAGCTCGCATTGGTTTATGTACAATATGTCCCCCGGCTGGAAGGGAACATATTGCTCAAAGTTCCCTGCTTTGACCTGCTCGTAGGCCTGGCTTTCTGAAAGAATGTCCTCCGTTGCCACATACGTGTTCCATGTAACGTAGTAGGTAAAGCTGCTTA
>DVJN01000205.1 GCA_018716755.1 Candidatus Alectryocaccomicrobium excrementavium
ATCATAAACGCATGCCTCCAATCGTCGTTCATTTTGGCCTCGTCCACAGCCTCGTCTATCGAGCGTATCAGCGGCAAGCCGGTTTTTGCAACCGGATAATTCTTGGGATCGTTCATGTAGCGCAGCAGCTCGCGCAGCGAATCGCTAATCTCCCCGCGCGTGCCCGCCGTGTTAAAGAACAGCTTGTAGGCTTCGTCGCCCAGTTCAGCGCCCGTCTCGCGGCACACGTTGCGGAAGGAGTACAGGTACCGGCCCTCGTCGAACGGGTCGAAGGTGCAGATGAAGATCACGAAACTGGGCCGCAGTTCATCGTAGTACTGTCCGCGCCGCAGTTGGTTGATGTCGATGTGCGCCTGATACAGCCGCGCACGCTTGGACAAACCCGACTGCTTCGTGGTCTGCATCTCGACGTTGTACACGGACTTGCCGTCGTCGATGTACACATCCAGCCGCACGCCGCGCTTGTTGAACGCCTCGGCCAGCGCCTTTTGCGTATCAATCTTGAGCGGCTCATATCGATTGGACGAATCCTCCGGCCGCTCGGTTCCGTCCTCGCCCAGCTCATAGTACTCGATGCGGCTGATCCTGTGCTCGGGCAGCAGGCATTGCAGCAGCTCCGTGCAGATCTGGCGGTTGCACATCACGTAGGAGAACATGAAATCGTCCCGAATGTCCACGCTGTCGATATCCGCAGCGCGCATCTCGCCCCAATCCTGAGGGAATTCCTCCATAGCGGCCACCTCCGTTTCCAGGAAAGCGCTGGCGCAGCAATGCCGGCGTGCATTCCCACACCCTCATTATACCACAACATGTATCCCTTAGCAACCAAAATCCAGGGATCATCCGACGGGCGCAGTCTCCGCCAGCCAACAGGGGATGCGCGGCGCTTCTATGGCGATATCATCCTCTGCAAGATACGGCTCAAGGGACAGCGCGCCACCCAGCGAGGCGTCCGGCCGCAGAGGAAGGGATACCGTGCGCCATTTCTCCGGCTGTCCATAGAGGCTGGCATTGTTATAGCGCGTCCACGGGCTGTCCGCATCGAGCAGGGACTGCCCATCTGCCGCCAGCAGGTCGAAGGTCCAGCCATATTGCGCCAAAAAACTGTTTTTGTCCTTTGTAGAATCCGGCACCACACAAACCGGGCAAGGCGGCCGGCACATATCCAGCAATTCTTGTCCCGTCCATTCCGTGGCGTTCGCCATTCCCTGGCAATCCGGGACGGCATGTCCGTAATGCCCGCCTTCCGTGCCATAATAGATGCCCGTGGGATCGTACGCGCCGCTTTCAGCGACGGCCTCGCCAGAGAGCGCAGGCGCATACGTCACTTGTAGAAACGCGGCAAAGGGCGTGTATTGGACGCAGACCTTTTGCAGGGCCAGTCCATAAAATTCCACCGCCGCAAATTCCATTGGCACGTTTTCCACGCCCTCTTCCTTCAGCGTAAACCGTACCGATACGGCTTCCCCATTTTCCGTATAAACGGAATAACCAAGATCCACTTTCCCCACATAGCTGTGAATGCGTCCCTCGATATAGAGGACAACGGCGTTGCCCTCCCGCACGGCAGTGGCCCGGCAATTCGTTAAATCCTCGGCTTTGTCCTCGGTGTAATTTTTGCTTTCGCCCACCACCGCGATCGCGCCGTCCGCTCCCGGCGGCAAGGCAGCTTTTTCCAGCGATGGCGAAATGGAATGCGTACTGCCTTCCTGCCAGTCCGTTTCCCCGGGCGCAAAAAATCCTTCCCCATTGGGATAATGCCACCAATCGTGCAAAACAATGCTGTCTTCCATCCGCACCGGTGCGATTTCTAGAATGGTACGCGCCACTTCGCCATCGTAATATCCTTCGCGCACAGTGAGGCATATGCGTCCGTTTTGCGCGGTGGCGAGGTTGTGTTCAATATATTGGCGTGCCGTTTCATCTTCCACGCGCGGCGAAGCGAAATCCAGAATGCCTGCCAACCGTCCTACCGCCAGTGCCGTGCCTGCCAGCAGCAGAGCGGCCACCAGCGCCACGGCAAGCGAGCGCAGGGTCCGCGTACGCTTCCTGTGCCCTTGCAGGGATTTCGCCTCTTTGCCAATCTGCTCAAGCGTTTCTTCCACCCGGTTGTGAAAGCCCTCGGATACGGGCATGAGCAACGCCTGCCAGTTATCCTTCCTGTTCATATCCGCACCTCCTGTTCCAGTGCGGCGCGCAACAGTTGCCTCCCCCTGTGTATGCGCCATTTGACCGCTCCCCGTGAAAGCCGCAACATTCGCGCCACATCCACCACCTCGAATCCTTCCGCCAGATGCAGGAGCAATGGCAGGCGGTATTTTTCCTCCAATGCCCGCAGCGCAGCGCGCATTTCCTCCGCTCCCGGCGGCGCGTCCGGCACGCGGAAATCCTCTTCCGCGCCAGTGAGCGCGCTTTCCCGATGCGCTCTGCGGCGGCGCAACAGCATTTTGCATTCATTGATCAGAATGCGCATCAGCCAGGCTTCAAACCGCCCGGTATCGCGCAGGGAATCCAGGCGCGCCCATGCCTTGAAAAGCGCTTCCTGCACGGCGTCTTCGCAATCGGCCTGGCAGGGCAGGAGCATGCGCGCGGTATTGTACAGCTTTTGCTCGCACGCGCGCACCCGCTGGGAAAACTGGCGTTCGTCCAATTCCTTCGCCTCCTGTTCCTTTGCTTGTCTATTGATAAGATGCTTTGCCCGCGCGAAACGGTTGGCTCTTGCAAAGAATTCCTCCACAATGCCCGTCTTTCATAACATTTCTGATTCTTTTTCAACATTTCGCCACATCCATTCCCTTCCATTTCCGCTGCTCTTGTGGTATAATGGAGATGCGGAGCGATGCTCTGCCGTGCTGGGCAGAAGCCCGCGCGAGCTTGTGAAAAAAAGAAGGTGACCATTGTGCCCAAATTTGCCGGAAACGAACAGATTATGCAGATCAACCTTACGGAAAACAATCCGATGGGCGATCCTGCGATTATAGAAAAACTCCAGGGTTTTTTCGCGCTGCAGCAACAATACGGCGCGGCCATCAAAGAAGTGCGCACCAAGCTCGAAGTGCTGGACGATGAGTTCCGCGTGAAATTCGATCACAACCCCATCCATCACATGGAATACCGGTTGAAATCCCCCCACAGCATGGTGGAAAAGCTGCGCCGCCGGGGCCTGCCGGTGACCATCCCTTCCATCCGCGAAAACCTGCACGATGTGGCGGGCGTGCGCGTGATTTGCAATTATATTGATGATATCTATCGCATTGCGGATTTGCTCGTGAAACAGGATGATATTACGTTGCTGTGCACCAAGGATTATATCGCCAACCCCAAGCCCAACGGCTACCGCAGCCTGCACCTGGTAATCGAAATCCCCATCTTTCTTTCGGAGCAGCGGTTATTGATGCCCGTGGAAGTGCAGATCCGCACCATTGCCATGGATTTCTGGGCCAGCCTGGAGCACCAGCTGAAATACAAGGCGGCCACCCAGGTGCCGGACGATGTGCGCGAGGAACTCTACCAGTGCGCCATTGCCATCGCGGATATCGACGAGCGCATGCAAAACATTTGCCGCAAGCTGCGCGGTCAGTGCGAGGGCGAAAAGGATTCCACCTCGCCTGCCACCTGATCGCACAAATTGAATTTTGCCAATCGCTTTAGGCAGCCGTCTATGGCCGCCTGGAGCGTTTTTGTGCAGCGCACGCCGTCCTCCAGCCAAAGGTTTTTCACGCGCAACGTGCGCGCTTTCGCGTCCGCCACGGCCTCCACACGCCCCACAAAGCGCTCGCCCCACAAAAGGGGCAGCACATAATAGCCGAATTTGCGCTGGTTGGCGGGCACATAAATTTCCCATTGATAGGCAAAGCCAAACAATTCCCGGATCCATTTGCGGTCCCACAGCAGGCAATCCAGCGCGGCGATCACCTCGCAACGCGGCCGGGGCGATACGCCCGCGCACACCGCATGCGCCAGCGGCAGCGCTTCCGCGCGAAAATAGAGCGGCGTGCGCACGCCATCCACGCGCGCCTGGCAGATCTTGCCTTCTTCAACCAATTGGGCAAACGCTTCTTCCCGCTGCGCGGCCTTCAAACCCCAAATGTTCAGCCACGCGTCAGAGGGGCGGTTCCAAAGCAACCCCACCGCGCCAATGCGCCGGAGCACGCGCCATTTGAGGTGTTCGTCCTCTTCCAGCAGGGGATCGGGCGCGGAGAGCAGGGCGGCGGGCAGATGGTTCGCCGCCAGGTCGTAGAATTTGCGCGCGCCTTTTTTGTGGTGAATGATCAATTCGCCCGTGGAATAGAGCTGCTCCAGCACGGAACGCGCCGCGTTGGATTCACCGCTCCAATTCCCGCTCCAATGGATGGAAGAATGCCAGTGAATTTTCCCCGCGATGGGCAACTCCTCCGCGCTCACGGGGCCATTTGCGCGAATGTAGTCCAGCGCCTGCGCTTCCAGCGCGCCAAGGCCCTCAAACTGCGCGCCGTTTTCGCGCGCTGTCCGGCGGTAGCGCGCGAAATAGGGCCAATCCTCCACCGGGAGGATGGCGAGATTCTTGTCCGGATAATCGACGAGCGCGCGGTCTGCATAGAGCAATTCGCCCAGCATCGCCTTGGTGAAGCCTTTCACGCGCGATTGCAGCGTGAGTTCCGCATTTTTGCCGCAGGCATCCACGGGGTCGAACTGGATGCAGCCCGCCTGCCGCACGAATTCCAGCGCGCCTTCCTTGCCTGCAAAACGGTGCTGGCCCAGCAGGCCGTGCCACAGGAGCAGGAACTGCCGCGCCTGCCGGTTGGTGAAATGCGTCACGGGAATGGGCGGCATGGCGGTATCCTCCTTTAGAGATTGACGGCGTTGATGGGTTTGCCCGCCAGGAACGCGCGCAGATTTTCCACCGCGATATCCATCAGCCGCACGCGCGCGGCGCTGGTCGCCCAGGCGATGTGCGGGGTCAGAATGCAGTTGGGCGCGGTGAGCAGGGGATTGTCCGCCGCGATGGGTTCGCTCGAAGCCACGTCCACCGCCGCGCCCGCGAGACGGCCGCTTTTGAGCGCCGCAGCCACCGCCGCCTCGTCGAGCAGGCCTCCGCGCGCCGTGTTGAGCAAAAACGCGCCCGGCTTCATCCGCGCCAGAGCCGCTTCATCAATCATGCGCGCGTTTTCCTTTGTCAGCGGGCAGTGCAGGCTCAAAACATCGGCCTGCGCAAGCACTTCCTTTAGCGGCAGCATTTCCACGCCTTCCCCATGGCCCCGGTAAGCGATCACGCGCATGCCCAGCGCGGAAGCGATCTTTGCCACAGCCCGGCCAATGCTGCCCAGGCCGACGATTCCCATCGTCTTCCCCGCAAGCTCCACCAGCGGGTAGCGCCAGAAGCAGAAATCCGGACTCGTTGTCCACTCGCCCGCGCGCACCAGGCGGCTGTGCTCGCCCACGTGCAGGCACAGCTCCAGCAGCAGCGCGATGGTCATCTGCGCCACGGAATCGGTGCTGTAAGCGGGCACATTGCACACGGGAATGCCCCGCTCCCGCGCCGCTTCCACATCCACGACGTTCACGCCCGTGGCCAGCACGCCGATAAAGCGCAGATCCTGCGCGGCCTCGATCGTCTTCCGGCCGAGCACCACCTTGTTGGTATAGACGATAGGCGCGCCGGCGATGCGCGAGGCGACCTCCTCGGGCCGCGTGCGGTCGTACACCGTTAGCTCTCCCAATGCGCCGAGCGCATCCCAACGCAAATCGCCGGGATTCATGCCATATCCATCCAGCACCACGATTTTCATGCCCATTCCCCCTTGCCAGCGGCACATTTCTGGCATTATTATAGCGCGTGCATATGCGTTTGGCAAGTTTTTGCGCGCAATTGGCTCTGCCTTTTGTCCTTCTCTATTGACTTACGCGCGCTTTGCGATTACAATTTTTGCATGCGTTAGGGCTTCTGCCTATAAGGAATGGCACAAACGCAAAAAGAGATCTCCATACGCCATAAAGGAGGGGTTGTTGCATGAAGCACAGCGCGCTACGCATCATCCGTTGGCAGGAGCTGCATCAGTTGGAAGAAGAAATTGAACAAATCTGTGATGCCCGGGAGCGAGATGCCCAAACCCGCCTGCTGGAACAGATCCTGGAAAAAATCAACGCCTACGATGCCCACGTCATGAAATACCGGCGCCGTCAAACCCTTCAAACCCTGCTGGATCGCGGCATGGTTTTCGAGCCGGTTGACCGGAAGCCCATCGTTGCCGAATGGGACCGGCAAACCGGCCATAGGCGGATAGCGCAGCAGTATAGCGGCCAGTTCCGATGGCACCTGTTCAGTTTTGAACTGCTCCCCGCCCTTCGGGGCGCGGAGGCCCGCGCAGCTTTCGAGCGCCAGAAAAGGCAAGAACTGTATATATTCTTCGACTGCGACGATGCGGCATACCGCGCAAAAAATGCGCACCTGCTCACCACGGATGACATAGAAGCCTTGTGGGAGAACAGCTCCCTGCCGCTTATGGACCTGTATTTCTTTGATCCCGCGAACCAATGGACGTATATCCAGCCCCATGAGGAAAGCTGCGGGCCCTATTTCTTCCCGGCGGATGGCGAACGCGCCACGAATGGCGCCCCGGCATGAACGGTTCCACCGCCTGCTCGCACTGTTCTGAGGCTTCCAACGCATTGAACAAAGCGCTTTGCTCAACGTACTGCTTGAATCGATATTGACAGTTGCCTTCCCATGCGGTATACTTTGCTCAGAAATTGATCTGAACGATTGGAGGGATCCCCATGCCCCAATACCCGCAGTTTCCCCGCACGCAGGTGGGCGGCCTTTCCCTGCCGCGCATGCTGATCGGCAGCAACTGGCTGTTGGGCTTCAGCCACAAGACGCACCCCATGAACCACATGATCCTCGAGCGGAACGGCAACGCAAAGGCCATGTGCGAGATCATCTGTGCTTTCGCCAAATATGGCATCGACGCGCTGATGGCCCCCATCACCTCCTCGCAACCGCTGATGGACGCCCTGAACGACGCGGAGCAGAAGCTCGGCAAGCGCATCATCCGCATTGATACGCCCACCATCAATGTGGACGACAACGCCGCCGCGCGCGCCGAGGCAGGGCAGAAGATCCGCGATTGCGCCAAGGCGGGCGCGGACTTTTGCCTGATCCACCACACCAGCGCGGAAGCGCTCGTGAACAAAAACCTGGGCCAGATTCCGCGCCTGCCGGATTATCTTTCCATGATCCGCGACGCGGGTATGCTTCCCGGCCTGTCCGCGCACATGCCGGAATTGATCATTTATTCCGATGAAAACGAATACGACGTGGAGACCTATATCCAGCTGTACAACTGCGCGGGCTTTTTGATGCAGCTCGAGGTGGAAGGCGTGAACCGGATCATCTGGGGCGCAAAAAGGCCCGTGATGACCATCAAGTCCATGGCCGCGGGCCGGGTGACACCCTTTGTGGGCCTGAGCTTCTCCTACGCCACGCTGCGCCCCTGCGACATGGTGACCGTTGGATGCCTGACGCCCGAAGAAGTGGACGAAGACGTGGAAATCGCGCTGGCCGTGCTTGAGCGCCGCCAGGCGCAAATGGAAGACCGCGGCTCCCCGGCCAAGAGCGTGCTGGTGGGCGGGAATAAATAGGAAGCATACCGCATAGCGCCGCAATCGCCCACGTCCATTGCGGCGCTATGCTTTTTCTCCCGGCAGCGCAATCCAGCCGCCCATTTCGTATTCAAACGATTCCGGCCGGTACTCTTCCATGCCATAGCCATGGAAGAACGTCATCTCGCCAAAATACACGCGCCCATCCACTTCATAAAGATCCACGCGCAAATGCGGCACGCCCCGCGACAGCGCGCGGGCGACCGAAAGCATCTCTTCCAGGCACTTTGGCGGCGGAACCGCGCCCTTATAGTTTGGGTGCCGGTTGATCACGGGGAGCCGCTGCCAATTCAAATCATAATAATTGCGGGTGTGGTGGGTATAGCGGTCGAAATCCACGATGATGCACTTCGGCTCGCCGGAAAAGCAGAGGATTTTATAATCCCGCGGCACATCGGTTTCGCTTTCCAGGAATTTCTCCACCAGGATGCGGTGGGGAATGTTTTTATACGGCCATTCGCGGCTGGCCCAAAACCAGTTGCGCCGCATCCAGGCGGCGATTTTTTTCTGTGCGGCGGGGATATCCAGCGCTTCCTTATCGCGGCAGAGGATATTCGCTGAGGAACCGTGCGCGCATTTGAGCGCGAAGCGCCGCGGCAGCGCGGCCCAATCCACGTCCTCCGCGCGGCTATAGCGGACGATTTCCGGGATAAGATATTTTTCGCCCACGCGCGCAGCCACAAAATCGCGCGCGGCGATTTTATCCGCCATTTGCGTATAGACGGGCTGGCGATCGTACAGCTTGAGCCATTGCAGCTTCTCGCCATAGGTTTGGGGCGGATTGAGTCGCAAGGACTTTTTGCGCTTCAGGCGGTATTGCAGGCGCAGGAAGGCGCGGTCGCCCATCCAGCGGAAGGCGCCGCGCCGCGCGAGCGCAAAAAACGCATCGTACAATTTCATAGGCGGGACAGGGAATGGCGCACGCGTGCGAGGGTTTCCTCGCGGCCCAGAAGATACATGATCTCCACCGCGCCGCCGGGCGTGGCCGCGCGGCCGGAAATGGCAATGCGCAGCGGCCAGAGCACCTGTCCGTTCTTGCGGCCGGACCCGGCGATGGCTGCCATGATGGTGTCGTGCAGCGCGCTCTCCGTCCATTCGCTCACGCCTTCCAGCACGGGCAGCACCCAGGCGAGCGCGTCTTTGGCGATTTCCGGATTGGTTTTCATCTTCTTGTGGGTGTACAGCTCGTTATCGAATTCCGGCAGCTTGGCCAGGAAATCCACCATCTCCGGCAGGCGGTTGAGCACCTCGGTGCGGCTCTGCGTGAGCTCCGCCAGGCGGCGCAAATCGAACTTTCCGGGCTCCAGCACCTTTTCAAACCACGGCGTGGCCAGGCGCAGATACTCCTCAAAGGGCAGCTTGCGCATATATTCCGCGTTGAACCAGGTGAGCTTTTGCATATCGAACAGCGAGGGCGACTTGTTCAGGCCCTCCACATCGAAAATTTCCTCCAGCTCGGCCATGGTGTAAAGCTCGCGCTCGTTGCGCGGGCTCCAGCCCAGCAGGGCGATGAAATTGATGATCGCGTCGCGCAGATAGCCCATGTCCAGCAAATCCTCAAACGAGGGATCGCCATAGCGCTTGGAGAGCTTGCGGGTCGCGTCTGCCATCACGGTGGGCAAATGCAGGTACTTGGGCGGCTCCCAGCCCAGCGCCTCGTAGATCAGATTATATTTGGGCGTGCTGGAGAGGTATTCCGTGCCACGCGTCACCAGCGTGATGGCCATCAGATGGTCGTCCACCACGTTGGCAAAGTTGTAGGTCGGCAAACCGTCCGCCTTGATGAGAATGATGTCATCCAGCGTGGAGCAGTCCACGTCCAGCCGGCCATAGAGCAGGTCGTCGAATCCTGCCGTGCCCTCCGTGGGCATGTTGAAGCGGATGACATATGGCACGCCCGCGGCAAGCTTGGCCTCGCGCTCCTCGCGCGAGAGGTGCAGGCAATGCTTATCGTACTTGAAGGTTTCGCCGCGCTCCGCGGCCTTCTGCCTGCGTTCATCCAGCTCCTCGCGCGTGCAGAAGCAATAATAGGCGTGCCCGGATTCCACCAGCTGCTGCGCATAGGGCAGGTACAGATCCTTGCGCTGGGACTGAATGTACGGCCCATAATCGCCGCCAACGTTCGGCCCCTCGTCGTAGTTCAGACCCGCCGCCGCAAGGCTGGCGTAAATCTTTTCCACCGCGCCGGGCACCTCGCGCTCCTGATCGGTGTCCTCAATGCGCAAAACGAACGTGCCGTGGTTGCGGCGCGTGAGCAGATAGGTGTAAAGCGCGGTGCGCAGGCCGCCCAGGTGCAAATACCCCGTGGGGCTGGGCGCAAATCGCGTGCGAAATGCCATATGATACGCTCCTTTGTCCACTTTGATATAGCTGTATTGGTTTACTTCACGTGGATGTACCGCAGGAAATCCTGGATGCGCGCATCCCAAAAATCCCAGGTGTGCGCGCCGGGCATTTCCTCATACTGATAATCGAAGGGATTGCCCTCCAGCGATTCGAAGAAAGCCCTGGTTTCGCGGGCGTTTTCCAGCAGGAAATCCTCGCTGCCGCAGGCGTGATAGATGCGCGGAACCGGCTTTCCGCTTTGCAGCAGTTTATGCACATTGCCACGCGTATCCTTTTCCGTGCCCTCGATGGGCGCGTCGCCATAGGTCAACCCATAGCGGCGGCTGGTGCGGCCCGGCATATCGCGGCGGCGGTTGTCCACGCTGGCGGAGAAGCAACCGATGGCACAGTAGTTCTCCGGCCGCGCGATGCCGATGCGCAGCGCGCCCGCGCCGCCCATGGAAAGGCCCGCGATGAAGTTGTCCTCCCGCTTATCGCTCAGCGAAAAGAAGCCGCGCATGATGGTGGGAAGCTCATCCGCGATATAGGAAAAATATTTGCCGCCATGCGCCATGTTCACATAGGAACTCAGGTGCCCGCAGGGCATGACCACGGCCAGGCCCGTGCCCTCGACATAGCGCTCAATGGACGTGCGGCGCTGCCAGGCGGTTTCATCATCGCTCGCGCCGTGCAGCAGCCACAGCACGCGGTGCGGCCCCTCCGACTGGGGCAAAAGCACGTCGCTCTGCATGCACATGCCCAGCTCGTGCGAAAAATATCCGGCGTGAATGAGCACCATATTACGCTTCCTCCTTTCCCAGCGGCAGCCAGTCGAGCACGGTCTGGATCTTTGCATCCCAGTATTTCCACTGGTGATCGCCGCTGGACTCTTCATAGGTGAGGTCGTATCCCAGCTTTTCCAGGTGCGCGCGCATCCGCACGTTGTGCTCATACAGGAAATCCTCGGTGCCGCACCAGATATACAGCTTGGGCAATGGCTTGCCGGATTCCTTCAGCTCGCTCGCCGCGGCAAACAGGTCGTTAAACGAACCCTTTGCTTCCTCACTGGTGCCAAAGATGTCGTAAAACAGGCCGTTTTCCGGCTGGCCTTCCAGGTGGGAAACGATGTCCAGCGCGCCAGAGAGCGACGCAGCACAGGAAAAGGTGTCGCTGGCGCGCAGAGCGCATTTCATGGCGCCATAGCCGCCCATGGAAAGCCCCGCCACAAAGGTATCCTCCCGCCGCCTGGACATGCGCGGAAACAGCATGCGGCACAGCCTGGGCAGTTCCTCGGAAACATAGGTCCAGTAGCGGAAACCGAACTTCATGTCCGTATACCAGCTCAGATGGACGTTCGGCATCACCACCGCGATGCCCTTTTCCGCGGCATAGCGCTCGATGGACGTGCGCCGCTGCCAGATGGTCTGGTCGTCGCTCATACCGTGCAGCAGATAAAGCGTGGGATACGTGTCCGCGGCCTTTCCCTCCATGCCGATCTGGCCGTGCGTTTCCTCGGGCAGAATTACATCCGCCTGCATGCACATGCCCAGCGACTCGGAATAAAAATCCGTATGCAAAAGAGCCATGCAATCACCTCGCTATAGCGTTCTTTTGCGATTATACCACAAATTCCCGGCAATTGCCAGCGCAAGAAGCGTTAAAGCCGCAAAGGAATCGGGCAAAAGTGCGGTAGCGGGATGTGCGGGCGAGAAAACCGCCCGCGCCGGCCCAGGAATGGCGGATGCTGGCAGGCACAGGGCGAAGCACAGCAGCGCGTGCAACAGCTTCACGGGCAACAGCGCGCGCATCCCTATGCCACAATCGCGTAAAACGGCGGCATTCTGCCACACGATGCAAACGCCCGTGAAACCTGCGAGCGCGCCGAGCAGGGGAAGGGGAAGGCCCGCGCCGCTTCCCGCCTGCATGCCCATCGCCAACTCCGCCACCATCCGCACCGCCACCCGGGGCGCGCCGGAAAGGGATTGCGTGAGCAGCGCTGCGCCCACGGAAAACACCACCATATTGCCGCACACGCCCAAAATGGAGCTCACGGCGTCCTTAAAATCTCCCGCCTGTGGCCGGGGCATGCTTCCCTCGCGTACCGGCCAAAATCGCATAAACAGCCCGCCCAAAATGAGCGCGCCCAGCTGTGCCCCCATCAGCGCCAGACCTGCGGCGTGCGAGCCGAGCATGGCCATGCCCACGCCACCCACCAGAAACATCGGGCTGCACCCGGAAACGAGCGCCGCCGCGCGG
>DVJN01000206.1 GCA_018716755.1 Candidatus Alectryocaccomicrobium excrementavium
CTCCGCAATCTTACGGCTTAGCACTGTTGTCGCGTCAAGGTGGGTAAAAGTCGTCGCAGGGGCGGGGTCGGTCAGGTCGTCGGCGGGCACATACACCGCCTGCACGGATGTGACGGAACCATTGGAAGTGGACGTGATGCGCTCCTGCAGCGTGCCCATATCCGTGGCCAGCGTGGGCTGATAGCCCACGGCGGAAGGCATGCGGCCCAGCAGCGTGGAAACCTCGCTGCCCGCCTGCACAAAGCGGAAGATGTTATCGATGAACAACAGCACGTCCTTGTGCGCCTGATCGCGGAAGTATTCCGCCATGGTCAGGCCAGAAAGCGCCACGCGCATGCGCACGCCCGGGGCTTCGTTCATCTGCCCGAACACCAGCGCGGTCTTATCCGCCACGCCGCTGTGCGCCATTTCGCGCCACAGGTCGTTGCCCTCGCGGCTGCGCTCGCCCACGCCGGTGAACACGGAATAGCCGCCGTGCTCCATGGCCACGTTGTGGATCAGCTCCTGGATGAGCACCGTCTTGCCCACGCCCGCGCCGCCAAACAGGCCGATTTTGCCGCCCTTGGGATAGGGCTCCAGCAGGTCGACCACCTTGATGCCGGTTTCCAGAATATCCACGGTGGGGCGCTGCTCGGAGAAGGCGGGCGCCTTGCGGTGGATTTCCCAGCGCTGCGCGTCCGCCGGAAAGGGCTCGCCGCCATCGATGGGTTCGCCCAGCGCGTTAAACATGCGCCCCAGCGTTTTTTCCCCTACGGGCACGCGAATGCCAAACCCGGTTGCCGTGACCTTCATGCCGCGCGCGAGGTATTCGCTCTGGGCCAGCACGATGCAGCGCACAGTATCGTCGCCGATTTGCTGCGCCACTTCCATCACATACGTATGCCCGCGAACCTCTACGGTAAGGGCTTCGCGAATTTTGGGAAGCGCGCAATCGCGGAATTCCACATCGACCACGGGGCCTGCAATGGCCACGATTTTGCCTGCGTTCATGGTGTATCCCCTCGCTTTTCGGTGTTGGCGGCTTTGCGCAGCCGCTGCGCGCGCGCGCCGGCGGCCACTTCGGTGATTTCCTGCGTGATCGCCGCCTGGCGGATGCGGTTGTATTCCAGCGCCAGGCTGGAAAGCATTTTCTCGGCGTTTTCGTTGGCCGTGCTCATGGCGCTCATGCGCGCGTTCTGCTCGCTGCAGAAGCTGTCGATCAGCGCGCTGTAAATGTAGCCGGAAACATAGCTGTGCACGATGTTGTTGAGCACGCCCGTAACCGACGGATAAAATTCAAAGGGCTCCTGCACCTTTTTTTCGCCCGCGGGCGCGGTAAACACCGAGCGGTGAAAGGGCAGCATGCGCGCGGAATTCACGTTTTCGGCCAGGCTGTTCTTGATGTCCGTATAGATGACATAGATCTTTTGCAGCTCGCCGCTTTCAAACCGTTCCAGCAGCTCGGCGGTGATTTCGCGCGCGCGCTGCATGGTGGGATTTTGCGCCGTGTAAAGAAAGCTGCGCTCAATGGGGATGTTGTGCCGCATAAAATACTGCCGCCCATATTCGCCCACCACGAACAGCTTGGTATCCGGGTGGGTATCGAGCATATGCTGCGCCTCTTTGAGCACATTCTGGTTATACGCGCCGGCCAGCCCCTTATCCGCGGTGATCACCAGGCAGCCATAGGTGCCGTTGAGCGGCGGCTCGTCCTCCAGCGGATAAAAATACCGGCTTTCCACATTATCCGCCGTGCGGAAAATGCGCTTGACCTCCGCCTGCAGCGCCTGGAAATAGGGGCGCGTCTGATCCCATTCCCGCTTGGCCTTGCGCATCTTGGTGGACGAGATCAGATACATGGCGTTGGTGATTTTGCGCGTTTCGCGGATGCTGTTGATGCGGGCGCGAATGTCGCGGGCATTGGGCATGGCAGATCACCGCCCCGCCTTTTGCCGCGCGGCGCTTCCGGCAAAGAATTCGGCGCACACATCGCGCAGGCGCTTGAGCTCTTCGGGCTGCAAAACGCCCACCTGGTCGATCTTCTGGCAGAGAGCGGCGTCCGCCTGCTCGGCATGGCGCAGCATCTTCTGCGAAACTTCCGCGATTTCCCCCAGCGGCACATCCACAAACAGATGCGCCTGCGCCGCGAGCAGCAGAAGAACCTGCTCGTGCTGCTTGCGGGGATGGTATTGCTTTTGCCGCAAAAGATACATCAGCCCTTCGCCATAGCGCAGCTGCTGGCGCGTGCTTTCATCCAGATCGCTGGAGAACTGCGTGAACACTTCCATCTCGCGGTACTGGGCCAAATCCAGGCGGATAGAGCCCGTAGCGCGCTTCATGGCCGGGGTTTGCGCGTCACCACCCACGCGGGAAACGGACAGGCCGATGTTCACGGCCGGGCGCTGGCCCGCAAAAAAGAGGTCGCTTTCCAGGAAGATCTGGCCATCCGTGATGGAGATGATGTTGGTGGGAATGTAGGCGGAAACATCGCCCGCCTGGGTTTCCACGATGGGCAGCGCGGTCATGCTGCCGCCGCCCCGTTCATCCGAAAGGTGCGCGGCGCGCTCGAGCAGGCGCGAATGCAGATAGAACACGTCGCCCGGATAGGCTTCGCGGCCCGGGGAACGGCCCAATAGCAGGCTCAGCGCGCGGTAGGCCACGGCGTGCTTGGAAAGATCGTCGTACACGATCAGCACGTCCTTGCCCGCCTCCATAAAATATTCGCCCATGGCGCAGCCCGCGTAGGGCGCGATGTATTGCAAAGGCGCGGCGTCGCTCGCGGAGGCGTTCACCACGATGGTGTAGGAAAGCGCGTCGTTCTTGCGCAGGGTGTTCACCAATTGCGCCACCGAGCTGGCCTTCTGGCCGATTGCCACATAAATGCAGACGACGTCCTTGCCCTTCTGGTTGAGGATGGTATCCAGGGCCACGGCGGTTTTGCCGGTTTGCCGGTCGCCAATGATCAGCTCGCGCTGGCCGCGGCCGATGGGGAACATGCTGTCGATGGCCAGCAGGCCGGTTTCCATGGGCTGGTTGACCGGCTGGCGGGAAATAATGTCCGGCGCGGGGGATTCAATGGGGCGGTAATGGCTGGCCTCGATGGGCCCCTGCCCGTCGATGGGGCTGCCCAGCGCGTCCACCACGCGGCCCAGGAAATTTTCGCCCACGGGCACGCCCGCCACGCGGCCCGTGCCATAGACCAGGCTGCCCTGCTCCACAATCGCGTCGTCGCCAAAGAGGATGCAGCCGATTTCGTCGCGGTCGAGGTTTTGCACCATGCCGCGGATGCCATCGGCAAACAGCAGGATTTCGCCATAGAAAGCGTTCGGCAGGCCGGAAACCGTGGCGATGCCGTCCTCCACGGTGAGCACGGTGCCGGTCGTCTGCGGGATGACCTGCGGCGCAAAATCCTCCACGGCCTGGCGGATCAGCGGGATCACGTCCTCGCCCATGCCGCCGTTGGCCGCCATGCGGATGCGCATTTCCAGCTGCTTCAGGCGGCCTTCGGGCGTCCAGTCGTATTCGTCGGGGCCCACTTGCAGGCGGAAACCGTTGCGCGTGCTCGCGTCTTCCTGCCAGGTGAGCTCCACGGCCTCGCCATAGCGCCCGCGCAAAAAGGCTTCCATGCGCGCCCACTGCGCGTCATTGGGCCGCTGCGCGCTTAAAAGCACCGCCTTCAGGTCGTTATGGTTGTTCATCGCTCTTCCTTCCTTCCGCCTCGTCAAGGAACTGATCCAGCGTTTGCGATGTGGACCCGTCCAGCAGCTTGTGGGCGGCGTTTATGGACATCTGCGCGATTTCGTTGCGGGCGCTCTCCAGAATGCGGTCGCGCTCGTGGCCCGCGTTTTCCTTGGCCTGCACCAGCATGCGCTTGGCCTGCGCGCGGGCCTCATCCAGCACTTCGCGGGCGTCGGCCTCGGCCTTCTGCATGCCCTCGGCATGCTTTTGCTGAATTTCATCCTCCGCGCCCTTGAGCTGGTTCTGATACTCCGCGTAGAGCGTTTCCGCCTCGCGGGTCTTCGCGGCCGCGTCGTCCGCCATGCTCTGGTATTTCTGCGTGCGTTCATCCATAAACCGCTTCACCGGCTTGAACAGCAGCAGATACAGCCCGGCAATCAGGATCACCAGGTTGAGCGCGTGCAGAAGGATCTGCTGCCAGTCGATATTCAGAGGCACATTCATCTTGCGATTCTCCTTTTGCTTACAACACGAAGATGATCAGGATGGCGACGATCAGCGCGTAAATGATGGCCGTCTCGATGAACACCAGGCCGAGCATCAGGCCGGTGCGGATCTTTTCCGCCGCTTCCGGCTGGCGGGAAATGCCCTCGGAAGACTTGGCAATGGCAATACCCATGGCGATGGCGCCAGCCGCGCCGGCCGCGCCGATGGCGATGGCGGCAGCCATGGCCTTGGAGCTGGTCGCGTCCGCGCTTTCGGCGGCCTGGGTTTCCTGGGTGTCAATCGTGGCAATTTCGGTTTCCGGCGCGGATACGGGTTCACTGTTGTCCGATTCGGCCAGGGCAAAGACGAGCGCGCCAGTGGCGAGCAGCGCAATCAGAAGGGCGGCGGCAATGCGGGAAATCATGGTTTTCATGGCGGATCTATCCTTTCTGTGCGATTGGTTTCGCGGATTTTTTGGCGTGTTTTTCGCTGGGTTCGCTCACTTCGCCGTAGAACAGCGCGGTAAGCATGGTGAGAACGTAGGTCTGGATCACCGCGTGCAGCAGCGTAAAGACCACGGCGACAAATACCGGCAACGCGAAGCTGAGCTGAAGATAGGCGTACACCAGCTCGGTAACGAGCAGGCCGCTGAGCATCGCGCCAAACAGACGGAAGCTCATGGAAATCGGCAGCGAGAATTCCTTGAGCGTGCGGCCCACGCCGCGCAATCCATTGCTGAAAATGCCACCGGACAAAATCGCCAGATACGACAAGCAGCCCATGGCGATCGCGCCGTTGATGTCCGAAAGCGGGGCGGGCAGGGCGATGGAATGGCCCGCCGTGGTGATGGCCTGCGCGCCGGAGAGCTCAAAAATGGTGCTCACGAAGATGTACGCGCCCGCGCCAAATACGTAAGCGCCCAGGAAACGGTTGCGGTGCGGGCTGTTGGACTTTGCCAAATTGTCGAACATGCCCACGGCCGTTTCCAGCACCAGTTGCAGCTTGCCCGGCACCAGGCGGAACCGCGGCACCGCGAACACGCGCAAAAGCGCCGCGGCCACCAGCAAAATCCCCGTCACCGCGTAGGCCGAAATCAGCCCCGGGTTGACTTCCATGCCGAAAAAGGCCACCTTGTTGCTCTCGTGCAACACGGCGTCGAGCATGAGCTCCTTGATGGGTTCTCCTTCGCCGCCGTCGTTTGCAAGAATGGCGCCCACGGCCAGCGCGGCAACCAGCGCAATTGCCACGCACAGCACGGCAATTCGCCTCTTTTTGCTCAAATACCATCCCTCCCCGTCCCTGCACCCGGCGCGCTCTTTTCCCCTGCGCCGTGCAGGACGCATCTTGCTGTGATATGGTTGCCCGCGGGCATTCCCCGCGTGCAACCCAGATTATAGCGCTACTTCTATAAAGAATCAACCCCATTTTGGCGCCGCGCGCGGATTTTATGCTGGTTTTACGGCCGCGCCGCACATGCTGGATTCCTTCGCAAAAATCATGCAATTCTGCCCAATGATCGAACGCAGTTCTATCTTATTCCAATAAAAAATTCTTTTCAAAAGGCGTTGCGGGGGTCCTGGCTCCTGCGCGTCTTGCCATCGTCGGGCAAAAACTCGATTTCCAGCCGGTCGAAGCGCACGTCCTCCACAAAGTGTTCCGGCAAAAACGCGGTGCGCTGGAAGCGCGCCCACTCCTTCAGGTGCTTATCCAGCCACAGGGGGCGGGCGATATCCGCCTCGCGCAGCAGCTCGCCCAGCACCTGGGGCGCGGTTTCAAATTCGCACGGCGCGGTGCGGTTTTCCACGATTTTGTGGTTCTTGATGGTTTTCATCCAAATGCGTGCCATGGCTCCACCTCATTCCCCGTAAATTTCCGGGAACAGGCCGGAAGAAGAAACCGGCTCGCCGCCCGCGTACAGGTGCGAAGTATCGCCCACCTGCATGCACTTAAAGAAAACCTCGCCCTTTACGCGCTCCTCGGTAACGAGCGTTGTCACCGAAGAGGTGGGCAGGAAAAAGCCGCCCCACAGCACGGGCAGCGCCACGCCCAGCAAATGCGAAAGGATGGCCAGCCCCGCGCCAAAATGGCAGAACAGCGCGATGGTATCGCGGGAATTGCGCTCGCAGCGGAAGATCATGCCCTCGCGCGCGTAGCCATAGCGCAAGAGCAATTCTTCCAGCCCCGTGCCAATCTCTTCATACACTTCCCGCACTTCGCCCGTGGAGGCAAGGAGGGGATGCGTAAGCCAGGCGTCCTTATCGAACAGATCGGGGCACTTCGTCCAGTACTGGGGCATCAGATTCCAGGGAATGTGCTTCTTTTGCTCCATGCGCCCGAAGGGATCCCACACCTGGCCGCGGAACTCCATCAGCCAGGGCAGGGTTTCGGCCTGCCGGCCGGTTTTTTCCAGCGTGGGGCGCGCGGTGTCCTGCGCGCGGCCCAGGGGGGAAACGTAAAAATCGCGGATACTAAGCGGCGCGAGCCGGCGCGAGAGCAATTCCGCCTCCCGCCAGCCCTTTTCCGTGAGCGAATCGATGGAATAGTCCGGATCACCGTGCCGGATGATGAGGATCTTCATGCCGTTGTCCACCTTTCTGGGAAAGCAACGATTCCCCGCAGACTGTAAAAAAACCAAGGGAGAGCAAGGGAGACGAAGGGATCGAAGCCCTTTCGCGTTTCAATCGTCCCCGGCGGCGTGTACGGCGGGGGCGCACGAAGCGCGCGCGCTGTGCGCGAAACAGCGCGAAGTAAGCCCAATGAAGCAGGGAGAGCCGCAAGCGAGCTCTGCGAGCGCAGCGGAACGACCATTGCGAATTGAGGAAGCGCACGAAGCGCGCGCGCTGTGCGCGAAACAGCGCGAAGTAAGCCCAATGAGCAAGGGAGGGTCGCAAGCGAGCTCTGCGAGCGCAGCGGAACGACCATTGCGAATTGAGGAAGCGCACGAAGCGCGCGCGCTGTGCGCGAAACAGCGCGAAGTAAGCCCAATGAGCAAGG